>DASYML010000068.1:0-44553 GCA_036009045.1 Pyrinomonadaceae bacterium
TTGCATGCGGACGTTCATGCCGGAGGAGGAAATCCAGTCGGCCATTTCGGCCAGATCAACTGCGCCCCAGACGGGCGAGATGAGGACGGCGCGGGCGCGTCTTTCCAGTTCATAATGCCCTATCACTTCGCGCGCGTAGTCCCAATCGGCGCGGCTGGCGATGACAAACTTGACCTCGTCCATCTCAGCGCGCAGGCGTTCCAGGTTGGGCCAATGATTGCGCGCCTCTTCGCCGGAATCAGGGCACTTCACGTCGAGTATCAACTTTGCGCGCTCGTCAACCTCTTCAGTCGAAACATAGCCGCCCGTCTCTATTAAAACTTCATAGCCCTCATCACACAGACGTGTGATGAGCGTGAAGGCTTCGCGCTGGGCCAACGGCTCGCCACCCGTTACCTCCACCAGTTGACAGGCGAACGCGCGGACCTGCGCCATCACATCATCAAGAGAGACGCGCTCGCCCCCCTTGAACGTGTACTCGCTATCGCACCACACGCAACGCATAGGGCAACCCGTCAGGCGCACGAAAGCGCAGGGGCGTCCCGCGTGCGTGGACTCTCCCTGAATCGAACGAAATATTTCAGTGACGCGAAGCATAAACGAAAGGCAGAAGGCAGGAGCCAGAAGGGAAGACCGCTTGAACGCGTTGCTGTTGACTTCGAGTTCTGTCTGCTGCTCCTTTACTCTCAAAATCTATCCCACGCGCGCGGGCAGTGTCAAAGTACAACGCATCTATGGAGGAGAAGCATCCTTGAAGAGGCGAGCCAGCGAATTCAGGTGTCTGGAAGCAAGGGCCGGGAGGGTTGCAGATGTTAACGCCAGCAGGTCTCAACTGCCTTTCTTCTGGCTCCTGACTCGTGGCTTCTGAATTCCGTCTTTCGTGATAGCATAGAGCGGAAGAGCGGTCTTTTGAGAAATCCCCCGTGAGCCAGATAACCGCACAAACAGAGCAACTCGTTCAGGCGGGCGCGTCGCGTCTCATCGCGCGTGCGACAGACGCGCGCCTGCTGGATGCCGCGACGCTGGCCCCGCGCCTGCGCGCGGCGCTCGAAAAATATTTGTTGCGCGACGACCCGCACGCGAGCGCGCAGGCCGTCAATCATTTTATGGACACGCTCTACGCTGATGACCTCTGCCTCATCATCGCCTGCGAGCGCGGCGACCAACAAGCATGGAGCGATCTGGTGGAGAGATACGGGGCAACGGTTAAATCCGCAGCGCGGCACGCTTCTTCCAACGAGGACGCGGCGGAGGATGTGGCCCAATCAATCTGGGCCGAACTATACGGCCTGCGCGTGCGCGAGGATGGACGCCCTTCGGGCAAACTGGCTTACTATTCGGGGCGCGGGAGCCTCGGCGGCTGGCTGCGCGCGGTCGTGGGTCAACTCGCGGTGGACCAGCATCGCAAGCAGGGAAAATTGGTCCAGACGGAAGAGGACGCGGATTTTGATCGCCTCGCGCGCGAGTCTCATGAGGGCGCGGAGACTTTCGGCGCGGGGGGGCGACACGCGGACCCGGAACACGCCCTGGCTGACGCGAGGGCCGCGCGAGATGTCTCTGCGGCGCTGTCGCGGGCTATCAATGAGTTGGAGGCGGAAGATCGCCTGCTCGTCAGGCTTTACTATTTCGACGGGCTGCGACTGCGCGAAGCGGGGGCCGTGCTCGGCGTGCATGAAGCGACCGCCAGCCGCCGTCTGACGAAGGTCCACGCGGCGGTGCGGCGGCGCGTCGAAGTTATCCTCACAAAAGAGCACGGATGGACACAGGGCGAGACGACGCGCTCGCTCTCCGAAGTTGCAACGCATCTTGAGACGGACATGGAATTGATGCTCTCAAGAGAGGCTCTGGCGGGCGAGAACTCCGCGCGGCACGGTGAATAGAAAGATGAGAAAGATGAATGGCTCTCTCCGAAAAATGGACCATTTAAGATAAAGCTGGCGAGTGAGAACTGTCTGAAGATGGAGAGCAAGAAAAGCGCGCGCGGAGCGTTCTTTAGTAGAAGGCGAGAGTGCCTGTTCCGGCTGAGTCAATGAAGCTGACAAATGAAAAAGAGATGGACATCCTGCTGAGTCGTCTGGCGCGGCGCAGGGAGACGGGTGTGCCCGATGAGTTCAGGAGCGGCGCGGGCGATAGCAGCGTTGATGGCGGCGATAACGGAACCTCTTTGATGAATGGCACAGAGCACTTGGACGCGGACGAGTTGAACGCTTACGCGGAGAACGCTCTCTTGCCTGCGGCGCGTGCGCGCTACACAGCGCACCTGGCGGACTGTGAGACGTGCCGCAAACTCGTCACGGACCTGGCGCTCGCGGGAGGCGGCGCGGCGACATTAGATAAAAGCGCGGCCACACCTACGCAGGACATCTCGAAGGACAAATCATGGTGGCAGAGTTTGACCGCGCTCTTCACCCTGCCGGTCGTGCGTTACGGCGTTCCTGCGCTGGCCCTGCTGGCGATTATCTCGGTCGCCTACATCTCCACGCGGCAGCGAACGGACAGCGCGCTCGTCGCGCAAAACAAAGAGCCAGTGCACGCCAGCGCCATCAGGGATAACGTCGAGGAGAATCATCCTCAAGCCCCTTCAGAGAGCGCTAAGACAAACGCACCGACGGACGAAAAGACGCAGAGCGATATTTCCAACTCCGCGACCACCGCGAATAATAATACGGACCAGTTTTCCGTCAGGACGCGGGAAAAGAATGACTCGGACTCGCCCAAAGAAAGCGGCGCAGGAAAAGAAGTTGTTCCATCAACGCGCACCGATGCGGACGCGTTGAGTAGCTCTACGCCGAGCGCTGGACCACCCGCGCCGCTGAGCAAAGCGGGCGAAGTGTCAACACGGCCAGAGACCGCGAGTAAGGCCGGACCCCCTAAAGATAATCCCGCCCAATCCGCCGATGAGGTCGCCAGCGCGCCAACGCCGCAGCAGCAGAGAGACGACTCGTTTGGATATACCAGGGAATCAACGAGCGGCGCACGCGCAGTCGAACAACGGAGACAACAGCAGCAGCAACAACAGGCGCGCAGCATGGACCGTGGCCGCGACATGACGATTGACGGAACGGAGGAGAACGCGTCCCCCTTAAAGGACAAACAGGCAAAGGCGGCGTCACCATCTGCCAATGCATCCGTCGCGCGCAAGAGAGCGGCTGGGCCTATGAAATCAGAATCGAAGGTGGCGAGTGAGAGCGCCCCCGCGAACGAGAACGCGGGCGAAAAGCGCAACGTCGGCGGACGCACCTTCCGCCGCCAGGGCAGCGCCTGGGTTGACACCGCATACAATTCTTCGCGCGCCACCGTCAACGTCTCGCGCGGCTCCGAACAATATCGCGCCCTGCTCGCGGACGAACCAACCTTACGCACCATCGCGGAACAACTCGGTGGCGAAGTCATCGTCGTCTGGAAGAATCGCGCCTACCGGATACACTAAAAGCAGTCGGGAGTCAGGAGTCTGGAGTCATGAGTCAAGAGAGGCGAGTGATAAGAGCTATGCTTTCACTCATGGCTCCAGACTCTGGACTCCCGACTCCTGACTCCTGACTGCCTTTCTTGCTTGTCAGTGCTCTCCTGTCGCTGTTAATTTATAGCGGTTTGCAGTTGAGTGCGACAACGTGTCAGTCCCGCCTGCTTCAGCTGGGCGGGTTTCCTTGCTCAGCAATGACCCGCCCAGCTGAAGCAGGCGGGACTGACAAGGACGCTTGCCGCAATGGTCCCATCCAATTGAGAACCGCTATAGGGGCGCTCCATCGAAGCCGCTCACAGAAAAGAGAGAGGGAGGTTGAGTTCGGATGATGAGAATGACTCATGCCTTTCGTCAAGCCGTCTCGGTCGTTTTATTTCTGGTCCAGGTTGTCTGCCTGTTGACGATTAGTGGTCCAGCCGCGCGGGCGCAAGCTGTGAAGCGCTCGATGCGTCGAGAGAGAGGCGAGACGCGCCGGAGGGCCAGCGAGGTCGGTCCGGGAAATTCTTTAATCGCGCGCATCGTTTCGGAGATTGACGCGCGCAATATCGAGCGCACCATCAATATGCTCGTCTCGTTCGGGACGCGCAGTACGCTCTCCGCGCAGGACAATCCGAAGCGCGGGATAGGCGCGGCGCGCGACTGGCTTTACAGCGAATTCTCCAAAATTGCCGAAGGGACCGGCGGACGCCTGACCGTCGAAAAGCAATCACACGAGCAGGCGGCCAATCCGCCGCCGCGCGGGCGCGTTCCGCAACCGACCATCATCACGAACGTCGTCGCCACGCTGAAGGGAACACAGCCCGCCTCTGAAAATCGCCTCTACGTCGTGAGCGGCCACTATGATTCGATGTGTACGAGTCCGACGGATGCGAACTGTGATGCGCCGGGCGCGAACGACGACGCTTCCGGGACTGCCGCCGTGTTGGAGATGGCGCGCGTCATGTCTCGTTACAAATTCGACGCGACCATTATCTTCATGACCGTCGCGGGCGAGGAGCAGGGCTTGCTCGGCTCGACCTATTTCGCGGAGCAGGCGAAGCAGAAGAACCTGGACATACAGGGGATGTTCACCAACGACATCATCGGCAGCAGCCTCGGCGGCAACGGCGTCCGAGACACGCACACGGTACGCGTCTTCTCTGAGGGCGTCCCTTCAAACGAGACGACGGAAGAGGCTGGCACGAGGCGCAGCGTCGGCGGCGAGAATGACTCAAGCTCGCGCCAACTCGCGCGCTTTATCAAAGATGCTGGCGTGCGTTACGTGCCGGGCATGAAGGTCATGATGGTCTATCGCCGCGACCGTTACCTGCGCGGCGGCGATCACATTCCGTTCTTAGAGCGCGGCTATCCGGCGGTGCGTTTCTGCGAACCGAATGAGAACTACAACCACCAGCACCAGAACGTGCGCTTGGAGAACGGCGTGCAGTACGGAGACCTGCCGCAGTTCGACGACTTCAACTTCATCGCCTCCGTCGCGCGCGTCAATGCCGCCGCGCTGGCCTCCCTCGCGCTGGCCCCGGCTGCGCCGAAGGGAGTCGGCATCGTGACCAGGCGTTTGACCAACGATACGGACTTACAATGGGACGCCAACACGGAACCGGACCTCGCGGGCTATGAAATAGTCTGGCGCGAAACGACCTCGCCCGTCTGGACCAATTCGCTCAACGTCGGCAACGTCAAGAGTTTTACGGTGAAGGGAATGTCCAAGGACAACTACTTCTTCGGCGTCCGCGCCATTGATAGAGAAGGGAATCGCAGCCCCGTCAGCTACCCTCGACCCGTTCGGTGAAAGGGAAAGCAGAGACTATAGCGGTTCTCAATTGGGTGCGACCATGGCGGCAAGCGTCCTTGTCAGTCCCGCCTGCTTAAGCCGGGCGGGTTCCTGTTTGAGCTAGAGACCCGCCCGGCTTAAGCAGGCGGGACTGACACGTAGTCGCACTCAACTGCAAACCACTATAGAGGTTAGAGACTGGAGGCTGGGAAAGCAAAGCTGTTTTTAACTAGCCTCCAGTCTCTAACCTCTAGTCTCTGCTCTTTTGCTCTTCACCAGGGCAGGCAGACGCAGTTGCGGCAGTCCGGGAGGAGGCTGAAGAGGGTCTGGCGCGCGGTCTCGTAGGCTTGCGGGGAGCGCAGGAGCGGGTCGTCCCTCTCCGCGTGTCGCCCGACGAGCGCGGCCAGTCTGGGGTCTGCGTGGATGTACCAGAATTTGTTAGCGCAGAAGGATGGACCACCATCGTCCGTGACCTCTGCGAGTTCGGAATGAAGCAGGGCGAGCGCGGGTTCGCGTTCGACGAGAGTTTCCCAGTTGAGTTTGAAGGGCGTCGGGCCGTTGGTTGTCGAAGCAGCAACTACTGCGCCCGCGTTTGATTGAGCCTCCGCGAGACTACCTCTCTGACCGGAACTGTGTTGGTGTGCGCCTGCGTGACCTGTGCGGCTGGCGCGCTCATTTCCGTTGGAGGCTGGTCCAACTTTTTTGGCATCTCGACCGCTTCGGGCGCACCTCCCTTTCGGCGCTCAGTCATGACACGCGAACTGTAAACCTCAACCTCTCTCTGCGACAAATCTTCGACCTGGTTGGCGAAGGCCGGGAAGGCTTCCGAGTGTGTCAGGTAGTGACGATAATGGCCGCTCAGTTGAAAGAAGCGCCAGCCCTCTGTCTTGAGCCTTTCCAGTTTGTGCTCGAAATGACGCTGGCGTTCGCCGTAATCGAAGAGATGCTCGATGCCTATGCAGGCCGCCACCAGGAGGCTGAAGAAGACGGTCAGGTAACGCACGACCGTGTCCCACTGGACCAATTTCTGTTCGTCAATTCTGAGGCTCACGAGCATCAGGATGATGATGCTGCCGATGGCGGTCAAGACGCGCAAGGCTCTATGTCTTTTGAGGGCGCGGCTGACTTCGTACTCCATCCGCAGGACCTGTTCGAGCCAGCGCGAGCGGAGATAGTTTTTCTGTAGATTCGAGAGGCCGAGTTCTTTGGATTCGATGGTCGCGCCTAACTCTTCGTTAAGCCAGGCGCGGTATGACGAGCTATGATAAGAGGCCGGTACGGACACATCACCCTCCTTGGAATGACAAATGAAAATAGTATGTGTGTTGAAATTAATTACACGGAACCGGCTGGCAGTATGAGTCCGCCCCGGCGTCATCGTCAAGGCGAAACCGCGCATGAATCCGGGGAGGGCCAAAAAAGGCTTATTTCTCCCGCCTCGCGCGGCGAAAATTTTCAACCTTTGGGCGGAGCCGTGCGTCTAAAACTATGACCGGGAGAGATCGCACGGGCAATTCTTTATTCAAATTTTCGCAGAATCGGAATGGTGTCGAAATGAACGCTCGCAAAAATAGTTCGGATCACGCGAAGGCACGCGGGATGCGCCGCGCGCTGGCGCTCGTCTCAATTTTCTCGCTGCTCGCGGGGACCTTCCTCGCTGGCGCGAGCGCGCAGCAAAGGGCGCGGCAGAATCGTCTGGGCGAGGACCAGCGCATGCTGCACGTCCTCAACCGCGCGGGCTTCGGCGCTCGTCCGGGAGACGTGGAACGGGTCAGGGCTTTGGGCCTGGACCGTTACATAGAGCAGCAGTTGCATCCCGAAACGCTGAGCGATGCGGTGGCCGAAGCGAAGGTCCAGAATCTGGACGCGCTGAAGATGACGACCGCAGAGCTTTACGAGAAGTTTCCGCAGCCGGGCAGGCTGTTCAAGCAAATGGAGCGTCAGGGCAAGCTGTCGCCCGAACTGGCCGCGCTGCGCGAGAATAAGGGGAAGGGCGCGGCGGAAGCGGGCGCTCAATCTCCCGGCATGGCTTCTAAAGAGGGCGATGCGTCCGCCGCGATGATGACGGCAGATGGCGCGAGCAAGACAAACGCCGCCGCTGCTCCGTCGAAGGTTGATGATAACGGTCAGGCGGCTGGCAAGAATAAAGAGTATCGGCAGGCGGTACGCGATTATTATTTACAGAATGACCTGCGCCTGCCGCAACAGATGGTCGCACAGTTGCAGGCTTCGCGTATCCTGCGCGCCGTTTACAGCGAGCGGCAATTGCAAGAGGCGATGGTTGATTTCTGGACCAACCACTTCAACGTCTTTGCGGACAAGGGCGCGGATAAGTGGCTGCTCGTCTCTTACGACCGCGACACGATTCGCCCGAACGCGATGGGCAAGTTCTACGACCTTTTGCTGGCGACGGCCCAAAGCCCCGCGATGCTTTTTTACCTGGACAATTTCCAGAGCGTCAGCCCCAACGCGCAATCAGGAATGGGCCGCAATAGAGGCTTGCAGGGAGGCTCACAGCAGCAGCGACCTTTTCTGGACATGATGATGCGCCGTCGCGGAATTGCTGGTCCAGATATCAGACCGAACGCCGGAGGGGCGGGCGCGAACATGCCGCAGCAGGCCCAGGCACAGACGCCGCAACCAAAGCGCGCGAAGCGAGGGATTAATGAAAACTACGCGCGCGAGTTGATGGAGTTGCACACGCTCGGCGTGGACGGCGGGTACACACAGAAGGATGTGCAGGAGGTCGCGCGTTGCTTCACGGGTTGGACCATCTTCGCGCCGCGCGGCGCTGGCGGTGGCGGCGGTGGCAAGATGGAAGACGCTGGCAAGTTCTACTTTAACCCGCGCCTGCACGACGAGGGCGAAAAGCTTGTGCTCGGTCATAAGATTCCTGCGGGCGGCGGCCTCAAGGATGGATTAATGGTCCTGGACATCCTGGCGCATCATCCGGCGACGGCGAAGCATCTGGCCTTCCAGTTGAGCCAGCGTTTCGTCTCGGACAATCCCAGCCCGGCGCTCGTCGAACGCGTCGCCAACGCTTACACGAAGAGCGGCGGCGATGTGCGGGAGACCCTGCGCGCCATCTTCACTTCGCCGGAATTCAATGCGCCGGAAGCGTATCGCGCGAAGATCAAGCAGCCCTTTGAACTGACCGTCAGCGCCATACGCGCACTCGGCGGTGAGACCAACGGCGGGCCAGCCCTTCAACAGTGGGTCTCGCGGATGGGCCAACCTCTCTACGGCTATCAAACGCCGAACGGTTATGCGGACATGGCGGAAGCCTGGGTCAACACGGGCGCGCTGCTTGAGCGTTTGAACTTCTGTCTGGCCCTCGCGGGCAACCGCATCAACGGCACGCGCGTGGACCTCTCACGCTTTGCCGCCGGTGCATCTCTGAGTGGTCCAATTAATTCATCCACGCTCGCGGACCAGTCGCGCATCCTCGACCGCTTTATCAATGTCATCTTGCAGGGCGAAGTCTCGCAGGGAACCAGAGAGACTCTGCTCAAGCAGTTGGCCCAACAGACGACCGCTCCCCCCAACACGACGGAGATGGACAAGACGGATAAGACGGACAAGGTGGACGGCACACGGGTTGGCCCACGCGCCGCCCGGCGTGAGATGGCGCGCAACGATGCTGCTTCCGGCAACCCGGAAGTCACACGCATCGTCGGACTTATTCTCGGCTCGCCTGAGTTTCAAAGACAGTGACGAGTGACAAGTGACGAGTGAAAACAAGTGATGAGTCATGAGCGATAGATGACGAGCCGTAAGCTAATTCTTGCTCGTCACTTGTCACTCGTCACTCGTCACTGCTTCCAAGAGGTGTTAAAGATGAGCGTTAATCGAAGATTCTTTTTAAAGTCCGGTGGGCTGGCGCTCGCCAGTATCGGGATGATGACGGCGGCCCCTTCGTTTCTTGAGCGGGCGTTGACGGCTGAGGCTGCGGGTGTCGGGCCTTCGGGTCGGCGCAAGACTCTGATAGCGATTTTCCAGCGCGGCGCGGTGGACGGTCTCAACATGGTCGTGCCGCACGGCGAGCGGGCTTATTACGATTTTCGCCCGACCATCGCCATTCCGCAGCCGCGCGCGGGCGGTGCAGATGCGGCGATTGACCTGGATGGTTTTTTCGGGTTGCATCCCGCGCTCGCGCCCTTCAAATCATTGTGGGATGCGAAGCGTCTGGCGATTGTGGATGCGGTCGGCTCGCCGGATAATACGCGCTCGCACTTTGACGCACAGGATTACATGGAGTCCGCGACGCCCGGCGTTAAGTCTACGAGCGACGGCTGGCTCAATCGTTATTTGCAGAGCAAGACAGACTCACAGGCGACTTCGTTTCGCGCCGTCTCTTTAACTCAGAATCTGCCGCGCGTGTTGCAAGGCCGCGCGAGCGTGCTCGCCATCAGCAACCTTTCCGACTTTACGATTCGCGCCGGAGCCTCTTCGGCCAGCGTGCAGGGCGGGTTTGAATCCATCTACGATCAAAGCGTCAAGGATGTCTTGCAGGGCACGGGCAAGGAGACCTTCGAGGCCGTCAACTTTTTGAAGAAGGTCAACCCGTCGCAGTACCAGCCGGAGAACGGCGCGCAGTATCCACGCGGCGCTTTCGGCAGCAGCCTGCTGCAAATCGCGCAATTGATTAAAGCGGGCGTCGGCCTTGAAATCGCCTTCACCAACACGGGCGGCTGGGACACGCACGTTAACGAAGGCAGCGGAGGCGGCCAACTCGGCCTGCGCCTCGCGGAGTTCGGCGCGGGCATCAGCGCGCTGGTCCAGGATTTGGGCCAACAGCGGATGAATGATGTCGTCATCTTAACGATGTCGGAATTTGGCCGGACGGCGCGCGAGAACGGCACGCGCGGCACGGACCACGGGCACGCCAACGCGATGTTCGTCATCGGCAACGGCGTGCGCGGCGGTAAGGTTTACGGAGATTGGCCCGGCCTCAAAACGGACCAATTATACGAGGGTCGCGACCTGGCCCTGACGACCGACTTCCGCGATGTCTTCGGCGAAGTGGTCCAGAAACATCTCGGCAATACGAACCTGCGAGCGGTCTTCCCAGGCTATGACTACGGCCCCGCGAAGTTCCGTGGCTTCCTCGGATAATCATAAAAGCAGTGATGAGTGACGAGCAAGAACAAGCGTGCGGTTCATCATCTATCACTCATTACTCATCACTTGTTTTCACTCGTCACTGTTTTTAGCCCCGAAGCGGTTGACGAGGTAGAGCATGATGATGGCGATGAGGGAGACGATGACGGCGAGGGTGAGGGCTTCGTTGTCGCGCCCGGCCTGGACCGCGTCGTAGATGGCGACGGAGGCGGTCTGCGTTTTGCCGGGGATGTTTCCGGCGATCATGATGGTGATGCCGAAGTCGCCAAGCGCGCGTGCAAAGGCCAGGGCCGTCGCCGCCAGGACGCCGCGCCTTGCCAGTGGCAGCGTCACGCGAAAGAAGATGCGTCGCCCGTCGAGTCCGAGCGTGCGTGCGACGGCTTCCAATTCCCGGTCCACACTCTCAAAGGCCGCGCGCAGACTCTTCGTCACGAGCGGCAGCGCGTGAATCGTCGCCGCGATGACCGCCGCCGTAACCGTGAAGGTTAGGCGGATGCCGAAGCGTTGGTAGAGAAACGCACCCAGGGGCGAGCGCGTGCCCAGCAGGACCAGTAAATAATAGCCGAGCACCGTCGGCGGCAGGACGAGCGGCAGCGTGATAAGCGCGTCCACCAAATCTCTTCCGGGAAAACGCCTCCGCGCCAGCACCCACGCCAGCAGGGACCCCACGACGAGCGCGATGATGGTCGCCGCGCTTGCCACCGCGAACGAGAGCTTAATCGGAAACCAGTCAATACCGTTACTGCTCATCACACCTTACTTAAGATTCCTGGTCCAAACTGCGGGCGACGGCGGCCCGCAAATGCTATGTCTCTCTTCTCTGAAAGATAACTATTGTCTGAAAGATAACCATTGACAAACAAGGGCCGAAGGTTATCTTAAGCGATGCTGGCGCGCAAAATTTTATTTTTAAATTTTCGCTGAGACAGATTGCGACGGATGAAGCGCTTTCACCAAATCTTCGGCCTGCTGGTCCTCCTGGTCTTTCTGCTCACGGGGCAGTACATGGACCGCTATCATCATCATCTGCGCGAGATGCCGGACGGCATGCGTATGCTCTATCGCACCAGGCATATTTACATCCTGTTGACGGGGCTGGTCCATCTGGGCATCGGCACTTATTTCTTCTATGAACGACAACTCTGGCGGCGCATCCTACAATTTACAGGCTCAACGCTGCTCGTCGTCTCGACCCTGCTCCTGCTCGCGGCCTTCTTCTACGAACCGCAGCTTCAGAATCTCTACACTCCTTTGAGCCATTGGGCGATATACGCGGTGGCGACCGGCACACTCCTGCATCTCTTCTGCGGCGCGGGACAAAGGCCGTAGGTAAAGAGTTCGGCAGAGGTTTAATCAATCATTCCTGGTCCGATTAACTTCAGAGCGAGGGCGCAGCGAAAATGCGGCAAAAGTGCGCCGGAACAGCGTCTCACCCAAGAACATACGAAGGCAGCTTGCAGGTCAGAGAAACGCCTGGCCCCGGCTGTAGCGCAATTTCCAACGGGCACGGCGTTTCTTCTACACAGCAAGAATAAAAGAGGGCCTGGTAATCAATCTCAAATTCGCGGCGCGGCATCGCCTTAATTTCATGAGCATTTGAAGGCGGACCTTGATTCTCAAGGATGCTCTCGCATCACTGCGGAAGACGCGACGGAGGCCGCGATTTGGCTGGACCATAAATCGCTGTTTTTCCCTTGATAGGTCCAGTAATTCAGGCGTCGCTTTCAGTGCGGGAATTCGTTGACTTGGTGATGAAATTGGACTATTGTCCCGCCACTTCAAAAAACGACCTGGCTGGCTTATTAGAGCCTGGGGGTTTCCACGACATTATTCCGATCCAGCCTTTGACTAAACCCCGACGCTGTCGCAAGTCTTTCACAGCGTCCACCATTAAGGAGATAGGTTAAATGACTAAAATCAGATTCGCATTCCAGCTTGTCGCCGTCCTGGCATTTACTCTGGCCTGCTTTTCTTTCGCTCAGGCACAGGCTTGTCGTACGTGGGTCTCAGGCGTTGGCGACGATCTCAACCCGTGCAGCCGCACGGCTCCCTGCAAGACTTTCGCCGGAGCATTTTCCAAGACCGCAGCCGGTGGTGAGATTGATACGCTCGATTCGGGCGGCTACGGCACTCTAACCATCAGCAAGTCCATCACGATTGACGGCAACGGGACCATCGCTTCCGTCCTCGCCACGGGGACCACTGGCTTTACCATCAACGTGGCGGCGACAGACACGGTCATCCTCCGCCATCTCTCCATCAGCGGAGCGTGCGCGACGAGCATCAACGGCATCAACTGGATCAACGCGGGCGGGACGGTGATTCTGGAAGATTTGGAGATAGAAAAATTCGGGAATAATCTCGTCAAAGCCAACCTGACCGCCTCAGGCAATCTCTACATCAACGACCTGCGCGGGCAGAACAGCGCCGGACTCGTCGTTGATAATGACGCGGGCATTTACATGAAGACCACCTCCGGCACGCTCCGGGCGGAGATTGACAACGTGCATCTGCAAAATAACGTAATCGGCATCAACGCTGAGGACAATACGCAGGTGACTGTCACCAACTCGGAAATTTCGGGCAACGGCGGCGGCTCTACCATCGGCGTCCGCGTGTCCCCGGACGGCGCGACGCCCGCCACTATGACGCTCGAACGTGTCACCATCTCGCATAATTCGCAGGGCGTACGCACGACTCAGGCGGGAGGAGCCGTGGCGACCTTCCTCTCGAATTGCAATATCAACAATGCCACCAACGCGGGGTCGAACGCGGGCGCGGGCGTGACCGTCACTTCCTTCACCAACAACACGTTCGCTAAAAACACTGTGGACCACGCGGGGCCATACACCGCAGTCCTACAGCAATAAAAACCTGCCGCATCAATTACTGGTCCAACTCATCCTGCCCGCTTCCGAATGAGAGCGGGCAGGAGAGCAAGGCGGAAGCAGGAAGGCGGAAGGATGAAAGCAGAGCTCTTCAAGACGCATAGTTCTGCTTTCATCCTTCCGCCTTCGTCATTCATCCCTGCTCTTCATCCTGTTCATCATCGGACTCATCTTTCGACCCATTCTTCGGCTCTTTCTTCTGTTCCTTCTTCGGCTCGTCCTTGTATTTCATGGAGATGTTTTCCACCTCGACGATTCTCCACTTCCGCACCATCAGTTCCGTTTGCAGTTCGCAATGCAAACGGAGTTTGCCGGATAGCTGGCGCGGATTTCTGGACCCTTCCGCCGAGCGCGTCTTCATATCAATGACGATTGTCGCCTGATCATCATTCATCTGTTTTTCGAGCACAGTGAATTCTTTCGGCTCATCGGGCAAGAAGGTCCAGTTGATGGGCGGCGCGGCGTTGGTCTCTTCCGGCACGCCTTCCACCCTCCGGCCATCAATGTTGTAGCGAATCTTCTCATCCGTAATCTCCGGGCGTTCATCCGAAGCCGTGCCGCTCGTAGAGTTGGCATCGCTGCGAGGTGAGGTGGAGCAGGCCCCGGAACATATGAGCAGCATCAATAAGAGCGGCCACAGGGCGGGAGGAAGCATAGAGCGTCTGTTCATGAAATAAATTCTCATCGGCCTCTGATCTTTCTCGTCTGGATGATTAGAGCGGTTCTCAATTGAGTGTCTGGAACGAGGCGTTCACCACCGCAGACACAGAGGCCGCACAGAGTTATTGAATTGATTTCTCTGTGCTGACTCTGTGCGCTCTGTGTCTGCGGTGGTGAATAATTCTTTCCATACATTCAACTGCAATCCGCTCTAAGCAGGAAGAGCATAGCGATGTTTCACCAGTTTCACTTTGATTGTCTGAAAACTTTTCCATGCTTCATGACAAAGCTCACCTGCTTGAGCGTCAGAATATTATCAAGCGGATTTTCGGGAATGGCGATAAGGTCAGCGGCCATGTTCGATGGAAGCCGCTCCGCCCGCTATGGCGCTGCGCGCGTCTTCATTCGAATCACAATGCGCGGCCACTTCGACATCTCTGCTGGTCGTAAATCCTGCTTCAAGCGTTCCGCGCGCGTTGGCGACTCCCTGTATCGAGCGCAGGCTGGTCGGCAGCAATCCCTCCGCCGTCGGATTCAATCCGGCACTCGGCCTCCAGGTTGTCAACAGGTGCGTGTGGCAATCGAAGAGACCCGGCAACACCGTCGAATGAGTGAGATCAATGAGACTCGCCCCGGCAGGTATCTCAAGCTGTGGGCCAACGCTCTTAATCTTTCCACTCTCAACGATGATAATCTGATTGACGCTGGTCGTGCCCGTCTCAGGTTCAACCAGCTTGCCCGCCTTAATGACCGTCACCTGCGCGCGAACCGTCAACGTCCCGAAACTGATAAAGAGCAGCGCACACCACAGAAACTTTTTTATCACTTCACACCTGTCTGAGATGAAAGCGGGAAAATTCACGGCACGTATGATAGGAGCCTTCAAATAAGGGAGCGCGGAATATTCAAGCTTAAGTCTTTGAACATCCTGCGCTCTCTTTGTCTCTGCGAATGGCTGGTTGAGAGTTCTACTCTTCCTCTTCGCCCCTGATTCTGCCGTCGGCGCGGGCCTGTTCGACTATCTTCTGGGCGATCTGGCCGGGGACGGGGTCGTAGTGGGAGAACTGCATGTGGTAAGAGCCGCGTGCGCCCGTGATGGAGTTGAGGGTGGATTGATAGTTGAGCATCTCGGCCATAGGAACCTGAGCCTTGATGACCTGCTGGTTGCCGCTCATCTCCATCCCTTGCACGCGACCGCGACGGGAGTTGAGGTCGCCCATGATGTCTCCGCTGAATTCCTGCGGGGCGACGACCTCGACATCCATGACGGGTTCAAGCAGCGCTGGCTTGACCTTCTCAATCGCGGCGCGGAAGGCTTTGCGTCCGGCAGCGCGGAAACTATGTTCGTCCGAGTCTACGGCGTGGTATGAGCCGTCTATCAACGAGACCTTGAAATCAACGAGGGGATACCCGGCGATGGCTCCTGTCTGGGCGGCTTCGATAATGCCTTTCTCGATGGCCGGGCGGAACTGCTGCGGGACCGAGCCGCCGAAAATCTTGTCCTCGAAGACGAAGCCGCTGCCGGGCGGCAAGGGTTCAAAGATGACTTTGCAATCGCCGAACTGGCCGCGACCGCCCGTCTGTTTCTTGTGTCGCCCCTGGACCTCCGCGCGCTGCGTGATGGTCTCCTTGTAGGGAACCTTCGGCGGATGCAGCGCGACCTCTACGCCGTAACGCTTGCGTAGTTTGTCTATCACGGTCTCGACGTGTAGCTGGCCCGAACCCGAAAGGATGAACTCTTTGGTCTGCGCGTCGCGCTCGAAGTGCAGCGCGGGGTCTTCCTCCAGAATCTTGTGCAGGGCGACGGAGATTTTCTCTTCATCCTGCCGGGACTTGGGTTCGATGGCGAAGGCGATGGCCGCTTCCGGGTACTGGACGCCGTCGTAGACAATCGGCGCATTCTTATCGGAGAGCGTATCGCCCGTCTGCGTCTCCTTGAGTTTGACGCAGGCGATAATGTCTCCGGCGTGGGCTTCTGGAATCTTGTCTATCTGCTTGCCCTGCATGACGTGGAGCGCGCCGAGTCTTTCCTGCGCCCCGCGCGTGGAGTTGAAGACGTTGGCATCCGTCTGGACGTGGCCGCTGATAATCTTCATGACGTTGATGCGGCCCGCAAATGGGTCCGCGATGGTGCGGAAGACGTAAGCGGAGAAGGGTTCGCTGTCATCATACTTGCGCGTGATGTCGCCGTCGCCGTCAGTTGCCTCGCGGCCATGCTCTAAGACGTGATGCGCGGGGTCTGGCGCGAACTCTATGACGCGGTCCAGGAAGGTGCTGAGTCCGACGAGCGTCATCGCGGAGACGGCGAAGACCGGACAGAGCTTGCTGTTGGCGATGGCGTTGGTGATGTTCGGCAGGATGTCAGGCTCTTCGAGCGTGCCCTGCTCGAAGTATTTCTCCATCAAGGCGTCGTCGGATTCCGCGACCAACTCTATGAGCCTTTCTCTCGTCTGGTCCACGATCTCGCGTCCTTCGGTCGGAATCTCTATCTCGCGCGCCTTGCCCGCCTCGTCGAATTCGTAAGCCTTCATGTGGACCACATCCACGACCCCGCGAAAATCCTTCTCACGACCGATGGGCAGCGTGAAGGGAATGATGGCGCGGCTGAAAGTCCTGGCCGCGCCTTCGACCGCCGCGCCGAAATCCGCGCGTTCTTTGTCCAGCTTGGTGACGACCATCACGCGCGGGAGGATGAACTCGTTGGCATAGGCCCAGGTCTTCTCCGTCTGGACCTCTACGCCGTTGACACCATCAACGACGACCACGCCGCAGTCCGCGACGCGCAGGGCTGGCCGCGCGTGCGCGATGAAGGCCGCGTAACCCGGCGTGTCTATCAAGTTAATCTTGGTCTCTTGATGGTCCAGATAAGCGATGCCCGTGTTGAGCGTGATTTTGCGCGCGATGGAATCTTCGTCGTGATCCGTGGTCGAGGTTCCTTCGTCAACTTTGCCCCAGCGCGAAGTGGCCCCTGCGATGTGCAGGAGGGAACTGACGAACTGCGTTTTACCCGCATCGCCGTGTCCGATGACGGCCAGGTTGCGGATTTTGTCGGTTGGATAAGCTTTCATGGCGTTAGAGAGAGATTCCTTTCAGACAATGATATTTTCAGGAGGATAGCCATCCCAGGTCTCTTCACTGTCCAGAATGATTAGGGCGGGATGCGCTCCGGGCGAGACGTTAATTTATCCGAGCCGCAAGGGGAAAAGCAAGTAGCTGGGAAGAAAAGAGAGAGGCTGGAGGCTGGAGACTGGAGGCTCGTAAAAGCTTTTCTCTGACCTCTAACCTCTGGCCCCTGACCTCTCTCTTTTCATCCTTCCGCCTTCTTACTTCATCCTTGCTTTTGAGGCTTCCTTTGGGCGGGTTAGAGCATCTTATAGACGTGAATTTAATCGCCTTTGAAGGGCGAAAAGGAGGCGTGCCGGAGAGATGGTTTTTGAAACTTTCCGCGCGCTTTTATAGCCTCAAAATGGGCCGCAGGCGAGGCTTTTGAGATTCCGAGGGTTTCGTGAGCTTGCGGTCATTCATTGTCAAGGGAGTTTGTGAGATGTTGAAGAGAAGTAAAATCATTTCGATGTTGGGCGCTTTCATTTTCGTGGTCGCGGCGCTGGCGGGAACGCAGAGGGGTGACGCGGCGACGACGCCTTCGAGCCTTGAGAAGAAAGCGTCGGATAAGAGGGTGCGTGTTGAAGTGCCTTTGAATCTGGCGATTCTGATTCAGGACGATTCAATCGCGCGGGTCGGGAACGAGATTCCGGTGACGCGCGAGTTTATACGCTCGTTGCCCGCAGGCTCGCGTGTCATGGTCGGCTACATCAGGAGCGGGTCTTTGCAGGTCCGCGAGCCGTTCACGGAGGATTTGGAAAGGGCCGGTCAGGCGCTGCGCATCCCCATCGCCAGCGAGAGCGCCGCTCCCTATAACCCTTACGTGGAAGTGATAGAGGCGCTCAAACGTTTCGATAGTCAAGGCACGAATCGCAACGCCATCCTGCTCGTCTCCGATGGGCTGGATACCTCGCATGGCTTCGACGTTTCAAGCGCGGCCAATACGCCGGACCTTTTGCGCGCGATTCGTGAGGCCAACAAGCGCAACGTGGCCGTTTACTCTTTCTACACGCCGACGGTCGGCCTGACGAGCCGCAGTAATTTGGCCGCGAGCTTCGGCCAGAGTTCGCTCAACCGCCTCTCGAATGAGACGGGCGGGCGCGCTTTCTTTCAGGGGTTGACCGCCTTCGTCAGCTTCGATCCGTACTTTGAGGGCTTGCGCCGCGCGCTTAACGAGCAGTACGCCGCCGCGCACTAAAAGGCCGTCAGGTAATAGAACGGGCTGGGCCATTTATTAACCATGCCGCCGGAGAGTAAAGGGTTTACTCTCCGGCGGCATTTGCTTTTCCTCACCCGCCCGGCTTCCCCGTTCGCACAAAACTCTCTGGCGCTCGCCGCCCGGCGATGGTAAAGTTATATCTTCATGCGCCAGCATCAAAGCAGTTTCACACGAGCGCGGAATAGCGAGCCCCATGCTTACGCCATGAACACAGAAAAAGGACGCGAGTACTGTCTCATCGTCGAGGGTGCTTACCTTTCCGAATCGGAAGCCGAACACGCCCTGCGCGACCCCTTCATCGAAGACTGGGTGGAACAGACAGGCCGCTTCCGCATACACAACATGGGCGAGATAGAGGTCGCGCCGGGCGTTGCGCTCGGCATGCTCGGCGTCGTCATGCTGGACGACGGCCTCTTCGAGGTCGCCAGCACGGACCCGGAGCATCCTCTCACAGAGTATAAGGCGGGCAGGGTCGCGCAGGCTCTCCGCCTACAGGATATGTTTGACGAGATACGCGTCGAGCCGCGCGCAGAGTTGGCAGACGAAGGTGATTACGCGAACCGTTCTTTGGCGGAGTAAGCGACACGTTCCGTTAAGTCTCCGCGCGGCTTGTTTGAGAATTATCCATTGTCAGAAGAAGCTAGAGAGACTTTCGCGTCTGGCCGCGTCGTCGTGCTGACGGGCGACCTGACGGGCCAGCGTGTGGATGCCATCGTCAATGCTGCCAACTCTACGCTGCTCGGCGGCGGGGGCGTTGACGGCGCTATACATCGTGCGGGTGGGCCAAGAATTCTGGAAGAGTGCCGCGAAATTCGCCGGACCAATTTCCCCGAAGGCTTGCCCACGGGTGAGGCCGTCATGACGGGCGGCGGAGAGCTTCCGGCGCGTTACGTGATTCACACTGTTGGTCCAATTTACGGCAGGCATCATGGGCTGGAAGCGGAATTGCTGAAGAGGTGTTATCAAAACTCTCTCCGGCTGGCCGCCGAACACGACTTGGCTTCGATAGCCTTTCCGGCCATCTCGACGGGGGTCTTCGGCTACCCGCGCGAGAAAGCGGCGAGCGTTTCATCCGCCGCTATCAATGAATTCCTGCTGGACCAGGAATCCACTCTCGTTGAGATACGCCTGGTCTTTTTTCACGCGCGCGATGCGCAAGTGTTTGTGCAACACCAAAGGTTCGATAGCAGAGTCAGGAGTCAGGAGTCAGGAGTCTAGAGTCAAAAGCAGCAGTGTGGCTGTCTTGCTTTTGACCTTTGACTCATGACTCTAGACTCCTGACTCCTGACTCTTTTCAGGATGGAGATGGCATGGTTCAAGCAGTTGAGCAGGTCGAACAGATGGGGGCTGTGGAGGAGAGCAGGCTGCCCGTTTCTTTGCGGGCTTTGGAGCGTCTGGCCTGGAATTACTGGTGGAGTTGGGCGGCGGATGGTCAGAGCATCTTTCGTGATCTGGACCCGGACGTGTGGGAGGATTGCGAACACAACCCGCGACGCTTGCTCGCCATGACGGACGAGTTTCGCCTGATGCAGATGGGGACGGACCCCGCGTACATCGAACGCGTGCGGAGGCTCGCTCTGAGTTTTGATGCTTACATGTCGGACGCGCGGACCTGGCAGCCCCCGCAGGAGACGCCCGTCATCACGCCTGAACACCCTGTCGCATATTTCTGTGCGGAATACGGAATCCATAATTCATTGCCGCTCTATTCGGGCGGGCTGGGGATGCTCGCGGGCGATCATCTCAAGTCAGCCAGCGACCTGCATCTTCCGCTCATCGCCGTCGGGCTGCTCTATCGCTACGGCTATTTCCGCCAGCGCCTCAGGCGCGATGGCTGGCAGGAAGAGTTTTATGGGGAGACGCACCCTTCCGTGCTTCCCATCAAGCAGGTGACGGATGAGACGGGCGCGCCCGTTCAGGTGGAAGTCCTGATGCGCGGGCGCAATGTTCGCGCGCAGGCTTGGCGTGTTGATGTCGGGCGGATTCCGCTTTATCTGCTGGACACGAACATTCCCGAAAACGAAGAGATTGATCGCTGGGTGACGGGCCATCTCTACGGCGGCGACCGCGAGACGCGCATCGTGCAGGAGATGATGTTGGGCATCGGCGGCGTGCGCCTCCTCCGCAAACTCAACCTCAACCCGCACGTTTATCACTTGAACGAAGGACACTCCGCATTCTTAACTCTCGAACTCGCGCGCGAAATCATAGAGGCGGAGGGACTGCCGTTTGCGGACGCGGCGCACGCCGTGCGCGCACATTGCGTCTTTACCACGCACACTCCCGTGGCCGCCGGAAACGATGAATTTGACGCCGCGCTGGTCCAGCAATGTTTCGGTGATTCTTACGAACGCGCGCTCAACTTGCCGCACGAGGAGTTCTTCAAACTTGGCCGCGTCAACCCCTCCAACGCGGACGAAGCTTACGGTCTCACGCCGCTCGCCATCAGGATGTGCCGCTCAACCAACGGGGTCAGCCAAAAGCATGGCGAAGTCTCGCGCGCGCTATGGCAGGAGATGTGGCCGGAGTGGACCGCCCGCGAGATACCGATTACTTCCGTGACCAACGGCGTCCATGCGCCGACGTGGGTCGCCCCGTTGATACGCACTCTCTACGAACGTCATGTGGGCGAGGATTGGACGGATGCTATTCTGGACGCGGCGCGCTGGCAGAAGGGCATCGAGAAGATTTCCGATGAAGAATTATGGAACGCTCATGTCTTGCTCAAACAGCGTCTCATAGCCTTCATACGCCATCGCAGTTTTCACGCGCGTCTCAAGGCCGTCGAGAGTATGGAATACACCGAAGCCGCGCGGACGATGTTCGACCCGGAAGCTTTGACGATAGGCTTTGCGCGTCGCGTCGCAGGGTACAAGCGTTGGTCGCTGCTGCTGACGGACCCGCACCGGCTCTTGCGCCTGATTAACGATGAGGAGCGCCCTGTGCAGTTCGTCTTCGCGGGCAAGGCGCACCCGCAGGACCAGGGCGCAAAGTTTATCCTCCAACAATTGGCCCAGTGGAAGTATGATCCGCTGGTCAGGCATCGAGCGGTCTTCCTGCAAGACTACGACCAGGAGATCGCGCGGCAATTGGTCCAGTCTGTGGACGTGTGGATGAACGTCCCGCGCCGCCCACTGGAAGCTTCCGGGACGAGCGGCGAGAAGGTGGCGATGAATGGCGGCCTCAACATGTCCATCTTGGACGGCTGGTGGCCCGAAGGCTACGACGGGACGAACGGCTTCGCCATCGGCGATAGTGTGCAGGCGCGCGAGGATGGCGATGTGGATGCGCGCGATGCCGAATCGCTCTACCGGATGCTGGAAGAGAAGGTCGTGCCGCTGTACTACGAGCGAGGGGCAGAAGGTATCCCTCATCGCTGGGTGAGGATGATGAAACGTTCGATAGGGACGCTCGCGCCCGCCTTCAACAGTAACCGGATGGTTGAAGAGTACGCGCGCGAAATCTACACCTGACGGCCCGGCACAAAAGGGTTCGCGCCCGGACCGGCAAAGGGAGGCTTTATGAAAGGCTTGCTCATCATCTGCGCGACGCTCTTGATGGCTTTCTCTCTGGTCACGGTGGGCGCAGGCTGCAACTCGTTTGTCTCCGTCGGGTCAAATGATAACGGTGCGAAGAGCCTCGCCGCCGTTGACACGAAACATGCTGAGAGGCAAGCCAATCAGGAAGAGAGTCCGCTTCCGCCGCCGAGGGGCCACGTCAACGATTACGCGCATGTGCTGGACGCGAAAACTAAAGGAAGGCTGGAAGAGACTCTCACCAGATTGCAAAAAAGCTCCGGCGTCTCTTTCGTCGTGGTGATGATTGATACGACCGGGAGCGAGACCATCTTTGATTATTCGCTGGCCGTCGCTCGCGGGTGGAAGATCGGTGGGCCAACCGGCGAGGGGTTGTTGTTGATGGTCGCCATCCGTGACCGCCAGTGGCACATTCAAGTGACACGCCAGCTTGAAACGGACTTGCCGGATGAAGAGATCGGAAAATTGGGCCAATTAATGACCGATTCGTTTCGCCATCAGCACTACGGCGAAGGCGTGACTAAATGTGTGGATGCGACCATCGCGAGGCTCGCCACGCTGCGCGGCTTTAAGATGGACCAGTAAACTTTTTTTTGCAGAGAGCGATGATGAGGAACAGGCTAAGCTGACAAATGAAGCACTGCACAGTTTGCAACACGAAATATGAAGACGCGGTGAGCTTTTGCCCGCGCGACGGCGAGGTTCTGGAAGACGACCCTTCCAGTCTGGTGGGCCAGACTCTAGACGGGCAGTACCAGATCGAAGACTTGCTGGGGCGCGGCGGGATGGGCGCTGTCTATCGCGCCAATCACATCCTTTTGGGCGACCGCGTGGCGATTAAAGTCCTGCCGCCGCAGATGCGCAACAACGCGGAATGGCTGCGCCGCTTTCGCCGCGAAGGTCAGGCCGCGCGCCGTTTTCGTCATCCGAACGCGGTCACGGTCTACGACCTGCGGACCACCGCCGACGGCCTCATCTACATGGTCATGGAGTACGTCGAAGGACAGACCCTCGATGCGGAGTTGAAGCGGCGCGGGCGCTTCACTCCGCTCGAAGCGATGAGCGTCCTCGAACCTGTCATGAGCGTGCTCAACGCCGCGCACGCGATGGGCGTCGTGCATAGAGATTTGAAGCCGGAAAATATCATGCTCGGCACATCCTCGGACGCCTCTCGCCCGGTCGTTAAATTATTGGACCTCGGCATCGCCAAAATGATTGAGGTGGCGGGTTCGCAGACGGGCGGCGCGACGGCGCTGACCATCGCAGGGCAAATCCTCGGCACGCCTTACTACATGTCGCCGGAGCAGTGGGGCGAAGTGCCGCGCGATGGTCTGACGGAGATTGACGGGCGCGCGGATATTTACAGCCTCGGCACGGTCTTTCACGAACTCATCGTGGGCCGAAAGCCTTTTCAGGCAAACACGCTGCAAGAGTTGCGACGCCAGCACGTCAGCGCCGCGCCCCCTCCCCTGCACGAATTGTTGAAGGAAGTGCCGGAAGCTTTCAGCCTGACAATCGCCCGCGCGATGTCGAAGGATCGCGGCGATAGACCGGCGACCGCCGGAGAGTTTGACGCGGAACTGCGCGCCGCCCTCGGCATGCCAGCGACGGACCTCAACACTCTCGCTTTCGCCAGCACGGGCAGTGGCCCTCTCGAACCTGAATCAAGAGCGCACGCGCACACGGGCGTTGAGGACGCGGGCAGCGGCGATGCGATTGGCTCACACACAGGGAGCGGTGCCGAAGCGCGCAACACAATCTCGGACATCAGCGCCGCGACCGTCGTCACGGTGGATCAGGAACCCTGGGACGCGACGAGCGCAGGGGCTGCCAAGCCTTCCGGTGCGCGCACGCCGCAAACTCCTGACACGCTGACCGTAGCCGCGCGAGATGCCACGCCGGAACAGTCTTCCGCTTCGCCACAGTCCGCCGCAGGGTCTCAGCCGGGCATCGCATCGCAGATCGCATCGCAGCCGAACACCGGCCAGCAAGCGGACGGCGAACAGATGCAGCGAACCATCGCCACGCACCCGTCCGCTCTCTCAGGCGTAGGGCGCGGGGCGCAGGCCGCCGCATCAGGCTCGTTCTCCAACTCGTCCGCCGTCTCAGGCTCTCTCGTCAACGCGCCCGCCGCAGCGTCTCTCGCCGCGCCCGCGCAGCGTCGCTCGCCCGTGCCCATTATCATCGCCATCGCGCTGCTCTTACTGCTGGCTGTCGGCGGCATCGGCGGCTTTCTCGTCTACAAGCGCATGAACACGGGCGAGGCGAACGCTAATACGAAGGATAATACAAATGGCCCCGGCAAGATTGGACAGTCACGCGGGATAAACGGCGCGGCATCTTCAAACTCTTCCGCGACGGATGAGGCCGCGAGCGCGCCGGAGATGATGCGTTACTGGTTGGATGTGGAGCGCGCGGGCGGTTCACAACGTCTGGCCTCAGACTTAACGCTGCATTCGGGCCAGAGGTTCAGGTTTCATTTAATGCCGCAACAGGACGGCTATGTTTATATTATTGGTCCGGGCGAGAAGAGCGTGCCGACGACTTTCCTGACGACGAAGCCGATTGCCAAATACGCTAAAACGAATGAGGTCAAGGGCGGCTCGGACTTCGTTTTTCCGAGCGGCGACGGCAACTGGCTGGAGGAAGATCAAACGACGGGGACGGAGAATTACACGATTGTTTTTTCACCGACGCCTCTGGCTTCGCCCGGATTTCTGAACGCTCCGGCGGGTCGCGCTTTGACGACCGCAGAGCAGGCTGCTTGGCAGGAGTTCCGCGCGCAGTACAAGGCAAATTCACCCGTCACCAACGTCAATACCGAGGGTGGTGTTGAACCTTTTGTATCTGTTAAGATGTCTGGACAGTCGGCAGCAAATAATCCTGCCATACTTGACGTGCGCATAGAGCATCAATAGCGCGCACCTTTTCAACGCCAACTCTCCTTTATGTTGCCGGTCCACTCAAAAGTTCTTAGTCGGAGGTATCAACTCATGCGTTTGAAAGCTTTCGTTCCTTTTCTTTTCATCGCGTTTATCGCCTGTGTGACGGTCCCGGCACACGCGCAGGAACAGGACGGCGACGAGCCAGCCGTGCGCGGCGCGTTTCTCACTTCGAGGCCCACTACTTCCGGCAGCCAGTCGAGCAGCGCCACTCATAAGACGAGCAGTACCAGGAAGACGACTCCGCCTCCGCAGACCGTGAGCAAAAAGACGACGCCGAAAAGCACAGGCAAGGGCGCGAGCACGGCCAAGGAGACGGGCGGGACTAACAACGGCATGGGCAACGGCACTTCCAAGAGCCTGACCTCTTCGGGTTCCGGCACGGGAGACGCGGGCACAGGGGGCAACGCACAGCCGTCCGGGAACTCTTACGGCAACACGTCGCCCGCCACGGCGCTCGCGCTCGGCTACACGCTTTACATGAGGGATGCGAGCGGCGATGCAGTGCGGGTTGACCCGTCGCGCGAATTTCACAACGGCGACCGCGTGCGCATCGCTCTCGAACCGAACACGGACAGTTATCTCTACGTCTTTCATACGGAGAACAACAGCCAGCCTGAGATGATCTTCCCGGATCAGCGCCTGAGCGGCGGCGACAACTTTATAGAAGCGCACGTCCCTACCGAGATACCTTCGAGCCAGGAACAGAATGAGAGCCTGCGCTGGTTCACCTTCTACGGCCAGCCCGCAACGGAGCGTCTCTACATCGTCATCACGCGCGAGCCTCTGCCGCTCGTCCCGACCGGCGATACACTGGTCACCTACTGCCAGGTGAACAAGGCTAGTTGCCCCTGGCATCCGTCCGGGCAAATCTGGGCGCAGGTCCAGAAAGAACTGAACGCGCGCGTCCTCGTCAATAAAGAGAAGAACTACGGTCAGGCGCAGACCACCAGGGAGCGCGAGGCGACGACGCGCGGCTTCGGTCTGGACCAGAGCGCGCCCTCGCCCTCCGTCATTCGCATGAACGCGACCTCGAACGCGCCCGTCCTCGTGACGGCGCTCGACCTCGTTCACCAGTAACGCGGCCTGAGCTTCTCTTTGATAAAAGCCAAGCGAGTTTATGGTCAAAGCAGTTCACCACAGAGACACAGAGCGCACAGAGGACGCACAGGGAAATTCGAGTCTCTGTGCTCTCTCTGTGTCTCTGTGGTGAGTTATCAGCTTGCCATACACTTATTTGAGAATTGCCCCGTTGATAAAATACAAACTGTCCGTCGTGCTGCTACGTCATTTCGGTACAAAGTTATTCACCCCTCGCCCTTATCTCTCTGGAGTCATGCCATGAAGCACAAATTATTTTCGCTCGTTTATCTGCTCTCCTGTGCGCTGGTCTGCGCGTCCGTGCCCTGCTCTGCGGTGAACGCGCAAGGGTTGGACCAGCGGGCCGTGCTCGTTGCGAGCGTGGCGACGATGCAGCAGGCGAACGGGGCGGAGGCAGCGCTTCTGCAAGGCAGGCGGCTCTTGAAACGCGGCAAAGCGAACGAGGCTTTAGGGCCTTTGCAAAACGCGCTCAAGCTTTTCACGGATGCGGACAACCAGCGTGGCATCGCTGCCGCGCGCAACGAACTCGGCGACCTTTACGTGCGACAGGGCCAGTATAAAGTCGCGCTCACTCATTACCAGAGCGCTTACGATGCTTTCCGCACGGCGCAAGCCAAGCAGGATTCCATCACCAAAGCCATAGGCATCGCGGACACGGAGTTTAATGCCAACCTGATGCTCGCCAAGATCGGCAACACGCATTACATGATGGGCGATATGAGCGGGGCGAGCGCTGCCTATTCACAGATCCAGACTAAAAAACCTGAGAGCACGGCGACCCAGACCAAACGCAGGTTCGGCGGCGTCGGCGGCTTGATGGGTGCGGTGGCGACCGGCAAAGTCTCTGTCGAAGCACCGACCAGCGTGGCTGGCATCGCGATGGAGGCCAGAAAACAGCTTGAGCAATATCGCACCGCCATCGTCTTTGCGACCAAAGAAATCGGGATGGGCCGCATAGATTATTTCAATAATCAATTCGACCCCGCGAAGAAACATTTTCAGGATGCGCTCGACGCCACGAGCGGCAAACTTCCGGGTCTCTCCAACCTCGGACAGATGCGCCGCTTTCGTGCCTCCGCGCGAACCAGTCTCGGCGATGTCTCGCTGCAACAGGCGCGCTACAAAGACGCGACCAAGTTTTACACGGACGCAGCCAAGGGCGCGCAGGACGACAAGCGACTGGACCTCATCTGGCCCGCGCAAAGGGGTCTGGGTAAGAGCCTTCTCTTGCAGGCTTCGCAGGAGCGGGATGCCAACAAGGCCGGTGCTCTGAGAGAGCAGGCGATAAGCGGTTATCGTGATGCGCTGAAAACCATAGAGACCATCCGACAGGGAAGCCTGCGCGCGGACGAGGCGCGGACCAGTTTCCTGGCGACGACGAAGGATGTGTTCGATGAAGCGTCGAACGCGCTCGCGGAGATGGCGCTCTTGAGTGCGCCCGCCGCAGGCTCGCCCTTGCAGGGCAAGGCTCTGGACTACGCGGCGGAGGCTTTCAAGATTACGGAGCAATCGCGCGCCCGGTCGCTGCTGGACATGCTCAACGAAACGGACGCGCAGATTACAGAGGGCGTGCCCGCAGACCTGCTCAAACGCAAGCAGGACAACCTTGACCGCCAGCAGGAGATCGCGCAGTCGCTCAGCGGCATCTCCACCAACGCCGACGAGCCTAAGAAAAAACCCACGGACCTCGAAGCCGAACTCGAACAGTTGCAGACGGAATACGACGCGCTGGAAAATCAAATCAGGGCCGCCAGCCCGCGTTATGCATCCCTCACAGCGACGGAACCGCTCACGCTCGGCGCGGTCCAGCAGCAGGTACTTGACGACGGGACGACGCTGCTCGAATACAACCTCGGCGCGCAGAACTCTTACCTGTGGGCCGTCACCAACAACAGCACGACGCTCTATCGTCTGCCCAATCGCAGCGAATTGGACGGGCTTGCCGTAGGCTTTCGCGCGCAATTGATTCCGGCCAAACTACAGCGCAGGCTGGTCGGCATAGATGTCGCAGAAGCACAGCCGCAACGCGGACTCGGACTTGGCGTGGCCGCTCCCGCGCCGCAGGAGGCAGCCGCCTTCGCCGCCGCATCCAACGCGCTCTTCAAAGCCGCCGTCGAACCCGCTGCCTCTCTCATAGGCGAGAAGCGTCTGCTCATCGTCGCAGACGGCGCGCTCAACTACGTGCCCTTCGAGGCGCTCGTTAAAACAGGCGGCGGCACGGACTATTCCGCGCTGCCATATCTCATCAAGACTAACGAGATAGCATACGCTCCATCCGCCTCCGTGCTCGCGGCGGTCAGGCAACAGGGCGGCAGCAAGCCCGCCGGTCGCAACATCTTGCTGGTCGCTGACCCCGTCTTCAATTCCAATGATGCGCGCGCGCGGAGCGGCGCTGCTGCTCCTGCCGCTGCCTCTCAGGCACAGGGCACGGACGTTGCCGCACGCGGGCTTGGGCTTGATAGTGCAGTGGCGGATGTTGACGCGGCGGGCGCAGCCAGCGCGGGCGGCGCACAGGGCGCTGGCTTGCCGCTCATGCGCTTGAGCGGCACGCGCACAGAGGCGGAGCAGATAGCCAAACTCGCCAGGACCACCGGCGCGCAGGCAGATGTCTGGCTGGACCTCAACGCGAGCGAAGATAATATAGAGACGCGCGATATGACGAAGTATCGCGTCGTTCACATCGCCACGCACGGACTGCTCAACACGGAGCGCCCGCAGTTCACGGGCCTCGTCCTCTCGCTCGTCGGCAATAAAAAAGAGGATGGCTTTCTCAGAACGGATGAAGTCTTCAATCTCAAGCTGGGCTCGCCCCTAGTCATCCTCTCGGCCTGCGAGACCGGACTCGGCAAAGAGAAACGCGGTGAGGGCGTCATCGGTCTGACGCGCGCCTTCATGTACGCGGGCGCGCCGACGGTGGGCGTCAGTCTCTGGTCCGTCGCAGATCGTTCGACCGCCGAACTGATGACCAACTTCTACAAACGCCTTCTCACAGGCCAGGGAACCTCCCCCGCCAACGCCCTCCGCGCGGCCCAGACAGACATGATCGCTGGCAAAAAATACAGCGCACCCTTCTACTGGTCCCCTTTCATCCTCGTCGGGGAATGGAGGCAGTAAAGCAGGAGTCCAAGGTCCAAAGTCAAGAACAACACTCTTCAGCTTCTTGACTTTGGACCTTGGACCTTGGACGCTTATTTCCTGGTAGTGGTTCAGTTTGAGTTGAGCGAATATGAAAGAGGCGTTCACCACCGCAGACACAGAGCGCACAGAGTCAGCACAGAGGCTCGACTTCTTTTCTCTGTGCTGACTCTGTGTCCTCTGTGTCTGCGGTGGTGAATAATGCTGTCCCATCATTCAAGACCAAATTGAACCACTACTTATTTCTTCACCTGCTTTATAAAAACCGGCTGGTAAGCTAATATCAATCAGGTCAACCCCCTTTTGTATATTGAGCTTGAGATGTTCAAAAAGATGGATAATCATTTCGTTCCCGTTGCGGATGCGAGGTCGCTGGAAGAATTACTCGTGCGCTCGCATGATGAGCCGGTCATTATTTTCAAACATAGTACGACGTGTCCGATCAGCGCCGCCGCCTACACGCAGATGTCGAAGTTGAAGGATAAGGTGGCGCTCGTCGTCGTCCAGCACGCGCGGGATGTTTCGAGCGAGGTCGAGGCGCGGACGGGGATTGAGCACGAATCGCCGCAGGCCATCATCCTGCGCAACGGCGTCGCGGTCTGGAACGCCTCGCACTGGTCCATCACTTCGGATTCGGTCGAGCAGGCGTTGCAGCAACATCAATGATGCGCCGTCAGAGTCTCTTTTGAAGACTGCTTTTGAGTTCGAGTGATTGAAGATGCAAAGACGTGGTCCGGCGATTGAGCCGCGCGAGATTATGCAGGAGGGTGAAGCGGGCCTGCGTATCACATGGGGGGATGGCAGGGCCTGTCGTTACGACGCGCCCGCGCTGAGACGCTCCTGCCCCTGCGCGCAATGCGTCAACGAGTGGACGGGTCAAAGAATGCTCAAGCCGGAGGCCGTCTCCGAGACGGTGCGGATTGATGACATCTCGATTGTCGGTCGCTACGCGCTGAACTTTCGTTGGAGCGACGGGCACGAAACGGGGATTTACAGCTTCGGCTACTTGCGCGAGTTGTGCGAAGGGAATGAAGAAGAGAAGTAGCGGCAACTCGCTCTCTCAAATTTTTCAAAGATGAATCAGGGGAAGAGAATTCTGGTCATAGAGGACGACGACGAGACGCGTGAATTGATGCGTCTGGCGTTGGAGCGTCGCGGATTTCTGGTCCTGACGGCGGAAGACGGCCTCAAGGGTTATGAGCAGGCCGTCAGCGCCGAGCCGGACCTCATCATCACGGACATCAGCATGCCTGCGGCGGACGGCGTCCAGGTCGTCCGCCGCGTCCGCGACACGCCCTCCATCGCAGACGTGCCGATCATCGTCACGACGGGTTTCGGCAGCGGCAACGCGACCTACTCGCTCTCGCAGGGCGCGACCGCCTACGAACCCAAGCCGGTTGACCCGGACAGCTTCCTCTCAACCGTTGAGAGACTTTTAGAGCGAGGATGAAAAGCGAGTCGGACGTGAGAAGGCGGAAGCATGAAAGTGTGGCTCTTCAAGATGAATAGTTCAAGACGAAGAGCTTACCTTTCATCCTTTATCCTTCCCACTTCATCCTTGCTTTTCACGGGTGATGAATGACAGAAGCAATCGGCTGGGTGAGTTCGTTTATACTGGTCCTGACAATCGGGAAACAGGTTTACAAGCAATGGCAGGATGAGACGAGCGAGGGCGTTTCAAAGTGGCTCTTCATAGGGCAGTTGGCGGCCTCGCTGGGTTTTACGATTTATAGTTGGCTGGTCCACAATTGGGTCTTCGTCGTGACCAATGCCTTGATGCTGGTCAACGGCCTGCTGGGCCTGGCCATCGTCTTCTATCACAGAAGACGCAAGCAGCGCGCGGGCGGCAAACTGGAAAAGGCAGAGGCCAGGGGCTAGTGAAAGGCAGAGGCTTGAGACTGGGGACAGGCAGTTGTCTTTGACCAGCCTCCGGTCTCAAGCCTCTAGCATCTATCTTTATGAGCCTGTGGAGCGTGATGGTGAGGCGTGTGATGGGCGGTCGTGTCTTGAAGGAGAGTGGGTCGCGGCCCGGCGAGGGCGAGTTGATGCGGCTCCGGGAGACGGCGCTCCTGTGCGAGCCGTCTTTGATTCTTGAGGCCGTCGCAACGCTTGCGCCCGGCGAGTTGACGGAACTGGCGCGCGTCGTCTTGCGCGAACGCATCTCCGATGCGATAGAAGTTTTGCGCGCCTGTGCGCCGTGCCGCGATTTGCTCTCAGGCGGCGGCTATGACCCCATCGAAATGTTGCTGGCTTTCAGGGAGCGCATCGGCCAGAGGGGCGCACAGATGGATATAGACGAGAGCGGCGGCGGAGGCTCGCAACGCGGGCAGGGGTTCGAGACGTGGATACGCTTTGGTCCAATAAATTTTTTGACGGGACTCTCGCTGGATGGCATGACTTTGCGCGAGAGCCAGGTGCAGGTGATACTGCACGAGTTGGCCCACGCCGCAGGGGATGTCATTCCGCCAGACGGCGGGAATCCACCAGAGAGCGTCCGCAACCAGCAGCGCATCACACGCGCCTGCCTACCGGAAACGTATGAAAGGATAAGAAGCCAGGAGCCAGGAGCCAGCAGTCAGTAGGAAGAGCACTCAATTGCTTTTCTCCTGGCTCCTGGTTACTGTAGTTGATTATGAACGAAAGAGATTTTTTTAACGAGAGACAGGAAGTCAAGCGTGCGACTTTTAGTTGCCCGCATTGCCGCGAGCGCGCGGAGTATGATGTGCGTTGGTTGACGCGCACGAAGAAGAACGCGCTGCCTCGCGGGGCGAACGAGCAGGACCGTGCGCGCTTCGCCAAGTCGCGCGACTACATGGTGCGGATTGACGATATGCTGGCCTGCCGCAACTGCCGCAAGCGTTTCGACATTCCCAATTCTCAATCCGTCGTCTTCATCTAAGAAGCGAGACGGCTGGCGCTTGAGCGAATACAAGGGCCGTGCGAGTTGATGGACGGGTCAAATTAATGGGCCGGTAATTTATCTTCCACAGAAGAGGAGACCACTTGAGATGGATGAATTAGTTCAACAGGTTTCGCAGAGGACGGGTATTTCCGAAGACAAGGCGCGCGAGGCCGTCGAGACGGTCCTGGGGTTTTTGAAAGACCGGCTCCCGTCGTCGCTGGCGGGGCAGGTTGACTCGGTCCTGGACGGCGCTGGCGGAACCATCGCCAGCGCGGGCGGCGCGATAGCGGACCAGGCCGGAGACATGCTCGGCGGGCTCGGCGGCATGCTCGGCGGCAAGAAAGATTAAGCGGTCACGAGAGCCTTGAGAGAGAAAGTCCCGCGTCACCTTATGAAGATGACGCGGGACTTTCTTTTTGTGTTCAACCGCGCTGTGGCAATCCACAGTGTGATGACAATGATGGCCCGCCACGGCTTTGGTGTCGCACACGTATGCAAGCGCTACCGCACGCGCAGATGATGACAGCAGTTCGCATCAAGAGTTTGAAGAGACCAAAAGGGTCGCCAGCATCAGCAGTCTTACAAACTTTATGTTTCTCTGTTCAGGAGTGATCATCATGCGCTTGCACAAACCACGCACAGCCGTCTCTGCCTTTGCCCTCGCTTTCATCTTGGGCGTCGCCGTCTACTATACCCTGCCGCAGTGGAGGACGCTGGCCCTCGCGCAGCAGCAGGAGAAGGCAGCGTCGCCGGTCCAACAGGAGCAGAGTGTGCCCGCCGTCGCGGAGCACAAAGCCACGCCGAAGCAGTTCGTCAGGTACGGACCTTTGAAGGGCTTCAGCGGTTACGCCGACACAGACACAGAGAGCGTGACGCTGCGGGAGAGTCCGCGAAGGGACGCGCATGTTGTGGCAAAGGTCAAGACGGGCAGTTACAGGGGCGCGCAAATTCTGGATTCGACGCCAGACTTTCTGCGCGTGCGTTTCACCGCCGATGCGGATTTGGACGCGGGCAACGAGGGCCGCGATTATGAAGGATGGGCGGCCTGGGGAGATGTGTTTCCTTCTGCCGTCGCGATAGTTCTTGACACGGCGACGGGCCAGGTCGTCTCGCGCCTGCCCCTGCCGGATCAAGCCGACGAGGGCAACCCATCTTATGCGGTCGCGTTCTCGCCCGACGGCGCACATGCGATTTTCTACAGTCTCTGGTCCAGCGATGCCTGCGAAGTGAACACGGATGATTACAGGCCCAGACGCAGTCTCTTGATGTCCGGTTTGTTGCAGCCGGATTCCATGTTTTATGGACCAGTGGATGGTGAACTCTACGTCGTCGCACGCGCCGGGAACAACCCGCGCCTGGATGAGAACACGGGTTTGAACGTGCTGCGCGTGGGCACGTTGGAAGCGGAAGAACCCGCGCGGGAATTGTCCGGCGCGGCGTCGGGATTTGTCGTCTCGCGCGACGGTCGGACGGGGTTTATAACTCATCAGGCGGAGGATGGAGCCAGCATAAACACGCTGGACGTGGTGGACCTGGAGACGATGCTGGTCCGCAATACGTTGACGTTGGAAAGCGCTTCTCAGATTACCTGGCCGGGAATGATAGTGACTAACAGAGACGGCTCGAAACTCTACACGCTGGAATCCGACAAAGAAGGCCAGCAGGTCATCTCAGTCATTGAGACGCGAACGGGCAAGCATGTGCGAGACCTTAAGATCAGCGACGCGGAGACGGGTTGGGAAGGATTGACGCCGGATAGCATCGTCGGCGATTCCATCTTTACACGCGTCTGGAATCAGGAGGCGGAAAATTCACCTCCGCGCGGGATGTGGCTGGATGTCAACGGGCGCGTGAACGCCGAGCACGGCATCGCTTACGCCATCGAAGCGGGCGATACGCGCTTTGGGATTGACCAAGACGGGACACAACTGTTCAGGCTCGATGAGAAGAATCGTATTCATGAGAGGTTCAAGATTGAGCGCCCGGAGTTGAAGCAGCAACCGGGAATGATGCATAGCCTGGGCATCTACGGCATGACCGCCAGCCCAGATGGCAAGCGCCTTATTATCTTCATCGGCCAGATAGACGGTTGCTGAAGCGGCGCGCGAATTGGACCAGCCGGGAAGTGATGTAGAACAAGTTGCGCTTGCACGCACGGAAGATTTAAACGCAAAGGTCGCAAAGGAGAGGACGCCAAGGACGCAAAGGAAAACACACCTTGCGACCTTGGCGGATTTCCTTTGCGTCCTTTGCGTTTAAGCGTTCGCTGCTTCGAAACGCTCAATCCCGATCTGCTCTATAGCGGCTGGCAATCGCGTGTGACCTTGGCGCCTTTGCGCCACCAGCGAGCAACAGTCTCACGCCAGGACGCAAAGGCGCAAAGTAAAACCAGACTGTTCCCGATAATGGTCTCATCCAATCGCAAACGACTATAATATTGGACCAGCGGGCAACTTCATCAAATGTTCTTTATCGTCTATACTTGCCCGCCCTCTTTTCTCGCGGGCATCAATCGTCCTTAATCCCATCAAAGTTTAAGAAGGAGACTTTATGTATTTGTTGAAACATGCCAGGCCCTGTGACGGATGGAAACGCATCCGCTTGGCCCTGGGCCTCATAGTTGTTCTCGTCGGGAGCACATCTCTGGCGCTGGCGCAGGAGACGAGCGCGGGCGCGGCGAAACAGGAGTTGACGATGACAGACTTACTCGAATTGCCCGGCAGGGTCGTGGCCGCAGGCACTAACAGGAAGGCGGTCGGCAAGTTTAAGGTCGCCAGCTATCGCGTCGAAGAGGTCTCGCTGCCGCAGGCGACCGATGTCGAAATTCGCGGCGCGAGGGTTCCGGCGACGAAGGCTTTTCGCTTGACGTTGATTGGCGGTCCGTTCCCCGTGCGCGCCATGCCGCCAGTCATCTGGGTGGACGATGAGGCGGTCGGTTACGGCGTCGAGAATGAAGACCTGACGGAGATTACGGTCATCACTTACGACGCCGCGTTGCTGCGCGAGGCGGCGACGCTTTATCTCTCATACGGGGACCGGAAGAATAAAGAACAGCGCGTTGAAGTGCCGGAGAAACTCAAGTTCGGCGGCGCGAAGGGAGGCGTCCAGTGAAGACAGGATTACGATTTTATCTGCTCAACTGTGTGATCCTCCTGCTGTTTCTGACGGGCGCGCAAACGGCTTCGGCGCAGACGCCCGATCCGGGCGCGACCGGCCCTTATGCCGTGACGCGTGAAGAGTACAACTACGGAAACTCCGCTTTCCACCCGGCGAACTTCCCCATCAACGTGGAGTTGATAGCCTCCGTGCATCACCCGACGGACATGACGAACGGGCCGTTCCCCTTAATCATCTTTTTGCACGGGCGACACGCGACCTGCTACAAGGGTTCGACGGCGACCCTGCGCTGGCCCTGTTTGACGACGGAGCAGCCGATTCCGAGTTATAAGGGTTACGACTACATGGCGCAGACGCTCGCCAGCAACGGCTACATCGTCGTCTCCATCAGCGCCAACGGCATCAACGCCAAAGACAATCAGGTGGCGGACCTCGGAGCGCAGGCGCGCGCCGAACTCATACAGCGTCATCTGGACCAGTGGAAGACTTTCAACACGGGGGCGGGGGCCGCGCCCTTCGGCACGAAGTTCGTCGGCAAAGTCAACCTCACGCGCGTCGGCACGATGGGCCACTCGCGCGGCGGCGAGGGCGTCGTCAAGAATTTCATCTACAACGCCTCGCTCGGTTCTCCTTACAATATCCGCGCGGTCTTCCCGCTCGCGCCAGTTGACTACAATCGCCCCGTCATCAATAACGTCGCGCTCGGCGTCATCATCCCCTATTGCGACGGCGACGTGGAAGACAACCAGGGCGTGCATTATTACGACGACGCGCTCTACAACGTGGCGGGTGATACGGGAGCCAAGCACACGATACAGGTGATGGGGGGCAATCATAACTACTACAACACCATCTGGACGCCCGGCATGTTCGCTGCCGGGACGGCAGATGATTGGACCGCTTATACGACGGGTGGAAGCAGCGATCCGCATTGCGGCACGGTCGCGGGCAACAAGCGACTGACGGCTGCTCAACAGAGAGGCACGGGGCTGGCATATATCTCCGCGCTGATGCGCGCATACGTCGGCGGCGAGAGCCAGTTTCTCCCGCTCCTGACGGGCGCAGCGCCACCGCCCGCTTCGGCCCAGACGACGAACCTGCACGTCTCCTATCACGCGCCGGACGCGGCGACGAAGCGGCGTGATGTCAATCGCCTGCTGACCTCTGCCAACCTCACGACGAACACTCTCGGCGGCGCGAGCACGCAGACAGGGATGACTCCGCAAGACCTCTGCGGCGGCGAATCACCGCAGCCCGCGCAGTGCTTGCCCGCATCAGAATCAACCGCGCGCCAGCCGCACACGGTCGTCACCACGCTCGTCCCCAATAAGCGGGGCCTCAGCCAACTCCGCACGGGCTGGACCAATTTAAACTCCACCTACACGAATGATCTTCCGGCGGGTGCGAGAGACGTGAGCGGTTTTCAAGCGCTACAGTTCCGCGTCAGCGTCAACTATAACGACCTGCGTAACCCCGCCAACACTTCGCAGAACTTCAGCGTTATCCTGACGGATGGCACGGGCGCGAGCGCGAGCGTCCGCGTCGCGGATTATTCGGACGCGCTCTTTTACCCGCCGGGGACGACCGTCGTCGTGCCGAGGATTTTCCTCAACACCGTGCGCCTCCCCCTGACCGCCTTCACGGGCATCAACCTGACGGACGTACGCAACGTCCAATTCAAGTTCGACCAGACGCCGCAGGGCGCGCTACAGATTTCCGACCTCGCCTTCGCCAGCGCCCCTTAGCGCAGTCGGCAACTCGACTTGCGAAAACAGAGAAAGGACGCCAGTAGTTTTACGCTACGGGCGTCCTTTCAAGTTACGGCGATGTGCGTTGGGTGAGAATCCTGTGCAGGCCCGAAGGCTGCCAGGTGGCCCGGACTTTAACAGGGCACGCTTCCGCAACAAACGTCAATAATTTCCGACGTATAGTACGGCGTGACGGTTCCGCTCGTAGTCGCCCTCCCGGCACAATTGATGTAACGCGAGCCGACCTCCGTCGTGTGCGAGGCGTCGCTGTAGTAGGTATATTCTGTCGAGTACCTTGGATACGCAGATGTCGCGCTAACTTCATGCGCGCCCCCGCCGCGATTCGACGAAAGAAAAGCCCCTGAGAGCATCAGTGCTAAAACTAAGGCCGCAAAAACGAACGGTTTTCTGACTCTGGAAAATAGGTTCATGGCTCCTCCTGAATTGTGATTTTACCGTGAGGTTCACTGGGCCTTGTTCTGGACCAATTTACTCTTCCGGGCCAGTCGCGTCAAGAAAATTCTGGTCCAATTATTGGTCCAGTAATTGGACCAGCAATTGGACCAGTAAAAGCGGGCCGCCGCGCGGTCCTCTGCCCATTCTCCCCTGTCCCGCACAGACGGCTTTCCGGTTAGCCTCTTAGACCGCATCGTAGCGTTTGAGTTTGCGGTAGAGCGTGGAGAGGTCTATGCCGAGGATGTTGGCGGCGCGTGCTTTGTCCTGATTGACGGAGGCGAGGGTCTCGAAGATGTGCTGGCGTTCTATCTCTTCGAGGGTGGGGCGGAGGCCGTCCGGGTCGCGGATGGTTCCGGCGCGTTGGCCCGCCGCGTCGCGGACGCGTGGCGGGAGGCTGTCGAGGTCAATCGCTTCACCGCTCAGGGTGAAGGCGCGTTCGATGGCGTTCTGTAGTTCGCGGACGTTGCCGGGCCAGACGTAGTTGATAAGCGCGGACATGGCTGCGGGTTCGATGGCTTTTTCTTCGCGGCCCTGCTCGCGGGCGGTGCGTGTGATGAAGTTGCGGACGAGGAGCGGGATGTCCTCGCGTCTTTCGCGCAGGGGTGGCAGGTGAATCTCTATCACGTTGAGGCGATAGAAGAGGTCTTCGCGGAAGCGGCCCTCTGTGACCTCCTTCTCTATGTCGCGGTTGGTGGCGCAGATGATGCGCGCATCGAAGGAGACGGGGATGCTCGAACCGACGGGCGTCACTTCGTGCTCTTGCAGGGCGCGCAAGAGACGGACCTGCATCGCGGGCGTTATCTCTCCGACTTCGTCGAGGAGCACCGTGCCGCCTTCGGCAGAGCGAAAGAGGCCGAGCTTATTTGTCACTGCTCCTGTGAAAGCGCCCCTGGTGTGACCGAAGAGTTCGGATTCGAGGAGCGTTTCGGGGAGCGCGCCGCAGTTGATGGCGACGAAGGGACGGTCAGCGCGCGGGCTGTTGTGATGAATCGCGCGCGCGATGAGTTCCTTGCCCGTCCCGGACTCGCCCTGTATGAGAATGTTGGTGTTGGTGCCCGCCACTTTTTCGACCAGACGAAAGACGGATTGCAGCGCGGGCGATGTGCCGATGATTTCGGAAAAACTGTAGCGGCGATCAAGCTCGCGGCGCAGCGCGCGATTCTCTCTGAAGAGTTCGCGCTGGCGGATGGCGTTCTTGACGGACTGCAAGAGGTCTTCGTTGACGAAGGGCTTGGTGATGTAATCGTAAGCGCCCTTACGCAACGCCGCGACCGCCGAATCCACAGAGGAGTAAGCGGTCATCACGATGACTAGGGCTTCCGCGTCTATGTCCTTAATGTGGTCCAGAAACGCGAGGCCGTCCATCCCCGCCATGCGTATATCCGTCAGGGTCGCGGCGACATCCTCCGAGGCGAAACGCTCCAAAGCCTCTTCGGCGTTCGCGGCAGCGGCGACGCGATAGCCAGCCTCTTCCAGGAGGCGCGTCAGGATGGCTCGCATCAGATCTTCATCTTCCGCGATGAGTATGAGAGGTTGTGTCTTCATAATTATTGCTGTACGCAAATGAGTGCAACTGAGGTCAGTCCCGCCTGCTTAAGCCGGGCGGGTACTCAACCTTGAAGACCCGCCCGGCTTAAGCAGGCGGGACTGACCAGAATGTAACACGGACACCTCCGTAGCCGTGATGCTGGTCGAACTGCTCCGCGACTCCGCCAGCTTTTTGATGTAAGCATTATGCGCTTTAAGGAAGCGCGTCAGATAGTTTTTGAGAAAGAGCGCGTCCACCGCTCGTCCGAGTTGGCCCAGGGGGGAGGCGAAATTCAGTTCGTCAATCATGCGCGTGCCGCCTTCTTGAGCGGGTTCAAAAAAGTGCGTGTGTCGAAATCTCTTGAAGGCCCCGCGCTGCATCTCATCCGTGAACGTGCGAGGGCTATCAAAGGCGACGATTTTGGAAGTGAACCTCTGGCGCACGCCCAGATGCTTCGCCTCCCATGTCACTTCATCGCCCAACTTCATGAGGCCGGAAGTGATTCCGGCAATCGCGCGCTCGCCCGTCCGGGCTGTTGAAGCCATGTGAACATCCACGTCGCGCGCGAGGTCAAAGCAGAGTTGGACGGGCGCTTTAATAATCGTTTCGAGTTTGATGAGAGGCATACTCTATCTCGTTGATGACCGGCTGCACAGGGAGCGCGACGCGGACGCGCGTGCCCCGTTCGTTAATTGGACCAGCCTCGCCGTTGTGCGGTCCGGTCTCAGTCTTAACCGGTCCCGGCTCATGGTTAATTGGTCCAATCTCTATATGACCGCCGTGCGCCGTGATGATGCCGTAGCAGACGGCGAGGCCGAGGCCCGTCCCCTTGCCCGCTGGCTTGGTGGTAAAGAAGGGATCGAAGACGTGCGCGCGATGTTCCGGCGCGATGCCCGTCCCGCTGTCCGTGATTTCGATGATAACCTCGCTGGCGAGCGCGTCGTAGCGCGTGCGTATGTGCAGGCTGCCGCCTTCGGGCATGGCGTCGCGCGCGTTGAGCAGGAGGTTGAGAAAGACCTGTTGGAGTTGGTCCGCATCGCCGGAGACGTGCGGCACGTCCAGGTCCAGTCGGCTGGTCACGCGCAGGCTTTGAAAGCCCTTGTCAAAACTGGCTAGACGCAGGCTCGCTTCGATGATGCGATTGATGTCCTGCGGCGTGCGTGCGTCCGGGCGCACACGCGCAAAGTCCATCATGTCGCGCAGGACCTGCGTGATGCGCGCAATCTGCGTCTGGATGAGACGCAGCATCTCCCTGTGCTCGCTCTCGTTCGCTTCGGTCAGAGGGCGCGTCTGTAGAATCTGTATGAGCGATGAGATGGAGGCGAGCGGGTTGTTGACCTCGTGCGCGACCCCTGCGGCGAGCGTCCCTGCGGCGGCCAGTTTCTCCGTGCGTATAAGATGCTCGTTGAGTTCGCGCAGGCGCTCTATGTCTGCGGCCATCTTGCTGCTCATCTCGTTGAAGGAGTCTGCGAGGAGGCCCATCTCGTCGTTGCTTCGCAAGTCAACGCTCGTCCCGTAAGCGCCGCCCGCGACCAACACCGCCGCTTCCGTCAGGCGGCGCACGGGCCTTGAGATGGTGCGGATGATGAGCGCGACGAGAATCAGATTTGGGACCAGCGCCGATACCACGCTGAAGACCAGATAGCGTCGCCATGCTTCGGGCGAGAGGCCGTCGCTGAAACTCCACCAGACAATCGGCACTTGCAGAAAAGTGAAGCTCACGATGGCGACCAACGCAATCGAGAGCGCGACCTTATATGCGACAGGGAAGAGTCGGAATTGGTCCAGCGCTGATTGCAGCGAGAAGAGTTTGAAGTTTGAGATGGCGTAGGCGTAGATGAGCACGCCCGGCACCGCGCAGATCGAACCGTACTTCAAAGGCGCATAGATGCCCGCCAGCGGCAGCAGGCTGTTGACCAGCGTGTTCATCGTGATGGTGATGACGAGCGCCCACAGTATCGCGCCGAGTTGCTGGCCCCACAGGCTCCCGCGAAAACGCCTGTACTTTGTATAAAGCAGCCAGAAACCATAGCCGAGCACGCCGTAGATGTAGAGACCGAAAGCGTAGGCCAGCATCGTCAGGCGAATTTGAAAGCGGCCCTCGACAAACCTCACGTCCTCCCACATCCAGCCGAGCAGGAGCGCGGGCACAAAGATGGCCGCCGGTGAAAAAATGACGGCGGCTCGCTTGAGCGGCACAAGGCCATTTTCGGGAAAGACCCAGGCGAAGACGACCAGCGTCACTTGCAACAGTAAGGCGAGGATAAAACTGACGCTGGCCCACCACACGGCAGGCCCGTTCCGCATCTCAAACCCCCACAACGCGATGTCTTTAATGGTCCACAATGCCAGACACGCGACGAAGGCCGCAAACGTCTGATGCGTGCGACTGCGCGGCGCGGCCACGAACACATAAAAGCCGAGCATCACCAGCAGAAACAACGTCAGCAGGAGCAGGATGAGAAGCATAAACGAGAGGCTGGGGCTGGAGGCTGGAGGCTCGCGAAAGGCTCTTGACAAGCCTCCAGCCCCTAGTCTCCAGCCTCTGCTTTTACAGGCTTAGGACCAGCGCGGCCATCGTCAAAGTGATGCCGCACGCGAGCGGCCAGAAGTGGCGCGCGTCAATCATACCACCACGCGCGAGCAGACGATGCAGCAGCGCGAAGAGCAGAAAGGCGGCCATGCCCACAGGGATGCCGCAGATGATTCCGGCAATCGCGCCGAAGCCGAAGAAGAGAAAGCCGCCCGCGCCGCCCGCGACCATTCCCCAGAGCGCTCCGACCCAGGGTGAGATGAGCAACATTTTATTCCAGGAGGCGCGCGTCAGTTTATGCATGTTGCCGCTCAACGCCGAACCCATCGCGTAGCCCACCACGGCGCAGATGATATTCATGAGCAGGCACAGGCAGACGAGCGTCCCGTCCTTGCCCAGTCCGTACTGAAACATCCTGCCGAAGATTGCAGCGGGAGGCAGCGTGCCCAGCATCAGCCCGAAGAGCGCGTAGGCTTGCCGCATCTGAAGAGGGCGTCGCATCATCAACGCTTCATCTTCTTCCCGGTCGTTGCGAAAGAGCTTGCGATGTGCTGCCGCCTGCGCGTTGGCGTGGAGCAGCCAGTTGAGTCTAGCGATGTATTCTTCGTTCAGCCTCTGAGCGCCGTTTGCGTTTGCGACGACGGCTGAGTGGCCGACGGGGATAAGTGTCTGGTCGTACATACTTCTCCTTCCGCAGCATTCTCTGCTGCATCCGGCAGATAGTCGGATTCGAGTCTGCGCCGCCGCGCACACTCTGCATTGAGCAGGCGGGCCGCGCCCTTGGCCGCGCTCTCATCTTCGAGCAGCGACAGCAAATTAATCGCGTGCCCGTAAAACTTTATGACGGCCACGCTCAGATAACGCGCCGCGAGCGTCTGGCCTTGCGACGTGTCTCCGGCATCAAGACTACCGAACTCGCGTACGTTTGCGAGCGCGTGCAAAAGCTCTGTGCGCGAGCGCGCTTGATGAGAGACGATCTGCGCGGCGTTGCGTCTGTGTATACAAAGACCGGCGAGGAGCAGGTCTTCACCCGTGCGTCCGGCGATGCGGCACAACTCCATCTCGCGCTTGTCGGGTGGACCATTAAAATCCGCAGCGCTCGCCGCCAGCGTCAGCCCCACATATTTTTCTATGCTCTCACGGATGGCGCGGGTCTCCTGCTCCAATTTCCCGCAAGGCTCCGGGGATGAAACTTCGCGCGCCAACTCCTCAATCCTGTAGAGCGCCGAGAGCAATCTCTCCTTCGCCTGCGAAGACCTTTCGAGAGTCCGCCACATCGCCGCGTCCTCAAGCGAGACTTCCAACAGCCCCGCGCGCCCGCGTCCAGCCAGCAACTTAAGACTCAAAGAGAGCGGCCAGATGAGCATCGCGCAGGTCGCCTTCAAGAGCGTCAGCGCGCGATTCGCGCCGCGCCCGTGCTTCAGGAAATGCTGTGCACAGAAGGGCGCTCCGGCGGCCAGGTAAACGGTAATGATGTCGCTGAATCTCATACCGAGATACCAGATGGCAACGCATGTGCCAGCATCCCTCGCGCGCCCGAAGGATTTCCAACCCGCGCCGCTTTCCCTTTGCCGCCAAATATTTAGAGACATCCACGCTCAACCTGCGGGCCTCCTGCGACCCGGCCCGAAGGCGACGCCTCCTTGGCAAAGCGCACATTGACCCGACCCCTTTGGCATTCTGCAAACCCGTAGCGAAGGAAGTGGAAGAGCAAGTCGGAAGGAGGAAGGCTGAACGATGAGAGGGTGGCTCTTCAAGACGCATAGCCATTCTTTCATCCTTCATCAGTCCTACTTCCCACTTGCTCTTCAGTGTATGCAATAAAGCCACAGGTGGTTAGTTTCAGAACTCAGGCGCGTGGGGCGTGTTGGAAAGATAATCCAACCCGGAAGCCTTTGAGTGCGTCTAATGCTGTAGATAATAAGGCAAATTAGATATGCCCACTCGTCAATGATTTGTGGCCCATTGTTTGCAAGTATCAGCGCAGCGTAGGCCGCAGAGCCTTCAAGACGAAAGAAAAAATCGAACTTTGACGAGAGCATTTCGTTAAAGAGTGAGAACCAAAAGGTCAACAATTTAGCAATCATCAGCAGAAGCAGGTTATTATGGCTACGAAACCCCGAATCAAAATCATCAAGCGAGAAGAACGAAACCGTCAGGAGAATAATCCTGTCCAGGGAGAGGCGAAACGTCCCACAGCGCAGGAGACCGCGCGAGATATGGTCTCCACAGTCACCAACTGGGTGACGGAGTTTCAACAGAAGCGGCGCACGGAGACTTCACGCGCACTCAAGACATTGTTCCCGGAACCGGCGCAGCCGCACGAAGCCTGATCAGATTTCGCGCGCTCTCTAAGGCAGCGCCCAACGCGTGCCAGCGAGCCTCGTCTGCACGCTTTCGTTTTCTCATCAACCAAAAAGAACAGCCACACACCCAAAGGTCATCCCGCAGGGGCGAGCCGAAGTTAGCTCGCCCCTCAACTTTTTCCCACACAAATTGCATATTCATTCTCAGGGAATTAGCCACAGAGAACACAGAGCGCACAGAGGAAGGATAGTATTTGATAAGAAGCAAGCTTGCTTTGATTTTCCTTCTCTGCGTTCTCTATGAACTCTTCTGTGGCTAATTCTTTCTTCTGATGATGAAGTGTCCCTGCCGTGTTTCACGCGATTGTTGACATGCGCGGGCGGCGGCGATAGCATCTGGCGTTCGCCAAATCTTGAGCATCTTGAGGCCGGAATTTTCTCTGGTCGTTTGAACGGGGAATGCCAACATGACTGACGTAACGCAAAATTTCATCGCCAAATCGCGCTCGCTGTTGCGCGATGATTATCTCCCGAAGATCGAGCGCTGCCTGGAAGAATTGAGCGACGAAGACATCTGGTGGCGCACGCATGATGAAGGGAACAGTATCGGCAATCTGCTCCTGCATATCTCAGGGAACGCGCGCCAGTGGATCGTCGGCGGCGTCGGCGGGGCTGAGAACAGGCGCGAGCGGCAGCAGGAGTTCGACCAGCGCGAAGGGATTTCACGCGCCGAATTACTGGACCAACTCCGGCGCACGCTCGATGATGTGGAGGGCGTCCTCGCGCGCCAGGACGCGGACGCCATGCTGGAGCCGCGCCAGATTCAAAAATACGACGTGACCGTGCTCGAAGCGATTTACCACGTCGTCGAACACTTCGCCATGCACACGGGCCAGATCATCCTGCTCACAAAAATGCTCAAAAGAACGGACATGAAATTTCACGAACACCTCAAACAATCAGGAGTCTAGAGTCAGGAGAATTGCGGATTGCGGATTTGGGGTTGCGGATTAACAGACAAGCCT
>DASYML010000069.1:0-4018 GCA_036009045.1 Pyrinomonadaceae bacterium
CCGACCGCCGCAGAGGCGAGCATCAGCGGACAGATCACAACTCCCGACGGCCAGCCACTTGCCGGAGCCGTCATCCACTTGAGCGGTCCCAAATCAGCCCGCACCATTACCGATGCTGACGGTCATTACAAGTTTGAGAATGTTGACACCGGCAGCTTCTACACTCTCGCTCCCTCGCGCGCTAACTTCTCCTTCTCGCCCTCGGAGCGTGCCTTCTCTCTCAACGCCGTAAAGACCGATGCGGTCTTCACGGCCAACCCACTGCCCGCACAGAGCGCCAACCCGCTCGATACCGAGATGTACTTCGTGAGGCAGCAATACCTGGATTTCCTCGGACGCGAAGCCGATGAGGGAGGCTTGCAATACTGGACGGGTGAGTTGGACAAGTGCGGGACGGATTCACAGTGTCTGAGCAACCGGAGAGTGGGGATCGCGGCAGCGTTCTTCATGGAGCGGGAGCATCAAGAGACAGGCTCATTCGTCTATCGCTTGTACAAGGGAGCGTTGGGTCGTCAACTCTCTTATGCTGAATTCAACACGGACCGCAGCCGTGTCATCGGAGGCACAGGGCTGGAAGAGAAGCAGTCCGAGTTGGCCGCAGCGTTTGTGCAAAGAGCGGAATTCATGCAGAAGTATGAGGGCCGCAACGGTGCAGAATCATTCGTGGATGCGTTGCTCGCAAATGTGCGGCAAGCGAGCGGAGTTGACCTGTCAGGCCAACGCAACACACTGATTGCTACATACCACACGGGCGCAGACCAGAACCAGAGTCGGTCAATCGCGTTGAGAGAATTGATAGATGAAAGCGCATTGAGGGATGCGGAGTACAATTCCAGTTTCGTCTTGATGGAGTACTTCGGATATTTGAAGCGAGACCCGGATGCAGATGGCTACAGGTTCTGGCTCAACGTGCTGGACAACAAAGAGCCTGGCAACTATCGCGGGATGGTCTGCTCTTTCATCACTTCGACGGAGTATCAATCACGCTTCGCTTCCGTCATCTCTCACTCCAACCGCGAGTGCGGGCAATAATGGACCAGAATGATGATGCGCCCTGAAAGGGCAGAATGTGAGAGCCGGGACAAGCCTGAGCGTCGCCCCCGGTTAATGGTCCAACATAGAATCCGACCCTGAAAGGCTCGCATCTCAACATTGCAGGTGCGACCCTTGCAGGGTCGAATTGTGTGGTGACGAGAGGACCGGGGGCGACGCTGACGCTTGCCCCCGGCTATCACATTCTGCCCTTTCAGGGCACAGATGGCTTTTCAGTCAGCCTCTTATGTCAAACTCACGTTATCATATGTATCCACTGGCGTGGATCAGGTTGAAGGGTTTGCCCTGACTTTGCAGACACCATCTAAAATTTACTAACTCAAGCCTCGCAACGCGAGCGCGAGTTCGACGGCTCGCCTGGGGGCCAGGACTCCCCAGCCCTGGCGGTCAACTTCGATGGCGGGCAGGCGTTCCGCCGTGTCTATCAGGATGCGCTTGACCTGCTGCGGTGTCAGACCGGGGTTCGCTTCGAGCAGACAGGCGATGGTCGAAGAGACTATCGGGGCCGCGAAGGATGTCCCGTCAACATACTTGTAATGCGCTGTGATGACATTCTCCTCGCGCATCTTGATGGCGATAAGCTGGCGCAGCAAAGGCACGCGCAGGGCCACGGCCTCATCCAATTCTCTATCAACTCCCGCGTGCCCTTCGATAATCGAACGAAGCTGATCATCCGGCGCGTTGTCCAAAGCGGCGAGCAGTTCGACCTCTTCTTTGGTCGGCGTGTGCGGCAGAATCGGCGCGGGGACCCAGATGCCCGGCGCGATGACCTCCGGTTTCTGAAGCCCGTCAATTGTTGGCCCATAAGACGAGCGATACATGCCGCGTTTGGCGCGGTCCAGCGAATTCTGATCGTCAAGCCCGCCGACGGCGATGGCCGAAGGCGCGCTCGCCGGAGGGTAAACCGGATGCCCCTGCTCGTGTCCGGCATTGCCCACCGCGCAGACTATGATGAGACCATCCTTGATGGCCTGCTCCACCGTCTGCGAAAGCGAGTTGTGAAGGTAAGACTCAACGCCGTCGCCACCGGCAGAGATGTTGACGATGCGTATGCCGTACTCTTCGCGGTGCTCCATGACCCACTTGAGGCCGCGCTCTATATTGGCTTCGGGGATGCCGCGCGTGTAGCCTATCTTGACGAGGACGACGTTCGCATCCGGCGCGATGCCGCGATAAAAGCCGTTCGAGAGCGAGCCGTTTCCGGCGGCCACGACCGATGTCATCATCCCATGCCAGCTTGAAACGTCCGGCTGGTCCAGCGTCGTCTGATCGCCTTCGGCGGCGACGATGGAGTGATAAGCCAGGATGCGGTTCGTCGGCGTGGTCAGGTCCTGGTGAGAGTAGAAGCCGGAATCGAGAAACGCGATGCAGACTCCGCGACCCGTGAAACGATCATCGGCATCCATCCGCAGGGGCGTCGAGAGGACATACCCGCGCTGTTCTAAAACCGCGTAATCGGACTCGAACTGTGCGCGCGCGCGCGCGAAAAGCTGCACGCAGCGCGGACAGATTTCCGCGAGCAACACGCCCGGCACGGTATTGGCCCCCACGATTTTTTGCAACTCTTCCGGCAGGGCCGCGAAGTCAACCATTCCATCCGGCGATTCCCGCCCGCAGACAGGGCAAATGGGCTTGCCCGCAGCCTTGTCCGAATGAAGCCCCGCCGGTTCTAAAGAGATGATGTCCTCGGTCATGATTACCCCTTGATGATTATTTTATCGGTTCGATGCGTAGACGCCATGATGAAGGCGAAAGAGGCGAAAAGCAAGAGCCGGAGCAATGCGGATTGCGGATTGCGGATTGTGGAATTAAGAATAAGAGATGCTTCAACCCGGACCGTCACCCTTTCCCAATTCCGCAATCCACAATCCGCAATCCGCATTGCTCTTCACGGTTGTGATTCGCGCGCGGGGCGTGTAAGGTATTGACATCACCGACACGCCAAAGAGGGAGGTCTAAACGGGACTCGAATGGCACAAGAGCAGCCGACCGTAGCCGATATTTTTCGCCGGGCGCAGGCCATCCGGCGCGACAATCCGCAGACCGCTTACAAGGATATTAAGGTCCAACTCGTACGCGAATATACGGGCGCGCCCTTTCCTTCTCTGGACAAACTGGCGATTCCCGAACAGGATGCGAGCGCGCCCGAAGAGGACTGGTCCGCAGGGCTTTCGCTGGTCCGTCGCGGCATTCAATTTCAGGACTGGAAAGAGGTCGCCAACGGCATCGTCCTGAGCCTTGAACAGACCGAGAACTACCTGGCCCAGCGCGGCGGCGAATCAAAACGCGACCTGTGGCACGACCGCACCGTTGGCATCGAAGAACCGCTCAACAAAGGCGTCGGCAAGTGGCTCCCCCCGGAACTACTCTCGCTCGCCGAACGAGAGTCGAAAAAGAAGTGAGCAAGTTGTCATGAGTTTTCTGGGAAATCTTTTCAAGGACCAATTATATCAATCGGGCGAGCCGCGCCGGGCCGAAGAGGTCCAGGAATCCGACGTGATTATCAGCCCGGACACGCGCAAGGCGAATCGCCTTCCGCCGGGGCAGTCGCGCACGCGCAAGTGGCCCGTGCTCGACGCGCACGGCACGCCGTTGATTGATTTGGCGACGTGGGAATTCGCCGTGGATGGACTCGTCCAGCATCCGCGAGCGTGGTCGCTTGATGAGTTCATGCAGTTGCCTGCCGTCAAGGTCTATGCGGATTTTCATTGCGTCACGCGCTGGTCCAGACTGGACAACGTGTGGGGCGGCGTGCAGGCCCGCGAGGTCGCGCGCCTCTGCGGTCTCAAGCCGGAAGCCAGGTACGTGCTCGCCTTCGGTTACGATAGCGGCTGGTCCACTAATGTTCCGCTCGAATATTTTCTCGCGGAGGATTCGCTCTTCGCCTGGTCGCATGACGGGCAGCCTATCCCGCCGGAGCACGGCGGCCCCGTGAGGCTCATCATTCCCCAACTCTACGCCTGGA
>DASYML010000070.1:0-7069 GCA_036009045.1 Pyrinomonadaceae bacterium
CCGTGTCGCTGTCTACAAATTTCTCCACAGTGTCGCGCATCAAAGCAAGAATGAAGGATGAAAGACAAACCATTCATCTTGCATAGCCACACTCTCATCCTTCCTACTTCCTACTTCATCCTTGCCCTTCTTACTTTCCTATCTCGTTACGATAAAGCTGTCCGCCCTTCATCACAAAGCGCACGCGTTCAAGCTCCGTGATGTCGCGCAGGGGGTCGCCCGCGACGGCCACTATGTCAGCGTATTTGCCAGCCTCAATCGCGCCCATCTCATCCGGTTTTTCCAGGAGGTCTGCGGCGGCGACGGTCGCGGATTGAATCGCCTGCATCGGCGTCATGCCGTAGCGCACCATGTAAGCGAACTCTTTGGCCGCATTTTCGGTCCAGGGAAAAGCGCCCGCGTCCGTGCCGAAGGCTATCTTGACTCCCTTGCGGACCGCGACGCCGAAAATCTTCGCCTCCACGTCGCGCATCGCCAGGTAAATGGGACGGCCTTCGGCGGCCCGGCCCTCAGCGACGTAGACGCCCGTGTAAATCGTCGGACACCAGTACGTGCCCTGCTTCACCATCCGGTCAAGCAACTCTTCGTCCAGACCGTAGCCGTGTTCTATCGAATCAACCCCGACCTTGAGCGCGGCGTCTATGCCCTCACGTCCCATCGCGTGCGCGGCGACGCGTCGGCCCAGACGGTGCGCCTCCTGAACCATCGCGCCCATCTCCTCGTCCGTAAAGTTGACCCAACTGTGAAGCGCGCCGTCCTTCATGTAATAACGACGGTCGGCGTAAAACTTAATCCAGTCCGCGCCGTACTTGACCTGCTCGCGCACGGCTTTGCGTACCTCATCCGGCCCGTCAACCACCTGCACGCCCTCCGGCATCTTCAACTCCCAAGAGTAGCCGAGCAGCGGATACATCCCCGTCGCGGAAAAGGCGCGCGTCGAAACAAACATTCTTGGACCTGGAATGATGCCGCGATTGATGGCCGTCTTGACATCCACATCCGCGTACATCGCGCCCTCCGTCTCCAGATCGCGCAGGGCCGTAAAGCCGTTCATCAACGCGTTACGCGCCGCGACCGTCGCGCGAATCGTGCGATACGGGATTGACTCTTTCAAGAGTTGCTCGTCGTAGTCGGCAGCCGTCACATCGCCTTGCAAGAGGATGTGCGTGTGACAGTCCGCGAGGCCGGGCAGGACCGTTGCGCGTGTTAAATCCACGACGCGCGTGTTCGATGGCGCGCGACGCTGAATCTCCATTAATGGTCCAACTTCACGAATGCGCTCGCCCTCTATCAGGATGCCCTGATTCTCCTTGACCTGCCCGGCGCGCACATCCAGGAGCCGCCCCGCCTTAATCAGTACGAACGCACTCTCACGCCCGCGCCCGCCCGCCTGCGCGCAGACGAATGATGGACAGAGCGAGCAGATGATAAATAGAGCGATGAGTATTCTTCTCATGTTTTCTCCTTCAATGACCGCCCTTGATGGTCGGAAATTTAATTCTTTCAAATCCACACGGATGCCGTTATAATCTGACATGTGACCCGGAATCTCTCCGGGAAGTGTCACATCCCAAATACAATTAGCCGAAAGCATAGGAGTTTAAATAAGGAACATGCGCAAATTATTGACCGCCGCGCTCATCATCACAGCCGCGTTTACCTTCAGTCACGCTCAGGGCACAACTGCATCAACACAAAGCACGGAAGACCTGATTAAGATGGCCCGCGCGCCGCTCCAACCGGATGGCATAGGCCGCGCCGTCGTCATCGTGCAGGACGAAAACGGCAACCCTGTGAGGGGAGCATACGCCAAACTAGAATCCACCTGGGGCAGCGACAACTTTTGCGAATCCTGGGCCACGACCGGCGAGAAGGGCGCAGTCGCGCTCAACCCGATTCACATGGGCCAACTCAAGCTGATGGTCAAAGCCAAGGGCTACCAGACGCAAAAGATTGATGTCCAGGCCAGTTCGCTTTCAGAGCCGGTCCATGTCACGCTCACCAAAAAGAAATAGTCGCTCAATGAGATGCCCTGAAAGGGCTACATGTGATAGCCGGGGGCAGCGCCCACGGTGACTGGTCTAAGATTGATTACCGACCCTGAAAGGGTCGCACCTCTGCATTGCATGTGCGACCCTTTCAGGGTCGCATAGTGTTGACGCGGAGCGACCGGGGGCGATGCCCCCCGCTATCATATTCATCCCCTTGCGGGGATGCGCTTGCGCTTCTTCTCTTTCAAGGGCATTCCCGCAAAACGTTTTCGTCTATTCAACTTTCAATCCCTCGACCGCTTCGACCGTAACTTTTTGCGTCGCCTTCTTGTCGCCGACGCTGAGGGTCACTGTGTACTCGCCGGGCTTGACGTATTTGGGTTGGCCGTCTCCGCCGCCGCCGCTGTCGTCCGTGCTGTCCGGGCGCAGGTTCCACACGACGCGATTGAATTCTGGGAGAGTTGGCCCACTCAATTTCCTGACGGTCTTGCCGTTGCTGTCCGCGATGGTGATGGAGTAGTCCTCGCCAGCGTAGGACTTGAGATAGAAACTGATGTACGTGCCGAAGGGCGGATTCGGAGCCTTGAACTTGTCCTTGCCGGAATACTCTATCGCGCCCGGCAGATAGTAAAACTCTAACGCGGGACGAATCGAGAAAAGATGCAGGGCTTCATTCTGCGCTTCGGGCGTCAATTCTTCGAGCGGGCGGATGTCGTCCATGACGTAGAGCGAACGCCCGTGCGTGGCGATGATGAGATCGCGTTCGCGCGGGTGGACCATAATATCGTCCACGGCGATGGTCGGCAGCCCCGGCATGAATTTGGTCCACCGTCCCCCGCGATCAAAAGAGATGAAGAAGCCGAACTCCGTGCCGAGGTAAAGCAGGTTCTTGTTGAAAGGGTCTTCGCGTACGACCTTGACCGGAGCGTTGCGCGCGAGGTTGGAATTAATGGACCTCCAAGTCTTGCCGAAATCCGTCGTCATCAAAGCGAATGGCGCGTAAACATCATTACGATGCCCGTCAATCGCCAGGAAGGCCGTGCCCTCTTCAAAGTGCGAAGCCTCTACGCGGCTGACCCACAATCCTCTAGCCTCGCGCGGCAGATTCCCCGTCAGGTCCGACCAATCCCTGCCCTCGTTGCGCGTCACCCAGATTTTGCCGTCATCGGTCCCGGCCCAGATGAGTCCGCGCGTGACGGGCGATTCGGAGAAGGTATAAATCGTGCCGTTGGTCTCCGCGCCTGAGCCTGTGGTCGTGATGCGCTCGACATCGCGCGTGGAGAGGTCTGGACTGATGCTCTCCCATTTGTCGCCGCGCTCCGTGAGTTTGAAGAGATGATTGCCGCCGAGGTAGATAACCGTCGGGTCATAGTGCGAGAGCCAGAACGGAGCGGTCCAATTAAAACGAAAAGCCTGCTGGCCTTCCTTCGCTGATGGCTGGATGCCTTTGCGCTCGCCCGTTTTGAGATTGAGGCGAGAGATGGTCCCGTTCTGTGATTCGGAATAGATGATGTTGGGGTCAACGGGGTCTATGGCGCAGTACATCCCGTCGCCGCCGCCGAGCGAACGCCAGTCCGCGTTTGTGATGCCGTCGCGGTTGCGCGTCTGTGATGGACCGACCCAACTGAAGTTGTCCTGCAAGCCGCCAGCGATGTTGTAGGGCCGCTGCATGTCCGCCGTCACGCGATAGAATTCGCCCATCGGAAAATTGTTGATGTGTGCCCAGCTTTCGGCGCGGTTATAGCTCGTGTAAGTGCCGCCGTCCGTGCCTAGCAGCAAGTGGTCCGGGTTCGCGGGGTCAATCCACATCGCGTGTAAGTCCGGGTGGACATTCTTCCCGCCGTCGCTGCGAAAGGTCTTGCCGCCGTCGTCCGAGATGTGCAGCCCGAAGGCGAGCACGTAGATGCGCCCGTCGTCGTTCGGGTCAATGCGTATCTGGCTGAAATAGAAAGAGCGCGGCGCGAGTTCGTTGACGCGCTTCCACGTCTCGCCCTTGTCTTCCGAGCGGAAGACGCCGCCCGACTTGCTCTTGCTCTCAAAGATCGGACTGCCGCCGCCGACATCCGATTCGACGATGGCGTAGAGGACGTTCGGATTCTTTCTGTAAACATCAAGCCCTATGCGCCCCGTGTTGGGCGGCAGGCCCGCGCTTAATTTCTTCCAGGTGCGGCCCGCATCCGTCGTCTTGAAAATGCCGCCGGTCTCGCCTCCGCTGTTGAAACTGTAGGGCGTGCGCCGCCTGTAATACATCGCCGCATAGAGCGTGTTATGGTCCGACGGGTCCATTAATAAATCAATCGCGCCCGTATTCTCGTCTATCTGAAAAGATGGCGTCCAGGTCTTGCCACCGTCTGTGGTTTTGAAGACGCCGCGCTCTTTGTTCGCGCCCCAGAGATGGCCCAAGGCCGCGACGTAAACCGTACTGGCGTCCGCCGGGTCAATCACTATGCGCGCGATGTCCTGGCTGTCGCGCAGTCCCATATTGGTCCAGGTCGCGCCGCCATCCGTAGACTTGTAGACGCCATCGCCCCATGAAGAACTGTTGCGTCCATTAGGCTCGCCCGTGCCCACCCAAACGGTTTTAGAATCCGTCGGCGCGACCGCCACCGCGCCCGTTGAAGCGACCGTCTGGCGCTCGAACGAGCCGTTCCAGCTTGTGCCATTGTCGGGTGATTTAATGAGGCCGCCCGTGCCGAGCGCGATGTAAATTGTGTAAGGCTTCTTCGGGTCAACGGCGATGTCCGAGACGCGCCCGCCCATATTCGCCGGTCCAATAGAGCGCCACTTCATCTGCTTGGCGATGAGTTGATAAGGCTCTGTGGTCGGCAGCTTTTCCTCTCCGACGGGCCGTTGCGCTGGCTCCGGGTTGGCGGGCGACGCCTCATCTCCCGCAGCCTTTTCGCCGGAAGGCGTCGTCGTTGTCGGCGTCCCTTTCCCCTGTGCCGCGCGCCCCTTCTTCTGTTTCTGCGCCTTCTGCGCCACGGCGAAAGATGCCGGGAACGCCAGCAAAGAGAGAACACAACACAGCGCCATAAACCGGACCAATAAAAGCCTGCCCGGTTGAGCGGCGAGCTTGAAAACGCGTGACGGATTGGCATTCATAAATTGATCATCTCCCAAAGCAGGACCAGGATTTTCGATTTCTAGTTCTTAATCTGATAATAGAATTTCAGTGTTGACGAACGATAAAGCCCGTCTCCCTCTCATGTCAATGAAAAGATAAGTCACGAGTGATGAGTGATGAGTTAATAGATTGTCTCTCATCACTCATCACTCAGGATGTCTGAAAAGTCAGAGCAAATTCTTCAACCTTATCCACTGACGTGGATACACAAGCTTATCCACGTCAGTGGATACATATGAGAGCCGGGGGCAACGCCCACGGTTCCTGGTCCAAGATAGCAGCCGACCCTGAAGGGGTCGCACCTCAACCTTGAGTGTGCGACCCCTTCAGGGTCGGCTTGTGTGGTGGCGAAAGTTCCGGGGCGCTGCCCCCGGCGATCACATTCAGCCCTTTCAGGGCACAGATGGCTTTTCAGTCAGCCTCTCATCACTCATTACTCATCACTTCTTTGCGTGCTCGTCGCTGCTTTTGCTAAACTTTTGTCGTGAGCAGATCAGGTAAGGAAATGACGGCGGGTGGCGAACTGCATGAGCGGCGCTGGTCCGTGTTGAGCGAGCGCGGATGCGAGGCTGCGAAGCTGATTTATGATGAGGCCGCGCAGCTTGTCGAACGCCTCAAGGGTGAAAAAGTTCACGGCCTCTGTATCATCACGGACGAGGCTGCGCGCCGCGCCGTGCGTCAGGACGAGGCCCACAGCGATTCAACCAGAGTCCGCGAAGCGCGAAGACGTTGAGCCTCAGACGCTGCCCTGCGCGTCAGTCACTTGCGGATTACGCGCGCGTCTCTTCTCAACCGACGGTGCGCGCATCTCTTCTCACTCGCCTTTCTTCTCACATGCTTTTTAATCCGGTCCTGCTTCACCCGCATATTTTGTTCTGATACGCACGCATCTTTCGAGTCCGTCAGTGACTTCCAAAACCTTGAGACGCAGGTCGCGGTCAAGCGCTCCCTCGCGCGCGAGGAAATTCTGGACCACATTAAAGGCATCCGCGCTGCATTGCCCGCCGACGAAGGCGGCAAGCCACCCGTTGACGAAGAACATCTTGCGCGTGCGCTTGAGCGTCGGCAGTTCCTCAAGCGCAGGCTCCAGGTAAGGGAGCGTGAGCGCGGTTTGCCGTAGTGAATTAAACGGGCCGAGGCTCGCTTCAATCCAGCTTTCAGCCAGTTGCTTATCGTTCAGGTACGCCTCGAAATATTTCTTCTTGGTCAACTCGGCCGCACGCGCCGCGCCCGCCGCATACGCATAACGTCTCGCGTCGTCCGCATCGCCGCGCGCCAGCAAGAAGGTGATGATGTCGAAGCGGTCGCGCGTACGCAGGGTCATGCCGGGAATCTTTAATTCGCCGCGCAGAATCTTCTTGAGATCGTTGCGCGCTTCGCCGGTCGTGGCGATACAGGGAAACGCGGTGCTCGCGTCCGACGGCACGAAGAGCGCGTAGATGTATTCCGCCCCGTCCTCACGGTCCATGTAGCGCGTCAAGGCGCTCCCCGATGCGGCAATCGGAGACTCGAATTCGAGGTCCAGAATATTCTCGCCGCGATGCAGGTATGCGCCCGGAATCATGATGTGATCGTTCGCCATACGCGCATCATCAACGCTGCGATTGTTGGACCTGATATTCCAGACGCGCGCCTGCGGCTGCCCCTCTTTCGCCGTCGCCACGCGCCAATCTATCACCAGTTGGCCCACCTCTCCATCGAGCGTCACGCGAATCAACTCCCTGCCTCTCAGCATCGGCGCTTTCGGCTCGACTTGAAGATTCAACTCGTAGCGAACATCGCTATAATGCGCCGCCCTGAAGCGCGCCAACCCACGCCCCACGCCCGGTTCCGGCTCCTGCATACTTTCACCCAACCCCACGCTATACAGTGCGCCGCACATCATCAAAAACATAGAGATAAAGATTAAGCAAAATATCATTATTCGGTTTGCTGTCTGAAGAGGATTTTATAG
>DASYML010000071.1:0-7745 GCA_036009045.1 Pyrinomonadaceae bacterium
AGACGTTTTTCGCTCAGCCGCGCGCTGGATGTCTTTGAGCGATCTTTTGCTCGAACGTTTGTTCGGCGAAATCGAGACGAGCGTTTCGATGGCCTCCGCGACCGGACTCTTCGACCAGCACACGCTCGCGTGGGATGAAGAGATGCTTGCGCGGCTCGGACTTTCAAGCGAGCAGCTTCCACACATCGCCGCGCGCGACAAAACTTTTTCCGGCTTGAAAGGGGAGCACGCGCGACGTTGGCCGCAGCTTCGCGCGTCGCGTTGGACGGCTGCGACGGGCGACGGCGCGGCGAACAATATCGGCGCGGGCTGCGCGACGCCGGAGCGTACGGCCTTGATGATCGGCACGTCCGGCGCGATGCGCGTGATGTGGGAAGGCACACCTTTGAGGCAGATTCCGCCGGCCTTGTGGTGCTATCGCGCGGACTACCGCCGGCTGGTGGTCGGCGGCGCGCTCTCGGACGGCGGCGGGTTGTACGGCTGGCTGCGCGAAGCGTTCGCCATCAATGTTGAGCAGCGGGAGGCGACAGAGGATGCGCTCGCAAAGATGTTGCCGGACGCGCATGGTCTGACCATCATGCCTTTCTGGGCCGGTGAGCGGAGCACGAATTGGTCCAATAACGCGCGGGGCGCAATCCTCGGATTGACGATGCACACCACACCCACGGACATCCTGCGCGCGGCGATGGAAGCAGTCGCTTATCGCTTAGGCTTTATCGGCGGCGCGCTGGAGAATGTCTCAGGGGGATTCGACATCGTCGCATCGGGCGGCGCGTTGCTCAATTCTCCGACCTGGGCGCAGATCATCGCGGACGTGTTGGGCCGTCCTCTCACGCTCTCAGGCGTGCAGGAAGCATCGAGCAGGGGCGCGGCCCTGTACGCGTTGGAGTTGGCGGGCAAGATAGCCAACATCGCGTCGGTTCCCGCTCCGGCTGGTGAGACTTATCAACCGGACATGGCGCGTCATGCTCTCTACCTGAAGGGCCTGGAACGTCATCAGAAGATTTATGAACACCTCATTTTGGACCAGGAATTCGCAAGTATCATAGATAGCAAGTCGGAATCAGGAATGAAGAAGGATGAGAGTGTGGCTATGCAAGACGAATAGTTCGTAATTGGTTGTCAGTACCGCCGGCTTAAGCCGGCGGTACTGACACAGCAGCCTCCCATACTTAATGTTGTCCGAGCACTTAATAACTTGAGAGAGAAACGAAGGGGAAGCAAAGCATGAGCGCATCAACCCAGCAGGAGACGATTAATCCGAACGCCGAACTGGACCAACTCTGTATTAACACGATCAGGGCGCTCGCCCTGGATGCCGTGCAAAAGGCGGAATCCGGTCATCCGGGCCTGCCTTTGGGCTGCGCGCCTTTGGCCTATGTGCTGTGGACGCGCTTTCTCAGGCACAACCCGCAGCATCCGAAGTGGGCCAACCGCGACCGCTTCCTGCTCTCAGCGGGACACGGCTCTATGCTGCTCTACTCGCTGCTTTACCTGACGGGTTACGACCTTCCGCTCGACGAGTTGAAGAATTTTCGCCAGTGGGGTTCAAAGACGCCGGGCCATCCAGAATACGGTCTGACGCCGGGAGTTGAAATCACGACCGGTCCTCTGGGCCAGGGCTTTGCCAACGGCGTCGGGATGGCGATAGGCGCGGCGCATCTTTCAGCGAAGTTCAACCGGCCTGAGTTTCCCGTGATAGACCACTTCGTTTACGCCATCGTCTCCGACGGCGATTTGATGGAGGGCGTCGCTTCGGAGGCTGCCTCGCTCGCGGGCCATCTCAAGCTAGGCAAACTGATTTATCTCTACGACGATAATCACGTCACCATCGAAGGCTTCACCAGCCTGGCGTTCGATGAAAATGTGCCGCAACGTTTTGAAGCCTACGGATGGCACACCCTGACGGTCGAAGACGGCAACGACCTCGACGCGATTGAGCGTGCCATACGCGAAGCGCAAGCCGTCGGAGATCGCCCGTCGCTCATCTCCGTCAAGACCACTATAGGCTACGGGATGCCGACCGCCGGGACGCGCAAGGCGCACTCCGATGCGCCCGGCGAGGAGGCCGTGCGCGAGACCAAGAGGCATCTGGGCTGGCCCGAAGACAAAACTTTTTATGTGCCCGAAGAGGCGTTGGCCCACTTTCGCAAGGCACTGGCGCGCGGCGCGCAGGCCGAAAGCGAATGGAACTCGCTGGTCCAGAAATATGAGCAAGAGAATGAGGAGTTGGCCCAGTCGTGGCGCGCGACGATGAGCGGCGATTTGCCCGAAGGGTGGGAGACGCACCTGCCTTCGTTTGAGAATGCCAAGCCGATGGCGACGCGTGCAGCGAGCGGCGAAGTTATCAACGCGCTCGCGCCGCACATGCCCATGCTCTTCGGCGGGTCGGCAGACCTTGGCCCATCCAATAACACCGACATCAAAGACGGCGGCAGTTTTGAACCCGGCTCTTACGAGGGCCGCATCATACATTTCGGCGTGCGCGAGCACGCGATGGGGGCCACTATGACCGGCATCAGCCTCAACGGCGGGCTGATTCCCTACGGCGGCACGTTCATGTGCTTCTCCGATTACATGAAGCCAGCGATTCGTCTCGCCGCGCTCTCAGAGGTTCAGGTCGTCTACATCTTCACGCACGATTCGATAGGACTCGGAGAAGATGGGCCAACTCATCAACCGATAGAACAACTCGCGGGCCTGAGAGCCATCCCGCATCTCTTCGTCATACGCCCGGCGGACGCGCACGAAACGCGTGAAGCATGGCGCATCGCCATCAATCGCCGCAACAAGCCTACGGCCCTCGCGCTCACGCGGCAGAAGCTTCCCTTGATAGACCGCAACGGCGCTTATGCTTCAGCCGAAGGCGCAGGGCGCGGCGCTTACATTCTTGCCGAAGCGACTTTCACGGGCGCGAGACCCATCGCCGCAGATGCCGCGCCGGAGTTTATCGAAAACGAGCCGACCACGCCGCGACTCATCCTGCTCGCCACCGGCTCGGAAGTTTCATTGATTTTAGAAGCGCGCGAAAAGCTGCAACAGGAGGGCGTCCCGACGCGCGTCGTCTCGATGCCTTGCTGCGAACTGTTTGAAGAGCAGACGGAAGAATATCGCAATCAAATATTGCCGCCGTTCATCACCGCGCGCCTCGCGGTCGAAGCGGGCGTGCGACAGAGTTGGGACCGCTACGTTGGCTTACAGGGCGACGTGATTTGTCTTGACCGCTTCGGCGGCTCCGCGCCCGGCGATGTGGCGATGCGCGAACTCGGCTTCACGGTCGAGAACGTCTTGCAGCACGCGCGCGGGTTGTTGAAGGGATAGGCTTGGACCATTTATGCGAATCGCCATCGGCGCAGACCACGGAGGCTTTCCGCTCAACGAGCAGGTCATAGATGAACTGCGCGCGGCGGGCCATGAGGTTGAAGACTTCGGGACGCACGACGGCGCGCAGCCTGATGATTACCCTGACTACGCGCTCAAGGTGGGCCAATCAATCCAGAGCGGCTCGTCCGAGATAGGCATTCTCATCTGCGGCAGCGGCGTCGGCGCGAGCGTCGCGGCCAACAAGCTGCGCGGCATCCGCGCGGCCCTCTGCGCGGACACATACTCCGCGCATCAATCACGCGAACATGACGATTGCAACCTGCTCTGCCTTGGAGCGCGCGTCGTCGGAGTCGAACTCGCGTTGGAGATCGTCCGCGCCTTCGTCGCCGCGCGCTTCACAGGTGAAGAGAGACATCGCCGCAGACTGTCGAAGGTCGCGTTGATGGAAAACCTCGTCTCGGAAATTGCGAGCTAGAGACTATAAGAAAAGCTTTCCCAGCTATTGCGACAGCATTCACCCATTCTCAGAAAATTAGCCACAGAGCACACAGAGCAGGAAAGGCCGAGCCTTAATTTAAAGTGAGTTGGAAGTAAGGCAGAGCACACCCTTCAACCTGATCCACGTCAGTGGATACAGATGAGAGCCGGGGGCAAGCTCGTAGAGCGTCGCCCACGGTCCTCTCGCCACCACACATTTCGACCCTGAAAGGGTCGCACCTCAACATTGAAGTGCGACCCTTTCAGGGTCAGATTTTATTCTAGGCCAATAACCGTGGGCGACGCTCTACGAGATTGCCCCCGGCTCTCACAGGTTGCCCTTTCAGGGCACAGACCGCTTTTCACACAGCCTCTGAATAGTCATTCTTTCATCCTTCCGCCTTCATCCTTCATCCTTGCCCTTGTGTGTTATTATCTGGCGTGAGTCTCCCTTCTGTCACTTTTGCGCGGTTCAAATCATGATGCGAGCTTTGAGTATTTACACGTTGCGCTTTTTTTGCCTCGCGTTGCTTTGCCTCGGTCTGTGCGCGTCTACGACGAGAGGCCAGCAGACCCGGCCTTCTCCAGTTCAGACTCCACAGAACCAGACGCCGCAGGACCAGCCGGATGATGTCTTACGCATCAGCACGGAATTGGTCCAGACGGATGTCATGGTCTTCGATAAGCAGGGACGGTTTGTGGACAATCTGAAGCCTGAGCAGTTTGAGTTGAAGGTGGACGGCAAACCGCAACCGTTCTCTTTCTTCGAGCGCGTGGCGGCGGGGAGCGTCAACGAGGAGGCGCAACTGGCGGCGGCGCGCGGCACGTCTCCCACTTCTCCGACGAAAGGAGCGGCGGTCAAACCCCTCGACCGTGGGCGCACGGTTCTCTTCTTCCTTGACGACTTTCATCTCTCATTCGAGAGCCTGGAGCGTGCGCGCAAGAGCCTGCTTCATTTTATAGACGATGAGATGGGTCAGAACGATGTGGGCGCGATTACCAGCGCCACCGGGCGCATAGGGTTCCTGCAACAGTTCACCGGCAATAAGGCCGTGCTGCGCGCAGCCGTCGCGCGTCTCAAGTACCAGCCATACAACGTCACCAGCGCCGAGCGACCGCCGATGAGCGAATATCAGGCGCTCGCCATCGAACGCAACGATCAGGACGCGCTCAGCTATTTCATAGATCAAATACGCAGGGATTATCCGGTCACAAGAGACTCTGCGGAAACGATGGTGAGAGGACGCGCGCGACAGATTCTCTCGCAGGCTTCGAGCGTGACGACCAACACGCTCGCCACGCTTGACAGCCTGATGCGCTCCGCCTCGCGCCTCCCCGGACGTAAGTTAGTCTTCTTCATGTCCGATGGTTTTTTTCTGGACCAGCAAAACGGCAACGCTTCGGACCGCTTGCGGCGCATCACGGATGCGGCGGCGCGCGCGGGCGTCGTCATCTACGCGATGGACACGCGCGGGCTGGTGACGGGGATGCCGGATGCCAGCGCAGATGTCGCCTTCGATGTCACGGGCAGGATTTCTCGCGTCAACATGGGAGAGATTTCGGCATCGCAGGAGGCGCTCTTTACGCTCGCCAACGAGACGGGCGGTCGCGCCATGATTAACTCGAACGCGCCTTTCTCACAGATTAAACAGGCGCTCAACGAGACGGCCATTTATTACCTGCTCGTCTGGCGACCGGACCCCGCGTCGCAGCACGGCGCGAAGTATCGCAAACTGGAAGTGAGCGTCCAGGGACATCCCGAATACAAAGTCCGCTCGCGTCGCGGCTTTCTTAACGAAGAGGCGGCCTTAAACGCCAGAGAGAATAAAGACCAGGGCAAAGATAAAGGGAGAGATAAAGGGAAAGATAAGACTACTGCGCCAGCCGCACCCAGGACGCCCGACGATGAGTTGCGCGCGGCCATCGGAGATGTCTACCCGCGCAGCGCGATTCCCACCACGCTGAGCGTCAACTACCTGGACCTGCCCGGCAAGGGGATGATTCTAACGCTGGCGATGCAGGTCGCTACGGGAGCGCTCGACTTCAAGCAGGAGGGCGTCAAGCAAACGGCACAACTCAACGTCGCGGGCATCGTGCTCAACGACGTGGGCAAACAGGTCAACGGTTTCAGGGACCAGTTGAATGTCAACACGACGCTGATAGACAAGACCACCTCGCTCGTAGACAGGGCCGCGCTTGAGCGCAACGAAATCATTTATAACTACCAGACCCCGCTCGCGCCCGGCCTCTATCAAGTGCGCGTCGCCACCCGCGACAACGCGAGCGGTCGCACGGGCAGCGACATCCAGTGGGTCGAGATACCCGACCTCTCGAACAGACGCCTCTCCATGAGCAGCCTCTTTATCGGCGAGCGAAAAAAGGACCAGAATACGGCGAAGACGAACGACGCGCCTCAAACGACAGACGCCGCCGCGAAGTCGAACGACAACAACACGCCTCTCCAGGTCAACCTGAGCATAGACGGGCGCTTCGCCAGCACGTCGCAGCTACGTTTCCTGACCTACATCTACAACGCCTCGCGCGGTCCCGCGAGCGACCAAGCGCCCGACGTGGCGCTCCAAATACAAATCTTCCGCGACAACCAGCCCGTCTTAACCAACGCGCTCCGCAAAGTCCAGACGGACGGCATCATGGACCTCACGCACATCCCCTACGCCGCTGAAATCACCCTCGACGCCATGCCCCCCGGTCGCTACGCCCTACAGGTCACAGCCATAGACCGCCTCGCCAAAGCCAGCACCGCGCAACGCATCAATTTTAGTATCGAGTGAGATGATAAAGGAATGCTATGGAGGCGTCTGATTGAATGAATTGTTCGCCAGGGACGCAGGAAGCAGTCTTTGATTTTGAAGTTCGCTACTCAATTTTGTGATTGCTATAAGCAGTCTCATTGCTATCCGGGGTCTTGGTTCCCTCGTCAAACATTAACAGCCCGCCGAACCCAAGCGAAATTGAAATTATGCCCAGCCCACAGGCAAATGAGATTAAGGAATAGGCTAATCCATGATGTCCCATTTCTTGATAATAGGCTTCAGCAACAGAGTTGCCGCCAACCGATCTTATCTCTGTTAAATCAGTAGCAGAGCTATTCAGTTTCGACCCGGCGATAAAAAAAACCGCGCCAGACAAGATTCCCACCGCGATGATTATCAGCCCGAACAATTTTTTCATGGAACCTTCTTCCCCCTTTACTTTTGATTCGGTACAACCTCATCCACTATATCTTTTTCAGCCACATCCTTTTGAGCCAGCGCAATAACAAGCCTCACAACAACATGTCCGCTCGCCATATCTTTGAGACCCTCTCCCGTGAGTTCACCATAATCTTTTGCCGTTCTCCCTTGCGTATCACGGATGCTCGGGTCAGCGCCGCCTTCGGTTAGAGCGCGAACAAGACTACTCGACTTTAGAAACTCTGCGTACATTAAAGGAGTTTCTTCGGCTTTGGTCTTACTTTTTGTATTTGGATTAGCACCAGCAGCTAAAAGGGCGAGCACCGTCAGGCGCTGCTGGTCGTTATCATGTGTGTCATATATCTGGTTTCCCGCGAGCAAATCTTTCACCTCCTTGTTATATCCAAGAAGAGCGAAAAAGAGCGGCGTAGGAAAACCCACCTTCGAGAATTCTCCACACTGAGTAGTATTGGGGTCAGCACCCTGCTTCAATAACATTTTGATTTTCACCAAATCACCATTGAAGGAAGCCAGGCATAGTTTTATATCAAGTTTCTTCTGCTCTTTGGATGACTTACAGGCTAACGAAAAGGAACTAATTAGTACGAGTATGACGAGAACCACAGCGAGGTTGAAGCTTCTCATTTCTCACATCTCCTTTTGTATAGTGGTTTGCAATTGAGTGCGACAACGTGTCAGTCCCGCCTGCTTAAGCTGGGCGGGTTTCCTGGCTCAGCCACGACCCGCCCA
>DASYML010000072.1:0-38891 GCA_036009045.1 Pyrinomonadaceae bacterium
CAAAGAAAATTTAGTACCTACCTTACAGATGCTAAAGAGTGATCGAGTCTCAATCGCTTCTACAGGGAAGAAAACTTATGTTGTTGAAGAAAATCTAGATTCCGCTGCACATTTATACGAAGTAGTAGGTCAAGTATGGGAGATGTTGGACCCATCACTTATTGAGCGGGGTGCTATTTATGTTCTGAAACACACCTTTATAATGCCACGCACTCATAGCGAAGAGGTCGGCTTACTTGGCAAAGATGGATTAAGTGACGAACATGCAGAATCTACTCTTGGCGTTACGACTTCTTTCCGCCTTGTTCAGTCCTTTGCTGGAAAGGGACTGGATGAATCTGTCCTCTTTAATCCTTATATTTGGCGTGCTAATCAGGAAAAGATTGCTCATGCAATCGTTCATCTGCCTTCCGCTGAGAGGTCTGTTATTAACGCATCGATTGAAACTGTTTCTAAGTGGCAAGCATATCCTCTTGCAAGCTTACAAGTGTCAAAAGAGCTAATAACAAATTCTCACTCAATAGGACTGATCGATTTGGTTGAAGTATATACAGGGAGCGGTGATAAGCAGGAATTCGTTTTTACTCCACATCTCACTACTCATCCGGATGTGACGCGCTTAGCTGACGATCTGCTTAACGATGTTCGCGCAGTTCTAGCATGTGTCTCTTACGGAGAGCATTACTCGCGGATTTCTCGTTTAGGAGGAGAACATAGGGACAAAACAATTAATACACTTCGTAAGCTCCTGCGGCAAGGCGAGGCTGGTGATGCCACTGCAATCGGTGTTGATTATCAACTGCTGGAGTCGCGCGGAATAATCACTGCTATTCCGACCAGTACTTGGCCCGGCGGGCGATTCAAGATGGAGTTATTGAGGAGCGAGCCAATAGAAATCGCGCTCAAAGTTATTGAGGACGCTGTTAACTCAAACACTGCCGGGCCATTGTTAGTGCATACCAAGAACCTTGACCCGGCATCGTTCTTCGCAGCCCCAGAACAAACTCGCATCAGTGCGACCCCTGCTTTAGGTGCTCAACCGGAAGAGGTAAAAGAGGCGCGCAATTACTTTCTTAAAACAATTCGCAAGGAGGTGTTTTAGTGGCTCCACAAGCATCCAAAACGACAATGGACAAAGGCAAATATCTCGAATTAAGAGTAGCTCGCATGCTATTTGCCGAGGGGTTGTCACCTTTTGTTAATGTTTATTTCCATACGGCCTTGGATTCTAAATCCGTGAGCACACCGGATGTGGACGTAATGGGATGCCGTTTCCTTGCGGATGCTACTATTTTCTTCGCTCACTATGATTGTAAGAGCGGCGATTCGGAAGTCATAAGCCGCATACTCAAGTTGATGGGGCTAAGAAATCGAATACCACCCGGCCCGATCATGTATCTTCGTAAGAAGACATCATTAGACATCAAGCGTCATGCAATGAGAAGTGGTATAAGAATATGTAACATTTCCGAGTTCGAGAAGCGTGAAAAGGGATTTGTCGCTCCCATTTTCGGGGAATATTTTCCCTCAATTTCTGATCCAAGTGTCCATGAACTATGGCTCTCCACTAAGGGCAAATCTAAAAACAAACAGCTAGGCCGCATTTTACGCTACTTTGATTTTGAATTTTGGGCCGAGGATCCATTTAGCAGGCTCAGACGATCGATAGCAGCAGTTGAGTTGATACAATCGGCCTGTTCGGAAGACGGGATATATGGTGATGACCAAGATATGATTGTAGGTTGTGTCATTCGTAGCTTTGTCTTCAGCTTATTAGCCGCAGTTTCGCAAATTGCTTTCTTGTCAGAGCTGGAGATTACTGAAGCTGTAAGAGAGTGGTTAATAACTGAGAAACTATCTGTGCAGGAATTACAGACAATAGTTGAGAGTGCAGCGCAGCTAACCTATGACATCTACGGAGACCCTAATAAAGGCCCAATCAGGAAACAGGATTACTACGTTCCTCCGCCTGATTATACAGATGAGTTGATTGGCTTATTACGTCGCCATATAGAGCTATATGATGTTATTCCGCAGTTATTACCCGCATTTGACGCTCTTGTCATTGAAGGAAGTCTGCTTGGACGTAAGCTGATGTCTAAAGCTTTGCTTAGAGGCGTGTCCGATCCCAAAATTGAGGAAGCAAAGAGATGGCTACGATCAATAAAAGTCTTCCTCTCTTCACGACAAAGTTCATTGCAAGACTGGAAAGGATGGAATGCCGTTCTGCTCTCATCTAATGGGGATAGTCCAAAGTAGATGTAAGCCTCGCTTTTAGAATTTATGAGCCATAACATTCTCCATTACCAGATTTGTCTCTTTCTATTAGAATATTTTCGTCTTTTTGCTTAACTCTTGAACCAACAGTTGAGGAAGGATTTCGTATTTTTCATGGATGGTTAACGCTGACTGGTATTGACACTGCGGAGGCAAAAAGGCGAGGCAAAAAGGCAGCGTACAACTATAAAAACTTGTTTAGAGAGCAATTTTGGAATGACAATTTTTTACCGAATTGGCTCTTTTATAGCTGTTTGCAATTGGATGTAGACAGGGATAAGCTGCTACTCATGAAAGCCTATTCCTTAGACCTACGTCAACGAGTCGTCCATGCTTACGAGCAAGGAGAAGGCTCGATTTCAGAGATTGCCTCTCGTTTTGGCGTCTGCTCCGCCTTTGTCAAGAAGATGCTGCGCCAATGGAGGGCAACGGGCGATCTTTCGCCCCTCGCACACGGAGGAGGCAAACCAGCCAGTTTGACTCCACGACAACGGCAACTCTTGAAGCGAAAAGTGCGAGAACAATCCGACATCTCGTTGGCCGAGTTGCAGAACCTTCTCGACGAGACCGAGCAAGTCCAAGTACATGTCTCGACCATCTCGCGCGCTCTGTCGGGGCTTGGCCTGCCACTCAAAAAAAGAGCTTAACGGCGGGCGAACGCAACAACTATAAGAGAGCCTGGTACTGGCGACGGCTGACAGAGGTTGACCATCGGCGGCTGCGCTTCATTGATGAGGCCGGGGTCAATCTCGCCATGACGCGGTTCAGAGGGCGCGCACCTCGTGGCGAGCGCGTCACAGAGAGCGTGCCGCGCAACTACGGCTCGCAGACTTCCTTGATCGGTGCGCTCTGGCTGGCAGGAATAGAAGCCGTCATGACTTTGGAAGGCGCAGTTGATAGAGATGCTTGTAACGCCTACCTGGAGCATATCTTGCGCCCGACCATTAAGAGCGGTGATGTTCTGGTGCTGGACAACCTCTCGGCGCACCATGCCAGCCGGATCGAAGAGGTCGCAGCAGAGTGCGAAGCAGAAGTCATCTGGCTGTCGCCATATTCGCCGGACTTTTCGCCAATCGAGATGATGTGGTCAAAGATCAAAACTGCGATGCGAGCAGCAAAAGCGAGCACAGGTGAAGAGTTGGAACAAGCGTTTAAGACGGCTCTCGACCTCATCACCGAATCGGATTGCGTGGGCTGGTTCTCGCATTGCGGTTATCGGGTTACACCCAATTGCAATTAGCTATAGTATCCACTAAAATGTGCAGATGAGGTCAGACATTACTGAGAAACAGAAGTGATTAAACCGCTACCGCAAGAAAGATAGCACTGGTGAAGCAGGAGCACAATATTTCTGTATTACTAAAACTTACGATCAACAGCCTGGAAACCAGTCATGTCCCAACTGTGGTATTGGGCTTGCGATGGACGCCGCTGCCGGGTTCCGCGTCTTCGAGTTTGTGGTCCCTGCAGCTTTCCGAACCGCTTTAGATCGCGGTAATGATGCTAAAGAAGATTCTGAACTCTTAATCAGCGGCGCTGGCACCGTGGCCGAGTCTGACCAGAACCCGAGTGAAGAAGTAGTTGGGACAAATAGTTCCATAGCTTTTTCTGATTCGGGACGCGTGCTCCCCATCGACACGCGCAGGAACCAACTCTTTACAGGTGCCATTGGGATAGCGTCATTGGCCCAGAGAAAGTACGAATTCCCAAATCAGTGGATTGATAATCGTTACTGTGCCGGAGCACCCCTCACGTCTCATGCTGTTGTAAAGAACCTGAAGCATTATGCTCAGATAGCCAAGTTGAAAGGTTTTCATCTACACCAGACCAGGCACACTTTTGCGCGAATTTTCGCGGAAGAGTCAGGGAGCATTATGGAAACGCAAGAAGTGCTTGATCATGTGAATGTCGCGACGACTCGTGCCTACATGCAGCGGATTGCTATTAAGCGTGATAAGTTCAGCGCGTCCATTAAACGGCGGATTACACCTGGACAGTAATCCTCATAGCCCGGTCTGAGGTTTTCACTAAGTTACCGGCGTCAGTGGCTTGAACCATTGGCTAAGTGGTACTTGTCCAATGAAGATATTTTCATCAGAAGTAAAAGTGCGGCCATGCTCATTCACTCTGAACCTTCCTCCGCGTGGCAACTGGCGCCTTAGGGCGGCTAGAAATTCACTCAACGGTCCAACCTGCGGAGGATAAGGGGCGGGTCCTGCATCAGCCGAAAGTTGGACCCGCTGACCATTGATATCTACAAACACCTCATCCAAATTATTCGAAGGGGTTTGCGGATTGCCTGGGGCGGCGAACGAATACGACATGCCACAGAGAGGACCCGGCCACACCTCACCCTCTGCGGGCGTTGAGAGTGGGCTTAACGTCCCGCTTTGAAATGTAATTACCGCGACATAGGTGTAGACATCTCTCGTTCCTTCAGTCAGGCCGATAGCATGAATAGCATTCCCAGGGTAAGCCGCTGGCGAATTCATACGTGCTATAACTTGCTGATGTTCATTGATGCTGAAACTTCCTCCCGCTTGATTTCCTTCCGTCTCTTTCAAAGAATTTACCACCTCCACCAGTTCACGGTGCGGCCCATCCGCAGGAATAAGGTCGGCTCCCGGTGGTTCATAGTAAACCCACCATTCGTTATTCTGATCGCGATTGTGCCGAATGGTGAATCTTGAGTCACGCCCCGGGCAACTTGGTAGCTTTTTAGGAATTACACGAATTGTCGGCATTAGTTTACCTCCACTAGATCATTAACCTTTTCTTCGAATTTGAAGCCTTCGGCTCCTTCCGGCGCATTACCTATGAAATAAGCCTCGTTATTAAAAACATAAACCACATGACCTTCTCGGGTCACCGTGATTTTGCTGATTCGATGGCCGCGCGCGTAAGCACCGGCAAGCTGTCTTTGCACATTTCTGAGAGCATCTCTTTTCGTAGCATCTTGCAATGTTTCAGCATCAGCCACGAATCGGATTGTGCCCTGAGCTTTATTGGCAATCAGTCGTTTATCCCTCTGTAGGACCGAAAAGATTCTACCTTGCACCCTACCCAATGGGTATGAATCACCAGAATTGTATTGTCGGAGAGGCGTATCTTCGGCTTCCTGAACAGAGGCCAACTCCAACTTGCTAGTTAACTTTCCGAGGTAAACCCCTCGCCAACCTTCTTTAGTCTTTTCCAGTTCGACTACGTATCCGTTAGCTGGTGTTACGCGGAACCGTCCACCCTTCTTACGAGAATTAGCCAATATATTCCGAAGGTCTGCGTTCGGCTGCACCAAGTTTCCCTGCTCGTTGCTCACGTTACCTTGCATGTCGAGCGAATACAGGTGCCCTTCGTCCGTATTCCCGGGGTAAGTTTCGCCAGAGCGTAAGTCATCAGCATTTACAGAAGATTCATCAGGCGCAGGCCTACGTGGGGGGGCTTCGCGCGGCGTCGGACTGGAGTTGGCGACATCCGGCCACAGGTAATACTCGTTCCGATCCGCGCCGACAAAATGCTCCCAATCAGCCTTTTCGTAAATCAACTCGTCTACTGTCTTACTCGCATAGAGCACATAGAGCGTAGCTTGCTTCTCCGAGCCATCCGCCAGGTGATTCTTGCGGAGCAGCCGTCCGAGTGTCTGCACGCGTTGACGGATGGAAGATGACGCGGCGACGATTATCCCTAAATCGGCTGACGGGATATTGAACCCTTCGATGAGAGAGCGGGCCGACACGATAACCTGGGCATTTCCCGTGCGAAACAGTCGTAACGATTCGGAGCGCATGTCGTCGGGGAAACCGCTGTGCTCGGCTACGACGCGATACCCGTCTTGACGCAACATGGTAAAAAGGTTCATCACCTCGTCGATACTCTCATGAAACAGGATCGCCTTCGTCTCCGGGTTCTCCTTGAACGCAACTCGCAATATCTCCAGCACCGCCGCCGAGCGTTCTCTCATCCGGTATAGCAAGCGCTTACGCTCGCCCGTTAATGAAATGTAGCGAGCGGCCTTCGGGTTGTTGGAAGCCGCTTTGGATCGACACCAGCGAATCAAGGCTAACCCGCGGCGGGCACCTGTCTCGAGTTCTGCACGCAGGTCCTTGATCTCACGGCTGATACCCTCGTAATCGGATACTTCTTTGGCCCGGAGCACTAGACCGTAGTGAACGATTTTGAAGGGGGGTAAAACTCCGAGCTTGATGGCCTCCGCGTAATTAAGTTCGAATATGATGCTCCCTATCTCACGTCCGACTATCGAATCCTCGAATACTGGGGCGCCCAATTCATCGTTTGAGATTTGTCCTTCCGCATCATCCTCACTTTGCTGCTCATCATCACGCTCTGGCGTTGCCGAAAGGCCGAGACCGAAGGCACGTTGAGTGCTAAACACCCGCTGCATCTCCGATGCTCCAGCACGATGACACTCGTCGATTATCATCAGTAACGAATCTCCAACTCCTGCCTGTGCAACAGCACCGGCCAGTTTTTTCGATGCCGAATTGAGCACGCAGATCAAAACCCGGACGCGCTCGTCGAACACGTCGTTATGCCCCCCACCCATCAACCCGATAGCTTCCGGTGGCAAGTTACTTTTTGTTGCAAACTCTTCGCGCCACTGTTCGAGTAGTACAGTGGTGGGCACAACGATAGCCAGACGAAGCTGCTTGATTTCGCTTCGCTGCAACCTTTCGGCGATAGCTAAGGCCAGGATCGTTTTGCCCGCACCGGTGACGACCTTGATGACGCCACGCTTGCCGTTGTCGAACCATGCATCAACGCACCGCTGTTGCCAGTCGTGGAGGACGATGCCTTTCGTTAATTCCCATTCATTCGGTATTTGCGTGACAACTGAGGTCACTTCCTTACCTTGTACTTTTTTATCGACTTGTTGAATAGACTGTCTCTTTTCTTGCCAATATTTTGCCTGGATGAGTTGTTGAAGCTGTAACTCTTCTTGCGGGGAGAGTAAGCTTATTGACTCCTTGAGCAATATTTCTTCGGGCGCTTGCTGAGAATCAGAAGCGCCAATCGAGTCTGTCTGTCCAGTAAGTTCTTCCATAATCGAACTCATTCCATCTCTCTACAGCCGAGAGCCGTTTAAGTTAATAGACCTAGATGCGACAGCCAAAAATTTACTCCATTGCAAACACCGCAACGACAAATCTGCTTCTGGCGAACAACTGTTGAAAAGCGAGGTATCTTGATTTCGATATGCGGCCATATTACCGGCTTGACTCCTCAGTTCATAATATCAATCCTATATCATTTTCGACATAGGCACGAGGGAAATACCTATAGAGGGTCCCCTCTGCCCAGACTATTGTGCAAAATAGGGCTGCCTACATCTTGATCGGGACGGAAAAGGTGAAGGTGCGCTTGTCGGAGAAGGCTATCCGTAGTGAGCGGGAGTTGACGGCGGAGGAGAATAAGAAGCCAGCGCACACGATCTCGAACCGTTGGGTTTACAGCCCAAGCGGGAAGTTAACTTTCGAGATCAACGAGTACTGCAACGAAACTCCGCGAGGTACTGGAAGGGCTGATGGGTGGGTGAGAGTTCGAACAGAAGTCGAACGGCATGGTACATTTCGCGCGCGACTCCGCTATCCGGAGTTAAATATCGCAGTTGTCGTAGCAAGGGTGAGGCCAAAAGCACTGGAAATCTAGGGGTGAATGAATCAAATACCCGGAATTTTCAAAAACGCGAAAGATGCGGATATCCGAGGGTGAACGATTCAAATGACGCCAAGGGCTGTCAAGAAGCATGACGGCCTTTCGACCTTGCCAGACAAAGGCACGCTGCAATTTCGGGATTGCGAATCGTCCCTCATCAAGATAATTATTTAGCCTCCTTATAGGTATAGAGATAAAGGAAAGTGAGTTCATGTCGTCATGAGTGTGTAATTAGAAGAAATAGTTGCCACAGTTTTGTGCGCCGACTGAAGCAGCTAACCGCTTAGTGCGCCTAACAAAACCGCGGCGCAAGTAGGCGAGAAAGCAGGATGGTTGCGAGCCATTGTGTCGAGTCGAAGGAGCGCCTGGCTAGATTACGGCGTTCCGGTATTCACTGACGATGTCCGAGTCGTCGAACTATCCGGTCTTCAAAGGCCCGGCGACCTTGTAAGTACTGAGGGTGATGCCGGACGGCAAAGCTTTCGTGCTGACGAGCTCGAATGAGCGTGGCGGGGTTCCCTCCGCAAAGAAGCGCTTCCCCGTGCCTAACAGGACCGGATAGAAGGCCAGCAGGACTTCATCCGCAAGCTCATGTTCGAGCAGCGTCGATGTCAGCGTGGAGCTACCCGAGAGGATCAGGTCCGGGCCGTCCTGCGACTTGATGCGGCGAATGCCCTCGACGATGTCCGGTCCAAGGCCCTCGAACGGGCCCCATTCAAGACTTTCCGGACGGTGGGTAGCGACATATTTCGTTGCCGCATTGAGGCGGTCCGCCATCGGACTGCTCGGCGCCTTCGGCCAGAAGCCAGACCAGATATCGTAGGTGCGACGGCCAAGCAGCAGATCGAACCTCTCGCCATACGCTGCGAGGATTGCATCCCGGCCAGCGGGGGTCCGATAGGGCGCGGTCCAGTCGCTGTAGGGGAAATCGCCGTCATCGGCGGAGTGCTGGATGACGCCGTCCAGCGAGATGTGTTCCATGATTTTGAGCTTTCTCATTTGAGTCTCCGTGTTCTGGGGTTAGAGTTTCTATTCTATTGGCATTGCGAGGAACTCGCGCACCTCGACCGATGCGCGGCAGGCGCGTGACGGCTTTCGCGTCCCCACGCCACGGCCTCGACTGACGCTGTTCTTCCACGACACTAGCCAGGGCGCTACCGGTTTCTCCGAAGGCAGTGAACGCGTCAGAAGAGTTCCTCAGCCAGCGCGACGATGATGCCCGCAGGGCCTCGCATGTAGCAGAGTCTGTACTTGTCCTCGTACTGGGCCACCTCGCCGACGAGTTCGGCGCCGCCTGCGCGCAGGCGAGCGACAGTGTCGTCGACGCTTTCGACTGTAAACATGACGCTCCGGAGGCCCAGCGTGTTCGGCGGTGCGATCGCCGGTTCAATCTCGACCAGTTTTGGATTGCGAAACTTCGTCAGCTCAAGCCGCCCGTGCCCATCCGGGGTCCGCATCATCAAGATGTCGACTTGGACACTTTCGAGCCCGTTGACGCGGTCCACCCATGGGCCCTCGACCGGCATCTCGCCTTCGAGCGTCATGCCGAGGGCGGTGAAAAAAGCGATAGCGGCTGCAAGGTCGTCGACGACGACGCTGACGTGGTCCAATCTCTTGATCGTCATGTCCCTAGTATAGCAGAGGCCGTCCGCCCTTGAGCTTCGGCACTCCGGCGAGAGAGGCCATTAACCAAATCATGCCCCCGAAATAGCCTTCCGCACAACAGACATTCGAACCGGTGCCAATATGAGAGTTAAAAATTCCTCGGTGAAGGACGTGAATTCAACTTGTAAGTGCAACTTGATAACTTGGTAGTCAATGGGCAAGCTGCCGTAACATTGATGCTGCTTTAACTGCCAAGTCGAAAGTAGCACTGATGAGTTAGAGACAGCTTACCCAAGAGCAAAGATACCAGATTTATGCCTTTGTGAAAGCCAACTGGTCGCAACTTGAAATCGCCGCCGAGATCGGGGTGCATCCCTCAACCATCTCGCGTGAACTGGCGCGCAATAGAGGTGAACGAGGCTATCGCCCCAAGCAAGCACAACAGCTTGCTGAAGAACGCAAGCCACGGCATCTCACAACGCGCATTGCGCAGGAGACTTGGTGATCCTTACCCCGTTTTGTAGACGGTAAGATAAGCCTCGTCAAGCCTCATGCCACTTGCTCGCACCGCGCTTCGTACTCCGCCGGGGCCAGGTAGCCCGCCGCTGAATGAATGCGTGCGCCATTGTAAAAGACCTCGATGTAGTCGAACAGTCTGTCCTTCGCCTCTTGTCGGCTCGCGAACTGCTCACCGACAACCTGCTTCGCAAAGTAGGCCGCCGCCTTTTTTAGGATCGCCTTCTCCTCTTCGAGTTGTTTGACCTGCTGGCGCAACTCGAAGTTCTCTTGCTCAAGCGGGGTGCGCTGACCCTGGCCGCGAAAGGCATCCGTGCCTTCATGGTTCGACGCCCGGACCTGGCGGGAAAGGCTCCAGGAGGGGAGGCCGAGGCTTGCCGCCGCATCGGAGATGGTGCGGCCCTGCTCGGTGAGGAGACGCACGGCGCCTTGCTTAAATTCTGTGGTGTACTGCTTCCTTTGTTTCATCATGCCTCCTATTGTGCCAAAGGTTGAGGTGGAGGCTCATGAGACTTATCTGGCTCTTGACTCTTAGGGGTAAGGTTCAGGTCTCATCTAATCGCAAATGACTATAGATAGTTCTTACTTGCTCCTTGTCTGACCTTCAGGCAACGAACAATACTTTCGCTCTTAACAGGTCGAACTTGGCTCGTCCGTACATCTGCCTCTTCAACAGCTTGAGCCGATGGACCTGCCCTTCGGTCTGCCCGTTACTCCATTCCTCTGGCAGCGCCGCCTCTATCGCCGTCCGGTCTTGGTCCAGCCCGCGCGCGAACGCCTTGAGTTCCAAATGCGGGAGTTCCAGCTTATGGTTCCAAAATGGGTAGGCAGTGCTAGTCGGACTCGGAACGTGAACGATGGGCAGGCTCAGAAATGGCGATGCAACCCGATGGCAGCGCTGCGCGACTTTGAATTCTCCGCCTCAGCATTTTTGCAAGCGCTTTTTTCTGGTCGCATGGCGTGTTAGTCTAAGTGCCTCACGGCTTCTTATTCTGGTCCAATTTCCTGGAGCTTAAGTAGATGAAAAAGGGAGTCACGCTTCGCGCAGCACTGAGGGTCGGGACGGATGCCGCCAGCGCTGTGGTACGGGCGCAAAGAAAGTTGGAGGCGGCTTTTGCCAGGGCCAATCCTGATCTCAAAATGAGTGTCTTGGGCCAACGGGCCAGCGGGGGCGTGCTGGTCCTCAAACTCTATATAGAGGGCCAGCAGGCCGCTCCGCTGGACTTTGTGGCGAAAGCCAGCGAGGCGCTCCGGCTCGCTGTCGAAAAGGTCCAGCCCGCATCGCTGGCATTTAATGTTGGACCGGGAACCGGCCCCGCTTTTGGACCGGCAATTGATGTCGTCGAAAACGAGGATGAGAATGAGGGCCTCTACTCGCCGCAGCCCGGAAGAGAGGCGCGCGGAGCCAGAGCGTCTATTACGGGAAAGCAGAAGAAGAGCGCTCCCAGAAGAAAAAAAAAGCTTAGCGGCAAGACGCGACCTGTCATGCCGCCGAGCACCTTCCATGATTGTCCTCTCAGCGGCAGCGGGGGCGACCGCCCTTTGAATGAGATTAAGAATCGGACGGATATGGCTCGCCACTGGCGCGACACTTCGATAGAGAGTCTGAAAGAGCTTGACTGGCCGCAGACCATCAATGAAAAGGATCGTCCCAACTGGTCTTCGAGCGATATGGAGGCCGTCAAACAGAATGAGGGGCTGCCCATCAGAATTCAGGGGTGGTTGGCCGCCGCGAAGAAAGAGGGAGAGGAATCCTGCAACTGCAATTCTCAAAAAGACGTTGATTATCACCTCTGGATCGTGGACGATAAGTCGAAGGCAGACGAAGACCATCGCGGCGAATCCGTCGTCTGCGAAGTCACGCCCAGAATCCGCGCTTTGCACACGGGGTGGGACATCAAGCTGATAGGAAAGGTCGTCCAGAGCCTGACGAAGGTTCGACTCAGCGGGTGGCTATTGATGGACCAGCATCACGCCGAACAGCTTGGAGAATTCCGCGCGACTCTCTGGGAGATTCACCCCATCATGGAATTCGAGGTCCAGCGCGGCGGCAAGTGGGTGACTCTGGACGATGATGTTGGATAGAGAGCGAGACCTCTCCCGCGCCTCACGCTCAAGATGAAATTGGACCTCTTTGGATAATTGCTTTTAGAAAGAATTCCCGGCTTCAGTTGAGATGCAGCGACAGGGGTTGCTGTAAGCCTTCGACGGAGAGGAGGAGGGAGCGTGGGCTTTCGACGGGTTCTTTCTTCGGCGTTTGAAAAAAGATGAGTCCCTGTCTCCGTTCCGCAGCGGCGAGCGGTGTTTCCATGTCGAGCGCGTGTCGTTGGAAAGCCTCCGCAAAGGCTGCGCGTGAACGCGGGTTATAGAGCGTTACCTCGTCGGCTTTGAGGATGCGCGAGACGACCTGTTTGGGATTGCGTGCGCTCCACTTTCTGCCCGCTTCGTCGCTCAGGCGAAAACGTATGCGCTTGAGCAGCAGGGGCGCGCCGCTCTTGTTCTCGATTTCGACGCGGACGGGCAGCAATCCCGCCAGAGGCAAATTCGACTCGAATAGCTCCTGGCTCCCCTCGTCCGACAGGAGAGGGACTGCGCGCAATCTCAGGCCGCCCGCTTCAGCCTCTCTGCCAGCCGCTTTAATTGGTCCAGCCACGACGGGCTTGACCTTGTAGAGCGAGCCGCCGCACCCCGCCAGCAACATCATCCCGGCGAAGGTCGCGCACAACGCCACCAGCCCGCGCGAGATGCCTGAAAGTTTTACTATTGACACGCCCATCCGCGCAGACTTTCTCACGCACCCTTTACGCATGTCAACAAAAGCAAGTCGGAAGTAGGAAGGCGGAAGGATGAAAGACAAACTATTCGTCTTTAACAGCCACGCTCTCATCCTTCATCCTTGCTCTTGTGCCTGGCACATGTTACCGTTTTCGCTTTCACTTAAAGAGGCTCAGGCAGGTGAGTCCGGCTTATTGTGTGAGACAAAATGATTAGACCATACAGGGGCACGCGCCCGCAGATTCATTCGACGGCCTTTATCGAAGAGAGCGCGCAGATTATCGGAGATGTGATTATCGGCGCAGAGTCGTCCGTCTGGTTCAACGCGGTCGTGCGCGGCGATGTCTTTCACATACGCATCGGCAATCGGACCAATATTCAGGACGGGACGGTGGTCCACGTCTCCAACGGCACACACGCCACCATCCTCGAAGATGAAGTGACGGTGGGCCACAACGCGACGCTGCACGGCTGCTATGTCGAGCGCGGGTCTCTCGTCGGCATCGGCGCGATTTTGATGGACGGCGTCCGCATCGGCGCGCAATCGCTGGTCGCCGCAGGCTCGCTCGTCTCGCCGGGCACGCAAGTGCCCCCGCGCTCGCTCTTGATGGGCCAACCCGCGCGCGTCAAGCGCCAACTCACTGATGAAGAGGTTGCTAATCTAGAACACTACTGGAAGAACTACATTGAATATACGAAGGCGTACAAAAGTAGTGATGATAAGAGAAGTGATGAGTGATGAGTGATGAGTGATGAGTAAAAGCTTGCCTCTTATCTCTCCTCGCTCATCACTCATCACTTCTCTTATCACTCATTACTCATCACTTCTCTTATCACTTTTTTATGGGAGCAAAGACACAGCCAGCGCGCGGGATGCGCGACTTTTTGCCGGGGGACGTGCGGCGGCGCGAATATGTGATTCGCGTCGTTAAGGAGGTATATGAGCGTTACGGTTTCGAGCCGTTGGAGACGCCCGCCGTCGAGAATATCGAAACGCTGATGGGGAAGTACGGTGAAGAGGGCAACCAACTCATCTTCAAAATCTTGAAGCGCGGCGTGCATGAAACGACGGGCGAAGCAGACCTCGCGTTGCGTTATGATTTGACAGTGCCACTGGCGCGCGTCGTCGCGGAATACAGGGCGCAGTTGCCGAAGTTTTTTAAGCGTTACCAGATTCAACCGGTGTGGCGCGCGGACCGCCCTGCGCGTGGCAGGTTCAGGGAGTTTTATCAATGCGATGTGGACGTGCTCGGCTCACGCTCGATGATTGTGGAGGCGGAGTTGTGCGGTGCAGCCAGCGACGTTTTAATGAAGCTTGGATTTAATGAGTTCACGATTCGTCTTAACCATCGCCAGGTGCTTACAGGTTTATTAGAAGCTGCTGGCATCCCATCAGAAAAACATAATGACGCTTTGGTGGTGCTAGATAAGCTGGATAAGATTAGTCAGGCAGGCGTGATAGAAGAGTTGAATAGACGGGGAATTGTAACGACCGATGAAATGCTTGAGATTTTGTTTATTAAAGCTCAGGACAAATCTTTGGCAGAAGTAGAGAGCCAAACCGAACAAGGCGTTAATTGGACTGATTACAATACCAACTTGTTAATGCGACTCCGTGAACGCATTGGGAATAATGCACAAGGCTCACTTGGCCTATATGACTTAAGTAAGATTGTTGATTTAACAAAGGCGAGCTTGGCTGGCCCACATGTCCAAATAGATACAAGCCTAGCGCGCGGGCTGTCCTATTACACGGGCGCGATTATGGAGATTAACGTGCCTGATTTGGCGGGGAGCCTCGGCGGTGGTGGGCGCTACGATAATCTGGTGGGGATGTTTCTGGGCCAGGATGTCCCGGCGTGCGGTTTCTCGCTGGGGCTGGAACGCATTATCGTCTTGATGACGGAGCGCGAGATGTTTCCGGCGGCGTTGACGGTCTCAACGGCGGACGTGATGTTGACCATCTGGGACGAAGATTCGATGAGCGATTCGCTGGCGCTGGCGGGGCAGTTGCGCGGCGCGGGTTTGCGCGTTGACCTGTACCCGGAGGCAGACAAGATCGGGAAACAGTTGAAGTATGCGTCGGCGCAGAAAATTCCCTTCGTCATTGTCATGGGCGCGGATGAGAGCGCGCGTGGGCTGGTCTCGCTCAAGGAGATGAGCAGTGGCGAGCAGCAGACCGTCAGCCTCGAACTTATCGCGGAGACGATCCGCGAAAGATTGAAAGGCAGGGAATGAGAGGAAAGCTGTAAGCAGTAAGCGGTAACGGTAAGCGGTTCTTTTGTTTTGGCTGATGGCTAGTCGCTGTTGATGGCTCGCTTTGAAAAATTTATGGCGCTTGAAATTACAGAATTGAATCATGTCAATGTGACTGTGCCGAGGTCTCTGGAGGCGGCGGCGAAACATTTTTACGGGACGTTGTTGGGCCTGGAAGAACTTGAGAAGCCGGGAGAGTCGAAGAAGCGCGGCGGCGCCTGGTACAAGATTGGCCCGGTCCAGTTGCATCTCTCGATTGAAGAGGGGCCGGAGGGTCATGTGGCGAGCAAGCGTCATGTCTGTTACATCGTGAAGGACGCGTTGCGGGCCGAGAGGGAACTGCGCGCGGCGGGCGTGGAGATTATTCCTGATGACCGCCCGATTGAGGGATGGCAGCGATTCTACGTGCGTGACCCCGGCGGCAACAAGATAGAGATGGCGCAAAGGGCATAGCCGTGCTGAGTGAATAAAAATATTAAGGCAAGGTTGAGAGACAGGGAAATTTAATTATGTTGGACCATCTTGGTGAATTGCAGCGCACGCATTCGTGCGGGGCTTTGCGAGGGGAGGATGTGGGAAAGACTGTCACGCTGATGGGGTGGGTCGCGCGGCGGAGGGATTTTGGACCACTCACGTTCTTCGATTTGCGCGACCGGGATGGGTTGACGCAGGTCGTCTTTAATGAAGAGAGCGCGCCGCTCGCGCATGCTAAGGCCAAGGAGGTGCGCGGCGAGTATGTCCTCGCCGTGACGGGCGAGGTGGTCCTGCGCGATGAAGGACAACGTAACCCGAAGATCGCCACCGGCGAGGTAGAGATGCAGGCGCATGAACTGCTCATTCTGAACGATGCGCGGACGCTTCCCTTTCAACTCGAAACGGTCTCGTCGGATGCTTTGGCAAGCGAAGATTTGCGCTTGAAGTATCGCTATCTGGATTTGCGTCGCCCGCAGCTTCAGTCCAACCTGCGGCTGCGCCATCGTCTCACGTCGGAGATTCGTCGTTACATGGACGAACAAGAGTTCACGGATATAGAGACGCCGATTTTAATCAAGTCAACGCCGGAAGGCGCGCGCGATTACATAGTGCCTTCGCGTATCCAGCCGGGAAAATTCTTTGCGCTACCGCAGTCGCCGCAACTCTTCAAGCAACTCTGCATGATCGCGGGGCTTGATAGGTACTACCAGATCGCGCGCTGCTTCAGAGATGAAGACTTGCGTGCGGACCGCCAGCCGGAGTTCACACAGTTGGATGTGGAGTTTAGCTTCGCCACGCGCGAGGCGGTCTACGCCTTGATGGAGGGTTTATACGGGCGCGTCTTCCGCCTGGTCGGCGCTGAGTTGCCAGCGCAGTTTCCGCGCATGAGCTATGCGGAGGCCATGAGACGTTATGGCGTGGACAAGCCGGACCTGCGCTTCGGGATGGAATTAAAGGACCTGGGAACGGCTCTGGGGGGAACGACGTTTGCGCCCTTCGCGGCGGCATTGGAAACTGGAGGGGAAGTCAAAGGCATCGTCGTGCCGGGGGGCGCTGGTTTCTCGCGCAAGGTCCTGGACGAATTGCAGGAGTACTCGAAGCGTTACGGAGCGGGCGCGCTCGGTTGGATTAAACTGGGAGACGAGATTTCATCATCGCTCTTGAAGGCGTTGGGCCAACCAACGATTGAAGCGATGGCGAAGCTGGCCGAAGCGCAGAAGGGCGATGCGGTGCTCGTCCTGGCGGGCAAGTCTAAGACGGTCGCGGCCAGTCTCGGCGCGTTGCGGAACGAGGTCGCGCGGCGCGAAAAGTTGATTCCCGAAAATGTTTATGCGCCGTTGTGGGTGACGGAGTTTCCGATGTTCGAGTATCACGAGGATGATGATCGTTATTACGCTGTGCATCATCCGTTCACGGCTCCGCTGGACGAAGATTTGCCGCTCCTGAGACGCGCGGTCGAAGAAGGCGAGACCGCATTACTGGGCCAATTACGCGCCAAGGCTTATGATACCGTGGTCAATGGAATAGAGGTCGCGGGCGGCTCGATTCGTATTCACCAGAGGGAGGTGCAGGGGCTTGTTTTCAAGGCGCTCGGGCTGACGCCGGAAAAGGCGCGCTCGCGTTTCGGTTTCTTTCTGGACGCGCTGGAATACGGCACGCCGCCGCATGGCGGCGTCGCTTCGGGCATCGAACGGACGCTGATGGCCCTGACGGGCATAGAGAACATACGAGACTTGATGGCGTTTCCGAAGACGGCTTCGGCGGCTGACCTGATGGTTGACGCGCCGGGCGAAGTTGACCCGTCGCAGTTGGCAGAATTGAAGCTCAAGGTTGTTAAGGAATAGGCTTTAGAATTGGGACTGATGATTGAGAATGAGAGGTTTGCTTTGCGTCTTTGCGCCTTGGCGTGAGCTAATATTTCACGCCAAGGCGCAAAGGCGCAAAGGAAGATGCAAGATAAAGAGTTCGGGACGAGAGTTTCTTATCACCGATGAGGAGAGATTAAAGACGTGGATGAATTACTGACGAAAGAAAATATCGAATATCGCACGATGGCGCGCGAGATAGCGGATAAACATGTGCGCCCGATTGCCGCCGAATTGGACCAGAAGGCGGAGTATCCTTGGGCCGTCGTGCGCGCGTTGCAGGACGCGGGGTTGATGGGAGTGTGGATTCCCAAAGAGTATGGCGGGCGCGGCGGTGGGGTGATGAATCTCTGCCTCGTCGTGGAGGAATTGTCTAAGGCTTGCGGCGGCGTCGGCGTGACCTATGCCGTCAACGCGCTCGCGTCGTTTCCCATTATCGTCGGCGGGACAGAAGAGCAGAAGCAGAAGTATCTGCCGTCCATCGCGGCGGGGAAGACCCTGATGGCCTTCGGTCTTTCGGAGAAAGAGTCAGGCTCAGACGCCGGGAGCCTCAAGGCGCGCGCGGAAAAGCGCGACGGCTTTTACGTGCTCAACGGCGATAAGAAATGGAATACGAACGGCAACGCGGCGACGCTCTATTCCATCTTCTGCTCGACCAACCCGGACAGGGGCGGGCGCGGCGTCTCCGCGATTCTGGTCGAGAAGGGCACGGAAGGTTTCGAGATTGGCAAGAAGGAAGACTTGATGGGCATCCGCTGCGTGCCCGTCCATGAACTGCATTTCAGGGATTGTCATGTGCCGGAAGAAAACCTGCTCGGAGGCAAAGAAGGATATGGCTTCAAGCATGCGATGATGACGCTGGACCTGGCGAGGCCGGGCGTCGCGGCTCAAGCTTTAGGGTTGGCCCAGGGCGCGCTCGATCTGGCGATTGATTACACGACCAAGCGCGAGCAGTTCGGGCAGACCGTCGCTTCGTTTCAGGGCATACAATGGATGCTGGCGGACATGGCGACCAAGGTGGAAGCCGCGCGCCAACTCGTCTACGCTTCGGCGCGGGCCATTGATGCCGGGGCGAAGAACGTCTCGAAACTGGCGGCGATGGGCAAAGTGTTTGCGACCGATGTGGCGATGAGCGTCACGACAGACGCCGTGCAACTCTTCGGCGGGTACGGTTACTGCAAGGACTACCCGATTGAGAAGTACATGCGCGACGCCAAGATTACGCAGATTTACGAAGGCACGAACCAGATTCAACGCCTCGTCATCGGCAGGAGTTTGATAAAGGAAGCCGCCACGAGGCAGCCGCAGACGCAAGCCGCAGAGGCTTAAATAAGCCTGTGGAGTTTTGAGCATGATGACGCTCTTGCGCGCGCATGTCGAAGAGATGTTGGCCCACGCGCGAGAGGCAAACCCGGCGGAGTGCTGCGGTCTCATCGGCGGCTCAATCGAAGAGGGCGAAGAGGGCGAAGAGGGCGAAGAGAGCATAGCGCGCAGCGTCTATCGCCTGCGTAACGTAGCGCGCTCTCCGCAAGTGGCTTATGAGGCCGCGCCGTCAGAGTTGTTCGCGGCTCAGAAACGTATGCGCGAACGCGGCGAAGAGATACTGGCGATCTATCATTCGCACCCGCGCTCCGAAGAGCCACAGCCCTCTGAGACGGATGTCCGGCTCGCCTATCACCCGTCGGCCTTTTATTTTATCATTGGCCTCAGCGGCACACAGGCCACGCTCCGCGCTTTTCGTATCAACGAACGCGAGGGACGCTGGGAGCACATCGAATATCGAATCGCCGATTAATACTGCTGTTTGCAAATGAGTGCAACTCAAGTCAGTACCGCCTGCTTAAGCTGGGCGGGTCGTTGCTGAACTAGATACCCGCCCAGCTTAAGCAGGCGGTACTGACAGGAACGCTGTGCCTGAGTAGTCTCATGCAATTTCAAAATGGTTATAACCGGACCATTAATAAGATTTGCGAACCTCGGACGCTTCCGGTTCGTAAATTCTAAGTACGATGGAGAAGAAGACCAAGTACGACACTAATCCACTGGACCCGGATTTTGTCCGGCGCACGGAAAAAGTGCGCACAGAGACGGGCGATGTCGGGAAGGCTGGCGCGGCCGAGGAACAGACGCGGCGCATAGACAGCAGCGGTGTGGACAGGGAAGCGCCAACGCGCTATTACCCGCAGCCGTCGCCGTCTGATTCGCAGCCGCAGTATAACTCTCAGTCGCAGTACAACTCGCAAGCTCAATATAACTCGCAGGCCCAGTATGATGATGCGGGGCCGACTTCCTATCCTTCAGTCTTCATTCCGCCGACTTACCAGCCGCCGCAAAACTATCAGCCGCCAGCGCCGCACGCATCCGCCGCGCCCTTCCACCACAGGCAAGCGCCTTCATCACGCACAGTGCCCGGCGTCGGTCTGCCGGAAAAGGTGGCGATGATTCTGCCTTATCTGCCGTTCCCTCTGGTCGGCGCGGTGCCGGGCGTCATCGAACTCCTGCTCGTGCCGCGCACGGAAACGCGCACGCGCTTTCACGCCGCGCAAGGGCTGGCCCTGCATCTGACCGTGCTTGCTATCAGCACTCTCCTCCAAACCGCGCACAGCATCGTCAGCCCGCTGATCGGCGGTCCGCCTTCCGCGCTGCTTGCCATTGCCTCCGCACTCTTCTCCGTGGCCGCCACGATCTTTTTCGTCATCTCTATGATTCGCGTCTGGAAGGGAGAGCCGCACATCTTCGCGCCGCTCGCGGAAGCCACCAAATGGCTCAATGAAAGAATTGAGCCGCGAAAGTAAACGCACGTCGCCTCACATTTCTGTGTTAAGCTCTCGCCCGGCTGTTCCCCACTTCGGCACAAAAAACATGCCCCGCTTGGGCCAACATCTTTCTGAACATGAGAGCCATTCTTTCGATGAAGAAACCTTTCGCTGTGCTCCTGGCGCTCGCAACGTTCGCCTGCGCGCTCGCGCCTCTTGAGGTCTACGCACAACGCAGCCGTCACTCCCAACGCTCTTCCCCGCGCCCCGACGGGAGCAGCGTGGTCGTCGCGCGCTTTAATGAATTAGCGGACCAGTATCTGCGCGGTTACTATGCTTTCAATCCGACGCGGGCGACCGCGCTCGGCCTTCACGAGTATGATTCACAGCTTGAATCACGCAGCCCGGACGCCTTGGCGAGCGAAGTTCGTCGCCTGCGCGCGACGCTCGCGCAACTGGCCCGCATCAACCCCGCAGTGCTCACGCCCGACGCACGCTATGATTATCTCGTGCTCGCCTCGCACGCGCGCGGTCAGCTTTTAGAGTTGCAGGACATACGCATGTGGCAGCGCGACCCGAACCTCTACAGTCGCCTCTCGATTACCGGCGTAGACAATATTCTCAAACGTACCTATGCGCCCATCGAGCAACGCCTCGAAGCAATGCTCGCGCGCGAACGCGAAATCACGCGGCTGCTCAATGAAGGCCGCGCTAATCTGGACCAGCCGCCGCGCATCTACACGGAGATTGCGCTGGCGCAGGCTCGCGGCAGCGTGGACTACTTCGCGCGCACGGTCCCGCAACTGGTAGAGCGAGCGGGTGGCGTGCGTCTCAACGCCGCGCGCCGCGCGCAGTTCGAGGCCACGAACCAGACGGCCATCGAAGCGTTGCGCTCTTATGCCGACTGGCTTGAGCGTGAACTGCTGCCGCGCTCCACGGGCCAGTTCGCCATCGGTGAAGAGAACTATCGTCGCAAGCTGCTTTATGATGAGATGGTGGAGACGCCCATTGACGGGTTAATCCGCGACGGCGAAAGAGAGTTACGCCGCACACAGGACCAGATGCGCGCCTTGGCCGAAGAGATTACGCCGGGCCGTGGGATAGTCACAGCCCTGCGCGCCCTGTCGCGCGAGCATCCTTCAGCCGACGGCCTGATAGGCGAAACGCGCGCCGAGCTTAATCGCATACGCGCCTTCGTCCGCTCGCAAAATATTCTGACCGTCCCCGCGCAGGAAAACTTAACCGTCGCAGAGACGCCAGCCTACGCACGCGCGACGACCTTCGCCTCTATGGACCCGCCCGGCTACTTCGAGCGCACCGCGACCGAAGCCTATTACTACGTGACGCTGCCGGACCCGCAGCTTGACGAAGCGAAAAAAGAAGAGCATCTGGGCTTTTATAATCGCTATGCGCTGCCCATCATCTCCATACACGAAGTTTATCCGGGCCATTATTACCAGTTCCTCGCGGCGAAGAAGGTTCCTTCGCGCGTCCGCAGCGTGCTCCGCTCCGCGAGTTTCACTGAAGGATGGGGACACTACTGCGAGCAGATGATGCTGGACGAAGGCTTCGGCGGAAATAACCCCCGTCTCAGGCTGGCCCAATTAAATCTCGCGCTGCTGCGCCTCTGTCGTTACCTTGTGGGCCTGCGCCTGCACACGCGCGGCATGAGCTATCAGGAGGCCGTGGACTTTTTCATGCGCGAAGGCTATCAGGATAGCGTCGCCGCCGAACGCGAAGCGAGGCGCGGGACGATAGACCCGACTTACTTGGTCTACACGCTCGGCAAGATGGAGATTCTCAAATTGCGCGAAGAGTACAAAGCGCGCGCCGGAGATACTTTTCGTCTCGGAGATTTTCACGACCAGTTGCTCAGCTACGGGATGCCTCCGGTCAAGATCATACGTCTCGCCATGCTCGGAGATGCTGCCCCTCAGAGCAACACGGGCGCTGGCGTAGATGAGCCGGACAGGACCAGCGCCGTGGAATTTTCCGTGCTGGCGGCCGGGACCATCAGCGACTATGACGGAGCGCGCTCCGTCGAATTAATATTGGACCAGAACGCTTTGCTGCGCGCATGGGCCATCATCGGACAGGGGCGGCCCGCGCCCGAAGTCAACTTCAACACGCAGGCCGTCATCATCGCCTATCAGGGACGAAAGAACACTGGCGGCTACAGCATCAACATCAACGGCATACGCCGCGAGGGAACGACGCTCACCGTCAACGCGAACGAGCAAGCGCCCGGCGCGGGCGCGCTGACGACGCAAATGTTGACCTCGCCCTTCGTCGCCGTCATCATTCCGCGCCCGCCCAACGGCTCAAGCGCAAAGTTTGAGATGGCTGTGAAGAAAGCGGAACAGAATCGTTACGTAAATAAGCGAACTTACAGACGGCGCGGACGCCCCAGGTGAGGTTCCCGGCTGGCTTCTTTGAAGAGGCCGGCGGCCAACCCGCCCGGACGATGTTTCATCCAATAAAGGCCAGCAAATTCGCGCTTTTCATGGTGATTAAGCTGGCAGAGATTGACGCGCTCTCTCCCCCTGCGCGTGTTCTGGAAAGTCGAGTTTCGATGGTCGGTATCGGGGGAGATGCAGGCTTTAAAAAAGGGCGACGCATTCTCCGATGATGAAGAGTTTGGCGTCGCCCTTTTAGTTTGCAGGAGGACGAGGCGCGCTTTGAGTGGACCAGTAAAGAGCAGCCACGCGCGCCATCCGGGGAGGGAGAAAAATGAGGACCAATAATTATCCGAAAGCGAGAATGCTGGCGGTGTGGTTGATGGCTCTAGCCATCATGACGATGCCGCTCTCCGCGTTCGCGCAAGGCACCAGGATTAGTTATCACAGTAATAAATATAGCCCCAGCGATGATGTCAAACTCGGTCGCCAGGCGGCAGCCGAGGCCGAACAGCAGTTGCCTATCCTGCGCGACTCGGACGCGACCGCTTATCTGGAACGCGTCGGGCAACGCCTGGTGGCTTCGATTCCGCAGGAGTTTCAGCATCCCGAATTCAACTATTATTTCAAGCTCGTTGATGTCAAGGATATTAACGCCTTCGCGTTGCCGGGTGGTCCTATGTACGTCAATCGCGGCACGGTTGAAGTCGCGCACAACGAAGGTGAACTGGCGGGCGTGATGGCCCACGAGTTGAGCCATGTGGCGTTGCGTCACGGGACGGCGCAGGCGACCAAGGCGCAGAAGTACGGATTGCTCGCGGGCATCGCGGGCATCGCGGGTGCGATTCTCGCTGGCCCCTCCGCAGGTCAAATCGGACAGGCCGCCGTCGGCGCTTACTTTCTCAAATTCAGTCGTGAGTATGAGACGGAAGCGGACGTGCTCGGCGCGCAGATGATGGCGCGTGCCGGTTACGACCCGCATGACCTGGCGAACATGTTCAAGACCATAGAGCAGCAGAGCGGCGGCAGCGGTGGGCCAACTTTCCTGAGCGACCATCCAAGCCCCGCTAATCGCTACGCTCGCATCAACCAGGAAGCGCAGATGCTGCGTGTCTCCAATCGTGTGCGAGACGACGGCGACTTTGAGCGTGTGCAATCTCGCCTGCGCGGGATGCCGCGTGCCCGTTCGATGCAGGAGGTCGCGCAGGGTGGGCGCACGAGCGGCAATAACAATAGTTACCCGGCAGGCAACATCAGCAACTCGCGCATCGCATATCCTTCGAGCCGTTATCGCGCTTACACAGAGGGCCAACTCTTCCGCGTCAGCGTGCCGGATAACTGGCGCGAACTGCCCGGCAATAACGATGTCTGGTTCTCTCCCGAAGGCGCTTATGGTTCCGTGCAAAACACAGCGGTGTTCACCCACGGCGTCAATTTCGGCATGGCGCAGGCCCAGAGCAACGACCTGCGGCAGGCGACGGATGCCTACATCAGCCAATTGGTCCAGGGCAACCGCAACATGCGGCAGCAGGGCAACTACCAGCGCGGCACGATTGACCGTCACGAGGCGCTCGCCATCACCCTCTCGAACGCCAACGAAGCGACGGGCCGGACCGAGGTCGTCACCATCTACACGACCCTCCTGCGTAACGGCACGCTCTTCTATATGATCGCCCTCGCGCCACAGGACGAGTACAGGAATTATCAGGGAGCCTTCACCAACATTCTACGTTCGGTGAAACTCAACGACTAGGACGGCTCGCCACGCAAAGGGCGCAAGACCATCCCCGTAGGGGATACATCTAATAGCCAGGGCAAGCGTGAGCGACGCCCCCGGTCACGATTGAATAAATGATTCGACCCTGAAAGGGTCGCACGTCAACCTTGAGTGTGCGACCCTTGCAGGGTCGAATCGTGTTGGCGTGGGCGTACCGTGGGTGCTGCCCACGGCTATCATATTCGGCCCTTTCAGGGCGGTAAACGTGCGCGGCCTTAATCAGCGGCGATGAATTCTTTTCAGATTCTTCTTAACCGATGAGAGGCATCTTCGCGCCGCATTCGGGGCAGAACTTGGTAAAGCTCTCCGGTTGATGGCCGCAGCCCGCGCAGGTTGCGCGCGCGGGTTTGGTGGGCGTCCCGCATTCGGGGCAGAACTTGGCCTTGCCGACCGACGCGCCGCATGAGCTACATGAAGGTGAAGCGGTCTCGGCAGTTTGCGCGGGGGGCGTCGGCGCTTTGATGTAGGCATCTGCGCTCATGTCCAGCTTGGAGGCGTAATCCGTCGCGCGAGCCTTTTCGTTAAGCTGCTCGCGCGCGGCCTGCGCCTTGGCGTTGGCGTGCGAAGATGCAAGCTCTTCCTGGTAATCCGGCGCGCAGTCTTCGCACTGGCCTGCGCTCGCGTTCCAGCAGACTTCCGGGCAGACCCACTTGCCGCAACGAGAGCATTGATGAAAGTGTTGCTTGCCTTCTTCAACGGCCTTTTGCAACGCGTCGTCGTGGCCCTTGCCGCCGACAGAGCGTTGTATCTCGTAGGCGGAGTTGCCAGCCGAACTGGCCCAACCGCCGAAGAGGTCTCCGGCAGCGCGCAGGAGCGAGCCAGCCGTCCCTATGACCGAGGGCTGAAAACGCGAGAGGTAGCCATTGCCGCATTTGTCGCAGTAGAACTTAAACTGATAACCCTTATCTGTCGAAAGGTCTTCGTAGTTGTGTACGAACTGGATGAGCGCCATGCGTATATCTCCTGAAACAGTTTTGAAGAGTGATTGGTTTTTAAAGCGACGGGCGAACGACGAGGAGCGCCGTGCCACACATGACAAGATAGCAGTTCGCCTTTTTCTTGTCACTCTTCACTTCTTTTCGCCTCCTGCCAGAGAGCTTCCATCTCATCGAGCGTGGCCGCGTCCAACGAGCGCCCGCGCTGCTTGAGACCCTGTTCGATGTGGCGAAAGCGGCGACGGAATTTGCGGTTGGTGACTTTGAGGGCGGCTTCCGGTTCGACCTGTAGAGAGCGCGCGATGTTCGTCACGGCGAAGAGCACATCGCCTATCTCTTCGCGCACACGCGTGTGGTCCTTCTCATCCTCGGACGCGGCGTGTTGTGTGATGGCCTGGCGCAGTTCATCCAACTCTTCTTGCAGTTTATCGAAGATGTCCTCTATGCGTTGCCAGTCAAAGCCGACGCGCGACGCCTTGGTGGAAAGCTGGTGAGCCTCCATCAACGCGGGAGCCTTCCGCGAAACGCCGTCGAGCAGCGAAGCATCATCTTCATCAACGGGCGCTTTGCCAGCGGCACGCTTCTCTTCTGCCTTGATGGCCTCCCAGTTACGCAGGACTTCCGCCGTATCCTGCGCCGTCCCTGCGCCGAAGACGTGCGGATGCCTGCGGACCATCTTGGAATGAACCGCGTGCGTCACGTCCTCAATCGTAAACTCGCCACGCTCCGCCGCCACCTGCGCGTAGAAGACTATCTGAAAGAGCAAATCGCCAAGCTCGTCGCGCAGTTCCAACGGCCTGCCTTCGCGCGCCTCCTCCACCGCCTCGAAGGCTTCGTAAGCCTCCTCCAACAGCATCGGCGCGAGCGTGTCATACGTCTGCTCTCTATCCCAGGGGCAACCATCTGGCGCGCGTAAGCGAGCCATCAACGCGACCAGGTCATCAAATGAAGCGGGCATAAGTTTAAGTCCAAAGTTCAAGGTCCAAAGTCCAAAGTCAAGAGCCTGTGATTCCGTGTGGAGAGTCTAAATCTTAAAACCTTATCCTCCAAGCCGGGTCAGGTGTTTTAGACTTTGGACCTCGGACCTCGGACCTCGGACTTGAGATTTGGGACTGCTTTCTTGCGGGCACGCGGAGTGTGGTGTTACCATCTTCGTATCAAGAGAACATTAGCAAAAGGAATGCGGACCAGGCTGCCTCGCCGCGCGGATGTCACCGCCGCCGCCGTCGCCGCGTCTGCCAGATAGATGAGATGAGCGAAGAAAAACCAGTTTTCAAAGTCAGAGACCGTCGTCTTTTCAACCCGGATGGAACGCCGCGCGAAGTCGAAGGCCGTCACGAAGACCAGCCGACCGAAACGAGCGCGGATGCCGCCTCCGCGCAACCGGACGCCACCATTCCCAGGCAGGAGTCCGCCGCGACCACGGCTTCAAAGTCGAACGAGGCAACTCCGGCTGTTACTCCACAGCCCGCGCCAGCGGAGAGCGGCACGCAGGCTTCAAAGGCACAGCCCGCCACTTCTACTGCGAGCGCACGTCAGCCGCAGAACTTTGAAGGCGCAAGCCATGATGAAGAGGTAGATGACGTGCCCGGCGCGGATGACCCCGCGAGCTTCATCAACTTTCTCATGTCCATCGCCTCGAACGCCGCCGCCGCGCTCGGCATGATGGAGCATCCGGCCACGGGTCAGCGCGGGGTGGACCTGCCGCTCGGCAAGCACTGGATTGACGTGCTCGGCATGATCCAACAAAAGACAAGCGGCAACCTGGTCCCGCAGGAGCAGCAGATTCTCGAAGGCATCCTCGCGGACCTGCGTATGCAATATGTCTCGTTGACGAGCGCCAGACAATCGCGCCCCTCCGGCCCGCGCGGCTTCACCGGCAGCGACATCATCGGCGGGAAGTAAAAGGTCCAAAGTCCAAAGTCCGAAATCTGTTCAATGGCTCTTGACTTTGGACCTTGGGCTTTGGACTTGTTTATGAAGATGACTTTTCTCGGCACGGGGACTTCTACGGGCGTGCCGTCCATCGGCTGCGAGTGCGGGACGTGTACTTCAGATGACCCGCGTGATAAGCGGCTGCGCGTTTCGATTCTGATAGAGCATGGCGGGCGTTCGGTGCTGGTTGATACATCTTCGGATTTTCGCCAGCAAGCGCTGCGGCACAAACTCAAGCGGCTCGACGCGGTGCTCATCACACACTGCCACGCGGACCACATCTTCGGCCTCGACGACATACGCCCGCTGAACTTTCGCTACGGCGCGCTCGGCGTCTACGCCAACGAACGCGCCTGGAAAGACATCCGCCGTATCTTTCAATATGTCTTCGAGCCTTCGCACTTCGGCGGCGGTCTGCCGCAGGTGTTGGCCCACACGGTGATGCCCGGCGCTGCCTTCTGCATCGGTCAAGATTTGCAGGTCACGCCGCTCGAAGTGATACACGGGAGGCTCCCCGTCGTCGCCTATCGCTTCAACGATTTCGCCTACGCCACGGACCTCAACCTGATTCCGCAGGAGACGATAGAGAGCCTGCGCGATCTGGATGTACTGGTCCTGGATTGCCTGCGCTTCAAAGAGCACCCGACGCATCTCTGGGTCGAACGCGCGCTCGAATACATCAATGAACTCAAGCCGCGCCGCGCCTACCTGACGCACATCGCGCACGACATCAAACACGCACGCGACTCCGCCGCGCTGCCCCCCGGCGTCGAATTCGCTTACGACGGATTGGAAATCAGTGACGAGTGACAAGTGACGAGCAGCAAGCAAAAAGATGCTTTCGCTTATCACTCGTCACTCATGACTCATCACTTGTCTTTAGCTCGTCACTGGTCACTGCCTTTATGCGTCTTTTTCACGGAACAGACAACGCGGAGATTGGGCGGCCCACGGTGCTCACGCTGGGCGTCTTTGACGGGTTGCACTTGGGCCATCAATTAATCATGCGGACGGTGGTCGAGCGCGCGCGGGCCACGGCTGCCGTGCCGACGGTCATCACTTTCGATCCGCACCCGCGCGCCATCCTCCATCCAGAATCCGCGCCCCCGCTCCTGCAAACTTTCGACCAGAAGGTTGCAGCCTTCGGCGTGATGGGCATAGAGCAAACGATTGTGGTCCATTTTAGCCGCGAGTTCGCGCAGATTCGCGCGGAGGATTTTTTGCGCGACGTAGTGCGCGAACGGCTTCAGGCGAGGGAAGTTTATCTGGGGCGCGGCTTCGCCTTCGGCTACCAACGCGAGGGCAACATAGATTTATTGCGGAGCATCAGCGAGCGTTTGGGCTTTCATGCGGACGAAGTGCCGGAAGTTCGCTTACGCGGGCAGCGCATCAGTTCGAGCAGGGTTCGCGCGTTGCTCTCGGAGGGACGCGTCAATCTCGCGCGGCGGATGCTGGGCAGGCCGTACGGCGTCGAGGGGCGTGTCGTGCGCGGGCAGGAACGCGGGCGGACGCTCGGCTTTCCGACGGCCAACCTGCGCCCGCAGAATCGCGTCATACCCAGGCATGGCGTCTACGTCACAGCCACTCTCATCGAAGGCGCGTGGAGGCGCAGCGTGACCAACGTCGGCTTGCGCCCGACCTTTGAAACGGCCACGGCGGAACCTTCCGTGGAAACTTTCGTAATCAATTGGTCCGGCGATTTATACGGCGATGTGGTGCGCGTGCGTTTTCTTCATCGCCTGCGCGACGAGCGTAAATTCGCCTCCGTAGACGAATTGAAAAATCAGATTGAGCGCGACCGCCAACGCGCCACTTCGTACTTCGAGCGCAGCGGCGTGCGCCACACGCTCGCGATAGTCTAGAGTCAGGAGTCGTCAGTCTGGAGTCAAAGAAAGTTTGAGGTTGAAGGTTTCGGCTTGAAGATTTTAAGTTTAAAGTTAAAGTTAAAGGCGACTGTTTTTGACTCCAGACTCACGACTCCTGACTATTTTTTGGGACAGGATTGCGACAAGTTTTTTTTATCATGATGGTGTGATGGAAACAGCAACGGAACAGGAAGAGGCGATTGCTTTGCGCGTTGAAGGACGGCGGGGCGAGGGTCCTGATGTCCCTGCGGACGATGGGGGCGTTGGGCATGCGGAAGAATCTGCGCGCGCACGCGTGGCAGGCCGTCTTGATGCGGCGAGCGTTGATGCGAAGCGAGCGGTGGAGTTGCCGCGAGTTCAACAGGTCGCGGGCGACGCGCAACATCTCGCGGGTGAGACGGAAGATGAGACCATCACGGCGCGGGGCTTTCGCGGTTGGCTGCGGGCGTTGCAGATCGCGCGTGTGCTGGGCATGCTCTCGCTCTACCTGTTTCTTGATAGCTACGACATACGCGCGGGCTTTAATCGTCGCATCGCCGCGCGGCTCAGAGAAGAGGCGAGGGCGCGCGGGCGCATCGCGGCCTTTCAGGAATGGAGCCGCGACGTGGACCGACGCGCGCTGGACAAGTTGATTCGCGCGTTGCGCTTTTTCGTCTTTCGCGGAGCGGAAGGCACTGTCAATAAAGAGGAGCGTTTGGAAAGACAGGCCGTCTGGCTCAAAGAAAATCTGCTCGCGCTTGGGCCAACTTTCATCAAGATAGGCCAGTCGCTCGGCACGCGCGGCGACCTGCTCCCGCTCGCCTATGTGAAGGAACTGTCTCTGCTGCAAGATCAGGTCCCGCCGTTTCCGACCGCAGACGCTTACGCGCGCATAGAGGCGGAGTTAGGGCGCACCTTGCAAGAGGCTTACGCGGAGATTGATGCCGAGCCGATTGCGGCGGCCTCGCTCGGGCAGGTCTATCGCGCGCGTCTGCACACGGGCGCGGAAGTCGCAATAAAGGTCCAGCGACCGCATCTCTCAAAAATCATCGGCTTCGACATCGCGGTTCTGCGTAAACTGGTCCAGAAGGTCAATCGCTTTTTCCCGCAGGCGAATGAGAACGCGGACTGGGAAGGGATGCTGCATGAATTCGCCGGGACCGTCTCCGAAGAGATGGACTACGAACAGGAGGGACGCAACGCGGACCGCTTCCGCGAAAACTTTAAGAGTTGGCGCGTCGTTCGTGTGCCGAAAATTTACTGGTCGCACACCACCCGTCACGTCATCACGATGGACTTTATTCGCGGCACGAAGGTCGTGGACCTGGAAGCCTTGCGCGCGCGCCGCATCTCTCCCGTCAAGGTCAATCGCCTCTTGATTCGCACCTATCTCAAACAGCTTTTGGAAGACGGCTTCTTTCACGCGGACCCGCATCCGGGCAACCTGCTGGTGATGGACACGGGCCACCTCGCCTTCTTCGATTTCGGGATGACGGGCAAGATTACGCAGCGCCTGCAATCGCAGATGATTGAAGCCTTCTTCCACGTCGTCGCGAAGGACGTTCACGGGTTGGCCCAGGACCTGATTAATCTAAACTTCCTCAAGCCCGGAGTTGACCCGGAATCCGTGCGCCCGGTGGTTGAGGGACTCTTTCAACATTATCTCAATCTCAAACTGGGCGAGGTCAACTTTAAAGAGTTGACTTACGACCTCGCTGAAGTGATGTACGAATATCCCTTTCGCCTGCCCGCCAACTTCACCTACATCATGCGTGCGCTGATGACGCTCGAAGGCATAGGCATCGTGACGGACCCGCAGTTCAGTTTCTTCGACACGGCCAAGCCCTACGCCAAAGAGTTTATGCTGCGGCGCGAGGGCAAACACTTTCGCAAACTCATCCTGGATAAATTGACTGGCCGCGATGAGGGCAATGGCCGCATCGAGTGGTCCAAAATGTGGAAACTCGCCAAGATGGCCGCGAAGGCGTATCTCGAAAAGTGAAGGATGCTCTCAAAGCTTCAAAGTTTTCTTTCAGGAAGCGAAACCTCTACGAAGCTCTTGAAGACGGGGTTGCTCACGGCCTGCGTTTACCTGCTGACGCTCCTTTTTTATATTAAAGGTCCACTATCGCACGGGCGCACGGCGAAAGAATTATTCGCGTGGTTCTTCGTGCTTTCGCTGTTGTACCTGTTCTGGCAGGGCTACGGGGCGGTCAAGCAAGCGACGGACGCGGAGGCGCTGCGGACGATTGTGGTTTTCGCGTGCGCCTTCTCTCTCATAGCCTTCTTAATTTTTCCTTTTCACTCGACGGACGTTTTCGGTTATATCAATCGCGGGTGGCAGCAGGTCCACTACGGGCAGAATCCTTACATCTATCGTGTCGGTGATATTCCTGAGTGGCAACAGGACCGGATGCTCTGGGACCACTGGATTTATAATCCGAACCCTTACGGCTTTCTCTTTAGCCTGCTCTGCCGTCTGCTCGCGCGCATCGGGAGCGGCCACTGGTGGCTGACCCTTTTGCTCTTCAAGTCTGTCAACGTGCTGGCCTATGGCTTCACGGGCTGGCTGGTCTATGCGGGGGCCAAACGCCTGGGCCAGAGCAGGCCCGTCATGACGCTGTACCTGTTCCTGTGGAACCCGCTCATATTGATGCACCACATCGCCAACGGGCACAACGATATTCTCGCCGGTTGCATGGTCGCCCTGAGCATGTACCTGGCGATTGTCGGGGCTGGATTGTGGATTATCCCCGTGCTGGTCGCGGCGACGCTGCTCAAGTACGGCCCGGCGCTGCTGTTGCTGCCAGCATTTATTTACGTCTGGAAAAATCATGGATGGAAAATCGCGTTTGCAGGCTGCCTGCTGGGCGGGCTAATACTGGTCCTATCGAGCATCCCTTACATAGGGGACTGGCGACAGTTTCGTTTGATTGACATTCAGGACAACGCGACGCTGATTGACAACTCGCTGCATTCATTCCTGATTCATATCTATGAAAACTTGGCGAGGCTCATCCCGCCGCTCGCCGCGTTTCACGGGATAGTTGACACGGCCATCAAGGCGGCTTTGCGTCTCGGCCTCATCATCTTTTTCATCGTTCAGGTGTGGAGCATGTTGAGGAAGAAATGTTCGACGAAGGTCCTGATGGAAAAATCCGCGCTCATCATGTTCGTTTTGATTTGCGTGGCGAGTTCAAAATTCAACGCGTGGTATTTGGGAATGATGCTGCCGCTCGCTCTCCTGCTCGAAGAGCGCAACTGGCTGAGACGTCTCGTCGTGCTCATCTCATGCAGCGAACTATTGTCCCTGACCTTCTTCAAGCAGGCTTACATCCTCAACTACTTCGCCATGCTCCTCTTACCGACCTGGATTATCTACAGGCAAGTGCGTGGGGAACGCGCGGCGATTGAAAGTTGAGAGGGATATTCGCATTGAGTGAAGAGTGACTTACTAACTCACTACAGAGACACAGAGAGCACAGAGTCAGCACAGAGATTTAAATCAGTTTTTCTCTGTGCTGACTCTGTGCGCTCTGTGTCTGCGGTGGTGAATCACAACGTCCAATTCGTCCAAGACTAAACTGAATCACCCCAATTAAAAATCGGGGGCGGAGTTAGCGGGATTAAGCCTGTCCGGTTCATCCCTTTGCACTTTCCAGCCGATCTGTTCAACCACCCACTTGAAACGGTCCGTGCTGGCCTGCGCGTTAAGTTGATGTGTGGCTTTATACCATTTGATGGTTTTCGGTTTGCTGGCCGCATCATAATATTTTTGCGCGGATTCTGCGGGCACGATTTGATCATCTTTGCCGCACTGGAAGAGAAGCGTGGCGGGCGCGGCGTGTGCGATGTACCTGGTTTGCTCGACCGCCTCTAAACTTTTAACGTACAACTCGAAACGTTCGGGCGTGAGCCGTTTTTTCAATTCCAACGCATCTGGATTATCGGGTGCGCGCCAGAACTCTACCTGGCTGGCGTTGCCCGCCATCAAGACGTAAGCCTTGATTCGCTTTTCAACTCCGGCCAGAACGCCGCCGATGGTGGCCCCGTTGCTGTAACCGACGAAGGCCAGGCGTCTGGCATCAACGTCGCGCCTCGCTGTCAGCAGGTCAACTCCGCGCCGCAAATCAACGACGGCTTGAGCACGAATATCTCTATCGGCTTCCAGGTATGCATAGGGCGATTTGCGCCAGGGTTCAGGGCGGGAGGCTGGCGCGTCTATGACTAAAGAAACTATTCCCTCACGCGCGAGCAGCACCGCCTCGTTGAGAAATTGAGTGCGGCTCGCGCCCGCTCCATGCAGGAAGAGCGCGCCCCCGAACTTTCCTTTGTCGGACGGCACGACCAGATAAGCGGTCACGCGCCCGCCTTTCGGGCTGGCATAATTTATGTCATGCACGCGCGCACCCTGTCTCTCTTCAACGCCTTCTTCCTTAATGTCCAAAGGCTCACTCGCGTTGTAATCAAACAGGCTAGATTCTTCCTGAGCGGGCATCACACGCGCGCCAGTCGCCGCGCACCACACACAGAGCAACAGCGCGCACAAAATATATTTACTCAACTTCGCGGGCCCTCCAAACTTACTTTATAGCTAATTGCGAATGGGTGTAACTCAAGTCAGTCCCGCCTGCTTCAGCCGGGCGGGTTTTTGGTCCAGCATGACCCGCCCGGCTGAAGCAGGCGGGACTGACTTGAATGCTGTGCCGTTGTGCTCTCATGCAATTGTCAATCGCTATATTATGCCGTCAGAATATAACAGACTGTAACAAAATTATTGACTGGCGACCGAGTTAGGTGCATTATCTCGCCCTACTCGTTTGGCTTTCTAGGCTGGACCCCAGAGCCTGTGCATATCTCGCCTGCCTCCTGACCAGCCTGCAAAATAATTTAGTGCGCTTCAGTCTCTACGGAAGTGTATTCAACGATAAGGAGTTCTCCCCATGTTTCCCCTGAGCAATTCTAAGTCTCTCCTCAATCATCTGGCAGAGCGAGCAGTGATGTCTTTGATGACCCTGGCAGTCTTGTTGCTGTTGACGGCGACGACTCAGGTGATGGCGCAACGTAATGAGCCGACGCGCGGGTTGGGCTTAGTGCCCTCGACCACGAACACGGAAAAGCGCGTGGCGCTGGTCATCGGTAATAGCCATTATGAGACGGCCCCTTTGCGTAACCCTGTCAACGACGCCAACCTGGTCGCCGCCACGCTCCGCGAGTTAGGCTTCGATGTCATCGCGCGCACGGATGTTAAACTGCGCGATATGCAGATGGCCGTCCGCGAGTTCAGCCGTAAGATTCAGAACGGCGCGGTCGGCCTCTTTTACTACGCCGGTCACGGAATGCAATCGGGCGGGCGCAACTTCCTGATTCCCATCGGCGCGCAGATTGAAGCCGAAGGCGATCTGGTGCTCGAAGGGCTGGACTTGAACTCTGTGCTGGAACAGATGGGCATGGCGCAGAACCGGCTCAACATAGTGATACTGGACGCCTGCCGCAACAACCCTTTCGTACACAGTGCTCGCGGCGGCGGGCAAGGTCTGGCCCAGGTCAACGCGCCCGCCGGGACGTTCATCGCTTACGCCACCGCGCCGGGCCAGACGGCGAGCGACGGGAAGGGCCAGAACGGGCTGTACACGCAGGAGTTGATGGATAACCTGCGTACGCCCGGCTTGCCGATTGAGGAAGTTTTCAAACGCGTGCGCGTGCAGGTCAAGGCGAAGAGCAACGGCGTGCAGGTTCCCTGGGACGCCTCTTCGCTCGAAGGCTCATTCTCTTTCGTGCCCGGCATGGGGACGGCTGCCACGACGGCTGCCGCGCCCCCGACTGTCATGACTCAGCCGCCCGTTTCCATGCAACCCACGACGCCTTCCGGCCCGACTCTCTCACGCTCCACCGTCAGTCTTGAACTGATTGAAAGCAACTTCCAGAGCAACCTGCTGGACGAAGTGATTAAGGATGGCGAGTCTTTCCTGGCGAGCCAGCCCGATAATGCGCGCGTCAATCTGCGCGTCGGCCAGAGTTACTTTCGCAAGAACCAGTACAGCGAAGCGATAACCTATCTGGAAAAAGCTTTCATGACCGGCGAATCAATCAGCCTTAACGTCAAGCGTCATCGCAAGGCGCTGGGCCTCTATGACGGCCTCGAAGATGGCCTCATCAACGTCACCGCAGCGGGCCTCCAAATGCAGGTCGGCGGCGACACCTACACGATGCCTTTCGCGCAGATAGAAAGATTGGAAGCACAGACCGATCCGGTCCGGGGAACGTTGATTTACCTGAAAGGCTCCGTCGTCAACAAGAAGGGTAAGGCCGAAAACAAGGATTACAAACTCTTCGCTCCGACCGCCGTCATCGTCCAGGGCAGGGACAACGCTGGCAACCAAATCCCTATCGCGGTATGTAAAGGATGCGAATCTTGGACGACGGAAGTCGTCAAGTTCATCAATCGCGCCAAGACTGCTACCCCGGTCAAAACAAACTGACCTGCGCCGCATCTCCGCTATTAAGTGCAGCAGCCGAACGCCCGCATCAACCCGCCGCGAGCATAAAGCATTCAAGATGCGCCTTCATTGACAGGCATGAGAGGCATGCTATGGGGGGCGTCCCGTTGAGTGAGTTACTAGAAACTATCTCAAAAATCATTTGACCGACTCAGGGATACAATTTCTTTGAGCGTTTTTCAATCGGTCGTGAGCCGGTTCGTATTTTTGAGATGGCCTCTTGAAACATTTCTGCATACTTCCGCATATATTGGTGAGAGCGATGATAGTCATTCTCTGCATAGTTCTGAAAGAGATGGCTGAGCCTTTTGATAGAAGGGCAGTATGAATATGATACCCGTTTAGATGTTCTATGAAGCTGTCTCTCTCTTGATATTAGCTCCTCATTGTAAGTCCACAACCAACCCAGACGCTGATACAGCAAGGAGACTTATGCCAACATCGAAAAGCAAAAAAGCAGGAACTAAAAAGAAGCGGGCAGGCAAACGGGCGATGCGCGAACTGACGGACGAGCAGGTAAATATCAAAGAGATATCGTCTGTAGAGCCGCCCAGAGACGAGTTCCTCTTGACGCCGGGCGCGCGTAAGAGGCGCGTTCAAGGCGTGCCCGAAGCGAGGCTCTCTCATCATAAGGCGCGCAGCGCATGGTTCCAAACACGCGCTACCTGGCCTGTGAGAGAAGCGCCCGTCCGCAAACTGGTCCAGGAACGCACGCGAGCCGAGAAGTCTCTTGCCACACCATCAACCATTCCTACTCAATGGGAGAGCGCAGGACCGACCAACATCGGCGGAAGGATGACTTGTGTGGCCTGTCACCCGGCGCATCCAGAACGCCTCTGGGCGGGCGCGGCTGGAGGTGGAGTCTGGCAGAGCAGCGATGCAGGGCAAACGTGGCACTCTACCTGGAACGATCAGGACATTCTGAACATCGGAGCGTTAGCCATAGACCAGCACAACCCGGATACCATCTATTGCGGTACGGGCGAAGCCAATCTCTCTCTCGACTCCTACCCCGGAGTCGGTCTTTACAGGAGCATAGATGCCGGTCATAGCTGGCAGTTGCTCGCCTCGACGGAGAGGACCGGCCTGCCCAAACACATCGGCGCGATAGCGATTGACCCTTTCGATTCCAAGCATCTGTTAGTCGGCGGCGTGGGCTACGCCGAAGTCAGCCAAACGGATAACGATTACGGCGGCATCTACGTCTCCTTCGATAGCGGAGTGACATGGGCGCGCCAGACCTTCATCTCCCAGAAGAACTACTGGTGTCACTCGATAGTTTTCAATCCTCAGAAGCAAGGCACTATCTTTGCGACCTTCACAGAGCAGGGAATTAATAACGGCATCTGGCGGTCAACCGATGGCGCGAAGAACTGGGAGCACCTCACGAAGGGGCTGCCGGAATCTGCCAGCTTTGGACGCACGAGCCTCGCCATTTGTCCCGCGAAACCGGATGTTCTTTACGCCTTTGCCAAAGATGAATCGAGTGTCAACCAGGATCGCTTGCTCGGCGTCTTTAGCACAACAAACGGCGGCAATACATGGAAAATAATCAGTGGGAGCCATTTCGCGGAAGAAGGGCAAATCTCTTACGGCAATTCTATTGCGGTTCATCCGACGAACTCCAATTTTGTCATCTGCGGTGGAGTTGACCTGCACCTGACGAAGAATGGTGGCAAGACCTGGCAACAGGTCACGCACTGGGATGCTAATAGAGGGACGCCTCAATACGCACATGCAGATCATCATGCGCTGTTGATACCCGCCGCAGTGCCAGACCGCATCTATGATGCTAACGATGGCGGGATGGACGTGAGCGAGAACGGCGGTCGCGATTGGACCAATCGCAGCAACGGCCTCGCTGTTACCATGTTTTACGACATGGATATAGCGCAAAGCAACGGGCTGATCTTCGGCGGAGGCGCGCAGGATAACGGAACTGTTATTACTACGGACGGAGCCAGCAGTACGTTCTTTGAGCTTCTGGGCGGCGACGGCGGGTGGCTAGTCTTCGACCCGAAAAATGCGGGACATGTTTATGCTTCCTACTACAACCTGCACATCTTTCGCTTTCGTGGAGGCCAGATCAAGGATGTCTCTCCTCCTGCTCCAAAGTCCGAACAAGGCCGCGTTTGGATGGCTTTCATCATGATGGACCCGTCGAACTCCGACACAGTCTTCACAGGCTCCTTCCGCGTGTGGCGGACCAGAGATGATGGCGACAACTGGACGCCGGTTTCGGCTGAACTGGACGGAAGCCCCATCACGGCTATTGAAGTCGCCGCCGCCAATCCACAAAAAATCTACGTCGGCACGGAGAACGGCGGGTTCTTCCGCAGCCCGGATGCCGGTGACACCTGGAGTCCGAACCTCTCTGGAGCCACACTCCCAGGCCATACCATCACGAGACTGATCTCGCATCCGCAGGATGCCGACTTGCTGTTCTGCACGGTGGCAAACTTCGGCCATTCACATATCTTTCGCTCAAAGGATGGCGGGTCAACCTGGGAGGATGCAGATAAAGGGCAACTTCCTGACGTTCCGCATCACGTCGCCCTGATCAGGCCGGATGAGCCAGATAAGGTTTATGTGGGAAATGACGCGGGAGTATTTATCCTGGACGCTCAGGCTGGGACGTGGATGAATCTGACGAAGAACTTACCGAACGCGATGGTCATTGACCTTGTCTATCATGTTAAGGACGGCACGCTGAGCGCGGCCACTTATGGCCGCAGCATCTGGCGCATACGCATCAAGTGAGGCTTTCGCCCGTCAGAATTATTTACGGCTGCCGGTGCGCTGCTGAAACCAACGTTCACGCTGACGAAGATTACCCGGACCTTCGCCGATCTTCTCGCCATAGGGTTTGAGGGTGTCTTCGTCGGCCTGAGCCTCAGCCGTGACATTCTCATCGCTCTCGCCTGATTCTCTTTCATCAGACGACGATGTTGCGTTGTCCTCAGCCTTGATTTCGTTTCTCATCTCTGCATCTTTCTTCATGCTTATATTATAACAACGTGAAACGCTTGCCGTATAGCTTAGACTGGTAAAGAGCGGCCACCTATCGTCCCTGATTTAATTTATGAGGACACAGGCAATCTTGGAGCAGCCGAAGAGCACCTGAAAGAAGCGGGTAGACTTGCGCCGCAAGATGAACTGGATTTCATCTCCGGCGACTTAAAACGGTCTATTCTTTTTTCTTGCGTCGTCTTAGCACGCAGAGGGCACAAACTGCGAGACGCACATGAATGAAAATTCCAGGACCTTTATTCATTTGTATCACCGGGAAAAGAAATCTCAAGCCCGAATC
>DASYML010000073.1:0-7414 GCA_036009045.1 Pyrinomonadaceae bacterium
CCAGAAAGAAGTTGAGGCGCAGAATATTATTCTGGTCCGGCGTGTAGTCGAGTTTGAAAAAGCCCTTGGCGGACCTGCCGCGATTATGAAAGTTTTCCAGCGCGGGCGGGTCCAGAAAGCGGTCCGTCCGCGTCGCCGCCGCGCTCAGGAGATAGCCGAACTTTTCCGTGTGCCCGCCCGCATCGAACGCGCCCTCAAGCGTATTGAAGCTGCCGCCGGAGACGGTCACGCTGCCGGATTTGGGTATCTCCAGACCGGAGCGCGTATTGATGGCGATGATGCCCGCCAGCTTATTGCCGTACTCCGCTGGGACGTTGGCGGTCGTCACTTCGACCGAACGAAAATTGCGCGGGTCCGGCGAACTGGCGAAGGTCGAGGCGATGGTGTCCGTCACAGGCACGCCGTCAATGTTGTACTGGACCTGATATTCGATGCCGCGCGCGTGCATGCGCCCGTTGGCATCCAGGGTCCAGCCGGGGGCGGTCGTGATGAGTTGTTCTGTGCTGCGGCTCGGCTGCGCGGTGGGAAAGGTGTTGATGCGGTTGCGGTCTATGACGACGCTCGGCGTAGTCTTGTCGCGGTCGAGCAGTTCTCTCGCGTCGCTCTCGACGTTGACGGACTGCTTGACGGCTGCGACGCCCAGTTGAAGATTCAATTGCCGCACGAGATTCGATGCGATGCCGACTTCACGCACGACGCGCTCGAACCCCGTCGCTTCGACCGCGAGCGTGTAATTGTTAAAGGGCACGTCTATCAGTTGGTAGCTGCCCTCGCGGTTCGTCGTGGCCTCCTGCGAGTAACCGGTGAGCGGGTTAGTCAGCCGGACTCTCGCGCCGGGAACGACCGCGCCCGCCTGGTCCGTAATCGTGCCGCGAATAATCCCGGCGTTCGATTGGGCCCGACCGGCGGCGCTCAAACCAAAGAGGATGAACAAGGCAATCCAGAGTCTGAGAGTGAGATTTTTCATGGGACGCTCTTTCCTTTCGCTAACCATCAGCATGAACCGGTTACACACTTCGGCACATAACAACGCGTGGATTCTGTCAAGCAGATTATGTTGCCTCGTCAATTACTACCAGCCGTCGTAGTTAATCAACGATGCTTGATGAGTTGTAGATGAAAGACAGAGAGGGCGTGGAGTGGATCAGCGAGGCCAGTTCGAGATGAGAGGTTGAGATAAGAGACGGTCAGTTGAGCAGGCGCACGACCTGTTCCAGCGCGGCATGCATCTCGGCCAGCGCGTGCGTGCTCGTGAGGGTGAAGGCCCAGGCGACGAGCAGCCCGCCGACGGCGGTCCAGCCGGTCCAGACTGTGAGCCGTGCCAGCGCGCCACGGTCTTGAACAGTGCTTGCTTCGCTTGCGCCCGTCGCCAATTCTATCAAGCGTCGCACACGCCAGCGAATGCCGCCCTCTTCGTCTCCGAGCAGGAAAGCGCCGAGCGGCATCGTCGGCCTCGCGCCCGCCGGAATCATGCGCGCGATTTTAATCAACGCCGAAGCCAGATTGAGCGCGACGGCTGGACCAAGATTTGCCGCGTATTCGTCTGCGGCCCCTTCCGCGTTCTCCGCCCACGCGCGGTCCAGCGAACGACCGCAAGGCACAATCGTCAACACGTCCCGGCACGCGCGCAGCATGATGCGTTTCAAGTTATCGCGCGCCGCGAGATGGCCGCATTCATGCGCCACTGCCGCAGACATCTCTTCATCGCTCAAGGCGTCTAGCACATGGCCCGCGACGAACAGCCTGGGCCGCATCGTTCCCACGACGGCGATAATCGGAAACGGATGACGGATGCGATACGCGGGGATGTTGACATTGGCTATCCGCACGGGCAGGGCCTCGCGCATCCATTCCCGCATGAGCGCACGCGTCGCGCGCCACGAAGCGAGGCCGCGCCAGCACGCCAGGACCAGCCCAATCGCCGAGATGAGAGAGATGATGGTAAGTTTGAGACCGATTTGTTCCGTCGTTGTCAGAGGTTCGTATTTGAGATAGGACGGAACCAGGAGCGTGGCGACTAAGATGAGCGCGACCGCCGCCGGAACGATTCGCAGGGCGAACAGGAATCCGGCTCGCACACGCGAGGACCAATGGCGGGTCCAGCCGCCAATCGCGCGCCACATCGCCGTCACCAATAACGAAGCGAGCGCGTTGAATGTCAACAGCGCCGCCAGCCCCAGAGAAATTCCCAGTATCTCGTACATACGCCTTACAAAGCGGTGCGGGTTTAAGGTTTGCAGTCGCAGGCTTGAGGTTTCAAGTCCCGCAGAACTCGAAGCCTTAAACCATCTTTAGTCCCTAACGGCGGAGTTCGCGTTTCTTCTCTCTGACTAAACGATCAAGCTCGTCGAGGAGGTCTCTGTCGTGTTCGCTGACGGCTTCGACGATGCAGGCGAGGACCGGCTCGACGCTCTCCGTGCCGAGACTGAGCAAGCCTTCGATGACATCCTCCGCCACGCCCTGCTTGAACTGCTCGCGCGAGACGCTAGGGCTGTAGAGAAACGCGCGCCCGTCCTTCCGCCGCGCCAGCAAGCCCTTCTTGTGCAGCCGGTCGAGCGTCGTCATCAAGGTCGTATAAGCCGTCCGCTCATCGAAGGCCCTGTGCATCTCGCGCACGCTAATCTCCCCGCGACGCCAGGTCTCTTCCATCACCTCGCGCTCAAGTTTGCCCAGCGCCGGAAACATCACCTCTCTTGGTCGCCTGAACCCGCGCAACGTGAACTGTGGTCTCTTCATGCGCCAGAGTATTGATGAGCGACAGCGTCTCTGTCAACCTCACCAACGGGTCCGAGGTCTTATAAGACCTTGGACACTTATCTTGACGGCTGATAGCGTCTTTGTTTTTCACATTAAGACACTGGCCTCTGATTTACTGCGAAGCTGTGAAGCCCGTCAGCGGATTACCATAGAAGGCATCCGTCTTCCACGCCGTTCGGTCCCACTGGCCGTCCTGGTCTCCCATGATCTGGACCGGCACGATGACGCGGTTGTTGCCGAGTTTGTTAGCGGAGGCGATGCCGTTGTCCAGCTTTCCGCCGGAACCTGCGGTGAACTTGATAGACCTCGCCAGGTGATTATTCCAGAGCAGCTTGAACTCGTAATCGCCCGGATTCGCGCTGAGCAGGTAGAGCGGCCCAAACATGCCGGGCTGCTCCCCCGTCTTGTCCCAGCCACGTACGTTCACGAAGCTGCATATCACGCGCGACCACTTGGCTTTTTGCGGCACCGAGTCGTCAACGTAATGCGTGGTCGCATTCTCCACCTCTGCTTCGCAACTGGCCTTGCCAACCTCTTCGCCCTGATAAAACATCTTGCCCACTTCCTTACCCTGGTAAAACAGGTGAGGCTCAAAATTGACCGCCTCTCCGCGCACCCAGAACGCGAGATTGAACACAGGGCGGTCCATGCCCCTCGTACTATCGGCGGTATAGAAGACGTAACCTATCGGGAGGTTCCAATCGTCGTCCACGTAATAGACGAATTTATTGACGGCCTTCGGACCCTGCTCGTTGGAATGCGCCTTCCCGACTTTTATCTTGCCGTTGAAGAGCGTTGAGTCTGTCCCGGCTAACTCATTACGCATGTGTATGGCGAAGTTGACGGGTCCTGTGTAGGTGGTGCTCTTATCTTCAGGAATGTCTCTGGCCCCGCACTCGGTTTTCAACCAGTAGCCTGCCTGTGTCTCCTCCGTCTTGCAATCGAACTTGACCCACGGCCCTGAGCCGGGAAGCGTGAATTCAACGTAGAGTTGGCTGCCGCTGGCGATTGGCCCATTAACGCGATACTCGATTTGAGGAAACCAACTCCAGGTGTCGAAGTTTTTGTGATAGAAGTTATTGGTGAAAGCCTTCACCTGGACAGAGTCTTTGGCGATGGTTGGCTGGTCTTCACCGCTCGCCGCCGCCGTTTTCGTCTCGTTTCGACTTTCCGGCTGCGGCTGAGTTGGTTGCGAATCATTCGTCTGCGTCGGCTGCGTTTGCGGCTGGTCAGGTTTCGGAATCTTCGGAATTTTCACTCTGATTTGCGCCGATGCTGTATGAAAGCTGAAAACCGCGATAACCAGAAACGCAAGGGTTAAAAATGAAATCTTTCTCATCTGTGTTCTCCGGTAAGTTGGGACATTCCCATTTAGAGAATGACGGGTTGCGGGACACTTGAGGAGTTAAACTTGAAAAGCGTGGAGAGAATATTAGCGAGGCGGGTAAATGTCAACGAATTACTTTTTGAAGTAGTGGTTCAGCTGCGGTCGTGAATGCCTCTTTCATATTCACTCAAGCCAAATTGAACCGCTATCTTATCTTGTGGCCGCTTCGCCTGCGGGGCAAAACGGGGTATCATATATGTTTTGCCGCACCCCCTGATTCCTGACTATGTGCGACGGCAGCGTTTTGAGACATGACAGAAGAAGCCATTGAAGTACGCGGAGCGCGCGTCAACAATCTCAAGAATATTTCCTTCTCCATCCCCGTGGGCCAGTTGACGGTCGTCACGGGCGTCAGCGGGAGCGGCAAATCATCGCTCGCCTTTGACACCATTTACGCAGAAGGCCAGCGTCGCTACGTCGAATCGCTCTCGGCCTACGCGCGCCAGTTTCTTGAGCGGATGGACAAGCCGGACGTGGACGAAGTGCGCGGCATCGCGCCCGCCATCGCCATCCGCCAGAAAAATTCCACGCGCAACCCGCGCTCGACCGTCGGCACGCAGACGGAAATCTATGATTACCTGCGCTTGCTCTACGCTCGCACGGGCATCACCTATTGCCGCGTCTGCGGGCGAGTGGTCCAGAGCGATTCCCCCGAATCCTCCGCGCAGGAAGTCCTCCGGGAGCTATCCGAAGGGACGCGCTTTTACGTCCTCTTTCCCGCCGAAGCGGGCCTCCATGTGGAGACCAACGGCGATGGCGGCGCGGCGACGAAGAAGAGCGGCGCGAAGCGCAAAGCCAGGGCTGAGACCAGAACGAAGGCCACAGACCGCCGCACCGTCACGGCCCACGTCATGAGCCTCATGCAGCGAGGCTTCACGCGTCTCTTCGCGGAGGGGCAGGCGATTGAACTCAACTCGCCGGACGATTACACGCGTGATGATTTCGAGAACGTCTTCGTCCTGGTTGATAGACTGGTCGCGCGCGAGGATGTGCGACAGCGTCTGGTGGATTCGCTTGAGACCTGCTTTCAGGAAGGACACGGGACGGCCATCGTCCTCACGGCTGAAGCCGAACCGCAGCGCTTCTATTTCTCAGAGCGCTTCGAGTGCAAATACGACGGCACGATTTACGCTCAACCAGAACCGCGTCTCTTCAGTTTCAACAATCCTTTCGGCGCGTGCCCCGCCTGCCAGGGCTTCGGCAATATCATAGGTCTCGACATGGACCTCGTGATTCCGAATCCCGCGCTCACCTTGAACGAGGGCGCTATCGAACCCTGGACCAAACCGCAGCACGAGTGGGCCAGGACCGAACTCAATCGCTTCTGTAAGTCCGAACGTATCTCTCTGGACGTGCCTTTTAACCAACTCCCGCTCGCGGACCAGAACGCGATTATCGAGGGCAAGGGACGCTGGGGCGGCGTGCGCGGCTTCTACGCGTGGCTGGAAACGAAGAAGTACAAGCTGCACGTACGGGTCTTTCTCTCAAAGTACAGGGGCTATACTTTGTGCCCGGATTGCAAAGGCGGGCGGCTCAGGCAGGAAGCGCGCGATGTGAAAGTCGGCGGCAGGACTCTGCCAGAAGTCTGCTCTCTCTCCATCAAGGACACGGCCCTCTTCTTCGAGACGCTCGAACTCTCTACGGAACAGATGGCGATTGCCGACAAAGTCTTGTTTGAAGTCAGGCGGCGTCTGCGTTTTCTGGTTGATGTCGGGTTAGACTACCTGACGCTGGATCGTCTCGCCTCCACGCTTTCCGGCGGCGAAGCGCAGCGTATTCAACTGGCGACCAACCTCGGCTCGTCGCTCGTCGGCGCGCTCTACGTCCTCGATGAACCATCTATAGGATTGCACCCGCGCGATAGTTCAAGGCTCATACGTCTCCTGCACAACCTGCGCGACATAGGCAACACCGTGCTCGTCGTCGAACACGACCCGGAGATGATGCGCGCCGCCGATCACATCTTAGATATTGGACCAGCCGCCGGAGAACTCGGCGGGCAGGTCATCTACGAGGGCAACTTCAAAAACCTCTTGCGCGACAAGCACTCTTTGACGGCGCGATACCTGCGCGGCGAAGTGGAGATTAAAGAACCCAAGCAAAGACGCGCGCCGCAGAAAAGAAAACTCACCCTGCGCGGGGCGAGCGAACACAATCTCAAAAACATAAATGTCGAGATACCGCTCGACATGCTGACCTGCGTGACGGGCGTTAGCGGCTCAGGCAAATCAACGCTCATACACGATTGCATCTACGCCGGAATCAAGAAGCAGCGCGGAGACTGGCAGGGCCACGTCGGCGCGTTCAAAGAACTCTCCGGCGGGCAGTTCGTTGATGATGTGATATTAGTGGACCAGTCTCCCATCGGTCGCACGCCGCGCTCGAACCCCGTCACGTACATCAAAGTCTACGACGCGATTCGTGAAGCCTTCTCCCAGACGCGCGAGGCGCAGACGCACGGCTTCGACCCCTCCTTCTTCTCCTTCAACGTTCCGGGCGGGCGCTGCGAAGTCTGCCAGGGCGATGGCACTGTGACCGTCGAAATGCAGTTTCTGGCGGATGTCGAACTGGTCTGCGAAGAGTGCAAAGGCTCTCGCTTCAAACCGCAAATTCTAGATGTGCGCTATCGCGGCAAGAATATACACGACGTGCTCAACATGACCGTGCGCGAGGCCATGACCTTCTTCCGCGAAGTGACGAAGATTACGAATCGCCTCCGCGTGCTTGATGATGTCGGACTCGGCTATCTGCGTCTGGGCCAATCCGCGACGACCCTTTCGGGCGGCGAAGCCCAGCGCGTCAAGCTCGCCGCGCATCTCTCAAAACGCACCGGCGCAAAAACCCTCTACATCTTCGACGAGCCGACCACAGGTCTCCACTTCGACGACATCAACAAACTCCTCGCAGCCTTCCGCGCTTTAATTGACGCGGGCGGCTCACTCCTCGTCATCGAACACAACCTCGATGTCATCAAGACCGCAGACTATCTCATAGACCTCGGTCCCGAAGGCGGCGAACTCGGCGGCCACGTCGTCGCCACCGGCACCCCCGAACAAATCATGCGCGCCAAAGATTCCCACACAGGCCACTACCTCCGCCAGCACCTCTCAAGGTCAAACGGCCATCACGCCTAGCGGCTTAAAATTCGTCTGGACCGTGAGAGCAGTTTCCAATGATAGCTGTTTGCAATTGTGCCTCAAGAATTTCTCAAGGGGGATGCTTATGCTGGACCTGGCGCAAAGGAAGGGCGTCGGGTTGAGGCTCTCATCT
>DASYML010000074.1:0-44537 GCA_036009045.1 Pyrinomonadaceae bacterium
CCAGACTCAAAGGTCTGGCGCGGCCTCTCCGCTTTGCTCGCTTGCATCAAAAGATGTAAGCGAGATGATGGAGAATGCAGGTCAGGGTCGCGTGGTTATCTTACCTGCACTCGCGGTTGCTGTGGGTTGTGACCGGGCTGAACCTGAGTTGATATTCTGCGCTGGTGATGAAAGAGCAGACCATCCCGCGATAGTTACGCGGCTCTTTGTTGTCCAGCACGTTCAACCAGAACTGGAAGCCTTCGGTCTCCGGGTTCCTCTTCAAGTATCCGAAGTACTCCATCAGGACGAACGACGGGTTGTACTCGGCATCCTTGAAGGCCGTCACATCTATCGCTTTGGTGAGCGCTAAAGCGCGGCTCTCGTTCATATTTGCGCCGCCGTTGTAGCTCTCTATGAGGGCGCTGCGCTGGTTCGAGAGATCGGCCCCGCTCGTCTGCTGGAGGCTGGCGAGCAGCGAATCCACGAAACTCTCCGCGCCCGTCGCCTGGCTGTACTTCTCCGTAAACTCATGACGTTTGACAAACTCGCCCGCGAAGGCTTTCTTGCTGGCGTCAAGATCATCGCCGCCAACGACCTTCTGCCGGTCTGCGCTGTACTCTTCATAGGAGAGCCTGCGACCCAGCGCTCCCTTGTAGAGACGATACACGTATGAGCCTGTCTGCTGTAACTCCGCTTCCATGAAGAAGGCTGCGGAGATGTCTACGCGCCTCTGGTTGAGACAGGGGGCATCAGTGCCGCACTTGTCGAGTTCACTGGTCCAGTAAAGCAAGCCCAGATGATCAGGCTCGCGTCCGAGGAAGTCTAGATACTGCTGCCGGACGAAGTACATGTCTGCGTCGAGCGGATTGCCTGTCGGGATTGAAGCCGGAGTGGCCGTAAAGACCGCGTCCGTCTTGTCCGCGTTCAGGGAGAAGGCCCTCTCCGACGGAGAGAAGCTGTAGTTGGCCCTGTCCGGTCTGACCAGGTAGAGCTTGCCGCTCTCGACGTTATCGAAGCGATACATCCCGTTGCCGTCGGTGATCGTACGGGCAGACTGTGAGCCGCCCAGATTGACAATCACGCCGCCCAGAGGAGAGCCGTCCGGGTTGGTAATCTGTCCTCTGATGGTGGCTGGCGCGGCGGTCGGGGAACTCGTCTCGCCCACCGTCCAGTCGGAGAAGGTACTGACGCCCGTCAGGGTTGCGACATGCGTGCCAGTGTTGACCGTGCTGGTCGGGAAGGAGACGGAAGTCCCGCCGATGACGCGTATGACCCTGTAGTTGGCTTCAGTGCCCATCACGTCTGCGGCTAGATACTGGAAGGTCAGGTCGGCAGTGATGCCCGTGCCGTTCAAGGTCCAGTATCTCTGGATTGAAGTTGCGGGATTGACGGCGGGCTGCGGCCCTTGCACAGCCTTGGCCGTGAAATCGGTCGGGAATGTCCCGGCGGTGGCGTTGACCGTGACGGGCGAATACCCGTTGGCCGTGCCGACCTCGAAGACCTTGCTGGCGGCGGCGGCATAGTTCTTACGGAAATTGCCGTCAACGTAACCGCTCGTACGCGTGACCGTCGCCGTGCCGGAGAGCAGCGCCAGCGTATTCACGCCGGTAATGATTCTGCCGCTGGTCATCGTGAGCGCGGCTGCCGCGCTGGAAAGCGAGATGTCGCCGCCCGCGATGGTCAAGTTGTTGGAATTGTCAACGGACATGCTGGTGAGAATGCGCGTCGGGTTGACTTCAACGCCCGTCGTGCGCGGCGTCGTCTCAAAAGCGTAGATGACGATCTCGCCGCCCGAACCCTGCTGGTGATTGGGACTCACGTCGAAGGAGCCGCCAGGGGTCGTCAGTCCGGTCGAGCCGATCTGCACGACTGTGGTGGAAGCGCCCAGATTGCCGAGCGTAATCTGGTTGCTGTTGATGAAGCCTCCCTGAAACAGATTGACGCGGTTGCAGACGATGGGAGAATTGAGCGTCGTCAGGAAGGTACTGTTGGCGCTGATGCCGACACCCGCGAAGGGCGTGGCCGCCGTGCCAAACGTGCCGCCGGTGTAGGTCATAGGACCGTTGCCGCCGAAGTCGAAGCGCGGGCTGCCGGTCGCGGCTGATGTGATCGCGCCGTTGTTCAAGACGGTCGTGCCGCGCATAAACAGAGGGAAGGTCGAACTGGCGTTCGTCGTCACGACCATCGTCATCCCAGGATTGATAGTGAGATTGGGCGTCGTGCCCTGGACGTGATAGGTGGTCGCGGCTGGCGCACCCGTCGCGCCGATGACGAGCAGTCCGCCGGTCACGTTCGTGTTTGCCGTGCCGGAGAGCACGTCATAATCCACCTGCGTCGTGCCCGTGTTGCGATTGATGACGTTAATCGTGCCGCCGCTCATCGTAAAGAATGAGCCGGAACTGAAAAGCTCAAACGAGCCGAAGAGAGAGCGGCTATTGCCGACGACGGCGACGTTGACCGTGCCAGCCGTCTGCGTGTAGCTGACCGCGCTCTGCGGGCCAAAACGCCCGGACGCGTTGAGCGTGCCGCCTTCTATGATGAAGACCGCGCCAGCGGCCCCGCCGATGCCATCAGCCGCGCCCACGCCGACATTGTAAGTGCCCTGCGTCAGTCTGAAGAGACCGTTGCAGTTGGTGGTCGTGCTCGAAGCGGTCCCGGCAACCACGAAGTTGGGATTGTTGAGCCAGATGCCAGCGGTCGCCGGAATCACATAGGTCGCGGTCGTGAAGACCCTGTTCGTGACCGCGAACGTGCCGGAGATTTTGAAAGTGCCGTTGGTCAGCGTCAGGAAGCCAGCGACATCCGTCGCGACTCCGCGAACGGTGAAGTTGGTCGGCAGCAATTCAAGCACGTTAGCGTTAGACGTGCCCTTGTTGATGGTGATGGCACGGATGTCCGTGGTTGCGCCTGTGCCTGAGAAAGTGTTGTTGGTCGCGCCGGTGAAGGTAATGCTGGCGGCTGCGGTGTTGGCGTTGGTGCTGAAGTCGAGCGTGCCGTTGTTGGTCAGGTCAGAGCCTACCGAAAGGACGTGCGTCGTGACGGTCCCGGTCGCGGCGCTTTGGAAGACGCCGCCGGTGGCGATGGTCACAGCCTGACCAACGGTCAGAGTGCGCGCGGTCGTCGGTTCATACTGCAAGATGCCGGACGTTCCCTGTCCGACCGTCAGGTTCAAAGCAGTGGCCGCTATATCAATCGTGACGGTCGCGCCGTCAACAATCGTGACGTTGTCGGCTGCGGTCGGGACCACGCCGCCGACCCATGTGCCGGGTGCGCTCCAGTTTCCACCAGCCGCCGTTGATGTCACAACTCCCGCCGGTGACGTGGCCTGGCTGCCGGAAAGGACGCCGCTGAGCGCGCCTTCCGTGACGGCGTAGACTCTATAAAAGTAGGTCGTGCCGGGAATCAGTCCCGAATCATTGAAAGAGGTCGCGTTGGCGGCGGTTTGAGTAATGAAATTGTAATTCACGCCGTCGGTCGAGCGATAGATGACGAACCCGACCTCGTTGGATGAATTGTCGGCCCAGTTAAGCTGAACGCTCGCTCCCGTGACGGGCGCGAAGGTCAAAGTCGTCGGAGCCGCCGGGACGTTCGGCGTGAAGATGTAAGCAGTGCCAGCCGCGATGGCGTTGGTCTGCGTGTTGTTGGCCGCCGCGTAGGAAACGCTTGAAGTGGAAGATGTGACGCTGGCGAAGTTGGTCGCCGCGCCCGACTGCAACCCGATAGAGTAACCGCCGTTCGCGCTGTTGACCGCGATGCCGTTGCCGTAGACGAACTCTATGACGCCGCTCGTCTCAAAGAGCCACATCTGAAAAGTGCCTGCCCCGGCGACTCCCGTTCCGACCAGCGGTATCTGCTCGTTGAGCCACTCGACGACCAGCTTGCGGTTCGGCGCGCTGCCGACGACTTTGAAATGGACCTTGCCGTTCGTGCCAACCCACAGGTCGTCAAAGTATGGAGCAATCTTCGGCGCGTTCGTCGTCGTGTTGAACCCGAAGGTGGCATCCGCGTTGTCGAACTCGGCGGTGACAGCCGTGCTCCCCAGGCGGCACAGGCCGTTCGCGTTGCAGGAGAACTGCGTGAAACGAACCCCGTCGTACCAGAAATCGAAACCGATATTCGTGACGGCTGAGGCCGTGTCGTCCACATTGGCCGCGACCAGTTGGGTCGTGCCGCTCGACATATCTTCGAGCGCGACACCGGCGCTGGTGGTAAAGGGATAGGTCGTCGCCGTCACCGCATCCAGTGACGGGTTGGAGACCTGTTCAGCCGAGAAACCATCTCTCCCTTTATTCGACTGGCGACTCGCCTTGCCCCTGCCAGATGCGTCCGTGTTCGCTTGCATCCTGTTATCAGTTTGCGCGAAAGCTGCGCTCGTGGGCCACAAGAGAGCAGCTACGGCGAGCGTTAAAAGAGTCACGAGAACGGTGCGCCTGTGCGCTGTCAGCTGGTTGTGTAAGAAATTTTTCGAGGAATTCATTGGGGATTCTCCATCAACTTTCGGGTACATAGATTAGCAATTTTGAGGTGGTAAATTCCTGCCTCAACCGGCAAGGAATGGGACGCTGCCGACGACCGCTTGTTCTTATTCGAGGGAGACTAAAACACGTCTCTCTCTCTTGTGTTGGTTGGCTGGACGGAAGAAAAAAAGCTTTTGCCCGACAGCTTCAGAAAGCGGGAAGCCGGTCTTGCGTGAGTAAACTAAATGCCCTTGATCGAAGTGGTAAGTCTTGATTGATGCGGATGAGTTTGCCCCTGAAAACCCGCATCAAACCATGTGCATGTCGTTAAAGATTGACAGGAGGTAAAGATTGGCGACCCGACGCAGGCCCAACCTTACTAACACTGATGGTGTGCGAATACTAGAGCGTCAGGCTGTGGATGTCAATGTAAAGTTTGGAAAATCGGAAATGTGGACCAACGGGCCGGAAGGGAAATACACGCGCCTCTCACATGGCGAGCGCCCCGCCCGGATGCATTAAAGAGGGAAGCTGTGTCAAAGAAAAAGGGGCAAACGTGAAGTATGCGCCTGGCTGTCAGGCATCTTCACTTTTGCCCCGGAGGGTCTCAGTCAGTCTTTAGAACTGCTGTCTCTGATCTACTGCTCTCGGTTCAGGGCGCGCACTCTCGATTGTTGTGCGTCACGACCGGACTGAAGCGCAGTTGATATTCACTGCTGGTGATGAAGGAGCAGACCATGCCTCTGTAGTTCTGCGGCTCCTTGTTATTGAGAACGTTGAGCCAGAAGTCGTAGCCCGGCTTCTCAGGGTCACGCTTCAAGTAGCCGAAGTACTCCATCAGGACGAACGATGGATTATAGACGGCCTGCTTGAAGGAAGCGGCCTCGATGACATCCTTGAGGACTTCGGGGCGTTTCTCCTTCTCGTCGCGGATCAGGTTGTACTTGTCTATGAGCGTGCTGCGGTCGCCGCTCAAATCAACTCCGCTGCTTTGTCTGACGGTCGCCAACAGAGCGTCCACGTAGGACTCAGCCGTGTTGGCCGCGCCATACTTCTGTACGAACTCCGGTCTCTCCACGAACTGTTCGAGGAATCTCTCCCTGGTCATCTCCAGAGCTTCCCCTCCGACGACCTGCGCGCGATCACCTGAAAACTCCGCATAGGAGAGTTCGCGACCGAGACCCGCATTGTACAGGCGATAGACGAAGGAGCCTGTCTGTTGCATCTCCTGCTCAATGAAGAAGGCAGCCGCGACACCGGTGCGCCTCTGGTTGAGACACGTCGTGTCAATGCCGCACTTGTCAATCTCACTGGTCCAGTAAGCGAGTCCGTTCTCATCCGGGTCACGTCCGAGGAAGTCAACGTATTGTTGACGCACGAAGAACATGTCCGTATCCAGCGGATTGCCCGTGGGCTGTGCCAGTGGCGTGGCCGTGAAGACCGCGTCCGTCTTGTCAGCCGTCAGGGAGAAGGAACGCTCCGACGGGCTGAAGTTGTAATTGGACCTCGCGGGCTGGACCGTGTAGAACTGGCCCGAATCCAGATTGGCGAAGCGATAGTTGCCAGCGCTGTCCGTCACGACGCGTGCGGACTTATTGCCGCCGAGTTGCATCACGACGCCCGGCAAAGGCTGACCGTCGGGCGTGATGACCTGACCGCTGAGGTTCGCAGCGGCGGCGGTCGGCGCGTTGTAGGTGATGTTGTTGACGACGACGTTATCAACCAGCACGCCGCAGTTGGTGTCCGTCGGCCTCACGTCCGTGCAGATGCCGTTGCTGTCCTGCGCGAACTCAAAGCGAAGCTGCGCGGTGCTGCCCCCCATCCCTGGGAAGAGCATGTGGACGTGCAGGAAGCCCTTTGGATCGTTGCCTGAGACGGCGGTCGAATCACCGGCCCACGCGGACATGTCTTCAAAGTAAGCCGCGCTGCTGTTGCGCGGGAAGTGTTTCGGGTAGTGGAAAATATTTCCCGTGGTCTGCTGGTCCGCGAAAGTCTCTGTCAGCACCGAACGCAAAGTCCTTCCGGCGGTCTGGTCCGTGATACGCAGCAGCGCCCCGTCGTAAGCCTGGTAGACGAAGCTTGGGTCGTCTTCCGTATCGTAAGCGATGTCGAAGTCAACGGAGACGAACGTCGAAGCGGCTGGAACAACAAATAAAGGTGAAAAGGCACGCTCAAAGCGCGTCGGGTTGGCGGCATCGTTCGCGTTGATGTGATACAGCCCCTTATTGTTGGGCGAGGGGGCATTAGTCTTCGGCATGTTGACCGCCGTCACCCAGGGCACTGTGTTAGTACCACCGCCGTGCGCCGTGGTCCAACCGGCGGGCAGGGCCGGAAGCGCCGCGCCCTCGAAGTCCTGCGTCAGCAGGTTCGTGGTGACGGCCTTGTTGCCCGTGTTCTCGCTGAACAGGAGCGTCCTGTTTCCCTGGGAGGTGGTCACGTTGAGTGTGAAATCCACCTTCGTGCCCCAGACGAAAGCGGGCGCGAACTGGATGACGAAGGGAGCGGCGTTGGTCGTCGTCGCGCCCGCACTGACGCTCGGATAAGGTTGCGTCGCGGTCGTCACAGAGACGTTGGGCGTCGTGGTTGAGAGCGTGGCGCTGACGGTCGCGTAGCCCGTCGGCGAGTCTAACGTATTGGTGGTGATGTTGGTCAGCGGAATCGTCAACTCTGCGGTCTGAGTTGTGGGCTTCTCAAGCATCGTGACGCCGCCCGGCGGATGATTGCGAATCTCCAACCCGACACGCGCCGGGGTCTCGCTCGTCTTCTTGAAGAAGGCATCGAGGGACGGGAAGGTGGCTGCGGTTTGCCCGTCAGGGAAAAGGACGACGTTCGGAGTGTAAGCGAAGGTCGAGTAGAGATTGCCGCCCTGCGCGACTCCGGCGTTGTAGTCGCCCAAATTGGGCTGACCCGTATCGTTGCCGTAGCCCGCGTGGAAAGGACGATCCGACAGCGTGACCTGATTGGACCACGTCACACCGGCATTATCCGAATAGACGACGCTCGTCTCCATCGCATCGCCGCTGTCGGCCACGCCCTGGTCGTAGTAGAAGACCCAGACGCGTCCTGTAGTTGTGTCCACGGTGACGACGGGGAACCACTGCGGGCGGTCCGTGCCGGGTCGCGCGTTCAACTGGACGGGCGGGGTAAAGTTCAGGCCGCCGTCAACGCTCTTCTGGAAGACGATGTCCGCGCCGTCGTTCAGGGTATTATCCGCATAGACGATGTAGATGTTGCCCGTATTAGCTCCTGCCGTAGTATCCACGGCCATCCAGGGGAAGTCGTGCGAGCGGTCGTTGCCCAGCACGTAGTCCATGACTTTGAAGGTCGAGGCCGTCAAAGCCACTGCCGGGCTGAAGCTCACGCCGTTGTCCGTAGAGCGTGCGAAAAACTCCTGCGCCGCGAGGCCCGTCGTCTGGCTCTGGTAGGTGACGTAAACATTCGGGCTGCCGTTGCCCGCGAAGCGCGGGATGATGCCCTGTCCGGGAATCGTGCTGGCGAGGTTGACATTCTGGCGGGCAGACCATGTGGGCACAGCCGCCGTCGCGATGTCGTCCGAGAAGGTCGTGAACATCTGCTTGCCAACGGGCGAAAAGGTCGCGGACGTAAAGTTGGACCAGGCGACCATCAGGCGGCCAGTGTCCGGGTCCACGTCTATCAACTCTTTGTCGGAGGTGTCGCGCGCGTTGTTGCCGCTGAACGCGCCGTTCGGATTGGTGGCCGGAGTGACCTCGAAAGGCCCCGTCCAGGTATTGCCAAAATCGGTCGAGCGATGGATGCTCAAAGTCTGCACCGTGCCCGCAATTGTGCTCGGACCCGTGATGGTCTTAACCATGATGGACGCGTAGACGAAGACGCCGCCGTTCGGCGTCTGCGCCGTCACGGCTGTGGGAATCCACTTGATGTCCGGGTCGCCAAAAATCTGCGGGTAGAGGGTCGCGCCGATGCTCTGATTGGCGGGCGAGGGCATCGTGCCGGTGACGGTAAAGGTCGCGCCGCCGTCATGGGAAGTGGCAAAGCCGGACAGCAGAAAAGGGTTGGTCGCGAAGCCCTGTGCTTCGTTGAATCCGATGACGACGTTCATGCCCGAAGGGTCAACCGCAATTCCCATCTCCGATTGCTTATCGTTGAGGCCCACGCCGCCTTCATGCTCGCAAGCAGGGTCGTCGAAGAGACAGCCGCTGCCGCCGTTCGGGCCGATGCCTTTGCCGCCGTTCTGGCGAGCATAGGCCGAGAGATAGGCGAGACGGCCCGGCCCTGACATGTCGTTGATATTATCAGGATAGAGGTTGGCCGTATCCTGGCCCTTATTCATCCGCTCGGAGTAAGGCCGGTCGGGGCTCTTCGCAAAAGCTTTGGCTCCCTTGGCGGCGAGTTGATTCTGCACGGAGATGGGCAATTTGGTGGCGATCTCGCCGGGGGTCAAGTTTCGACTGGAGGGTTGTTTGTTTCGCTTCGCGTAGCTTGATGTAATCATCGCCAGCGGCAGGATGAGCGCGACGGCCAGAATCAATCCCAGCCCTGTCTTTCTTGTCATAATCTATCTCCAAACATCAAAGGTCGGATTCACCGGAGGGGTTATTGGTCAAGCGCGTGACAGTCATCGGTTGGCCCATTTATTCGGGGCCGAGGATTGACGCGCAGATGGGCAGCTGGCGCGACCGTCTACTACTGGTCGCCGTAGATATTTACATGACCTGCCATGTTCAACCATTCTCCAGGCGCCGCTCACGTCAAGTTCATGGGCAGAGCGCGTCTGGATGCTCGATCTTTTGGCGGGTGCTCGGACTGGCGGGCGAAGATGGACACCTCAAGATTCAGGAGCCTTACCAAACGGAAAGGAAACTCAGGCTCAGGAAATATCTTTACTTCGGCCTCAGTGCGAATGCATGCGATGAATTCCTGCGCTGTTCAAAAGACACTTCCAGAAGGGAAAGCTCAAGACCGGCTTCCGCCGAAGTTTAGAGCAGCGAGGTGCGCCACAGGGCAACAAGCAGTCAAAATTCTCTTACTTTGTATTGTTGAACGGGATGACGCGGAAAGAAATCACCACATCACTCATTTACTGTAGCGTTACGCACTTTAAGCTGTCTGCCCACCGTTGTCAATAACGGGTTGCGTTTCAATGTGCCTTCAGTGAAGATGAAAGAGACATTCACCACCGCAAACACAGAAGACACAGAGTTAGCACAGAGGCTTGAATGCTTAACTCTGTGCGTCCTCTGTGTCCTCTGTGTCTGCGGTGGTGAATTACTTGTTCCTTACATTCAAGACGCACATGCTCACTGGCGTGCCGCGAGTGAGCGGCGATTGAATCCCGGTTGATTCTTCATTAAGATGAGACTGCTCCTCAGATGAGGACGGAAAAATCAGGCGGCTTGTTTGTGGAGGCACACATGAAGATTAATCTCAAGACCATCGCGCTGGCGCTCGCGCTGCCAATCTCCTGTCTCTTTCCGGCGCGCGCGGCCCGCGCTGGGAACAGTCTCAGCTTGGGTCCACACGACGCGGCGTCATCATCTGTCGCTCAGGCTTCTCGTGCGTCGAAGCGTCGTCGTCATTCGCGTCCCGGCAGAAAATCTGCGCGCCGCAGCCTGCGACATTCTTCCGCATCGCAGCCCGCACAGCCAAGCCCCGCAACTTCAACCAATGCTCAGCCCAACACGGGGACAGATATTCAGCCTTCCACGCGAGACATAGAGGATGACAATAACAACAGCCGCCCCAGGCCGACGCCGACACCATCTATGGAGCCGCAGTTTCCTAAAACCTATAAGATTAAGAAGCCATAAGGCGCGAGACGCCGAACATGAGAAAATGTGTTGAGCCAGCCTCTAGTCTCCAGCTTCCAGCCTCTCTCTTTCACCACTTAACGTTGCCTTCCTGCGACGTGTCTATCTGCGTCAGTTGAACACCTTCGTTGAAGAAGAAGAGTTTCATCTGGTCGAAGAGAAATTGATGCGTGTCCGGGTTCGCCACGTCGAGGCCGAAGTGATTGATGAGTTGATTCTGCTTTTGCAGCCAGGCGGCCCAGCATGGCTGGCAGATTTCCACCGCGACTCTCTGCCCCAACTCCGTCGGAATGGGCGCGTAACCCAGCGCCTCTCGCTTTTCCCCGCAACGCTTGCACTTGATTTTATCAGCCATTTTATAACCTCCGTTGGAACAGTTTTCAGTTTCCAGTTTTCAGAAAAAGCAAGATGATCTTTGCTCAAAACTGAAAACTGAAAACTGAAAACTATTTCTTTACTGCTTTTCCGATTTCTTTGAGAATGTCGTCATCCTTGGGGCGAAAGAGGCCGAGCGGTTGGACCTTGCGATGGCGCAGGATGCCGTCTGCATCTATCACGAAGACGGAGCGCGCGGTGCGACCCGGCAGTAATGAGCGCGCGCCGTAAGCCTTACTCACTTCGCCGCCCGTGTCCGCGAGCAGCCGCATCGGGAGGCCGTGATGCTCCGCGAAATTTTTGTGCGATTCCACCGAATCGGTCGAGATGCCGACGACCAGCGCGCCCGTCGCCGCGTAATCATCCCAGCGGTCGCGCACGGAGCACATCTGCCTGGTACAGATGGGCGTCTCATCGCCCGGATAAAAGAGCAGCACGACGACCTCGCCGCGCTGGTCCGATAAACGCCAGGGCTGTCCCTCGCCGTCCATCAGGGTAAAGTCCGGCGCTGGCGCACCGACTCTCGCTCCATCAGTCTCGCTCAATCTCAAACACCTCTTTCATTCGGATTGAAAATCACGTATGTCTTTAAAGGGCGTCTCGCGGTCTGTGAAATCGGGGCGATAATAATGCGACGCACCGTCGTATTCCTGCATCCAGCCCTCAGCCATTCCAAGTTCGTCCAGTGCAGAGACCGCGCGCATCCATTCCGATTCGGTAATCCGGCGCGAGAGCATAATGTAACGCTCGTCCGTCGCCGCGCGATTGGTCGGGTAATACTGGGCCATTAAAGAGACCGCGACGCGCTCGCTCAAAGCATCCTTAATCCATTCGAGCGATTCGCGCACGCCCGCCATGTCATTGGGCAGCACCAGCAGGCGTATCAAGAGGCCGCGCTTGAGCAATCCGTCCGCGCCGAACACAAGCTCGTCTCCCATCTGCCTGTACATCTCCGAGACTGCCCGCCGCGCATGGTCTTTATAATCTCTGACCTTTGAATACGTGTAACCCTCTTCGTTCCCCGCGTACTTCAAATCCGGCAGGTAAACGTCCACCACGCCGTCGAGCAGTCGCAGGACTTCGACAGAGTCATAAGCGTTCGTGTTGTAGACGATGGGCACATGCAAGCCCTCTCTGGCGGCGAGCAAAATTGAGCGGGCCATCTGCGGCGCGAAATGTGTGGGCGAGACGAAGTTGACGTTGTGACAGCCACGCTCTTGTAGCTCAAGCATCATCCGGGCCAGGCGTTCGTGCGTCACCTCGTTCTTGATCTGCTCCCTGTGCGTCTGCGAAATCTGGTAGTTCTGGCAATAGACGCAGCGCAGATTGCAATTGCCGAAAAAGATATTGCCCGCGCCGTGCGAGCCGACCAGCGCCGGTTCCTCTCCGAAGTGCGCGGTGTAGGATGAGACGACGGGCAGCCGTCCAGAATAGCAGGCCGCGATTTCATTTGAGAGACGATTGTTGAGACAGTCGCGCGGGCACACAGTGCAACGCGCGAGCAAGCCTTCCAGAGCCTCCACGCGTCTCAACAGTTCGCCCGTCTGAAACAGCCTCAGATACGAAGGCTCTTGAGACTCTTGAGACTTTTGAATCTCTTCAGACTCCCGACTCCCGACTCCCGACTTCTGATTCTTCTTAGTCATGCTTCCTGAAATGCACCGTGTGCGGTTTGTACTGCTCTGCCAGTTCGCGCGGCACGTAACGCTTGCTCTGCCGCCACAGGAAATCCATCTCCGCGTGAGTCGTGCTCAGCGCGAGGCGTGCCTCGAAGATGAGCAGGATGCTGCCGTAAAACAGAAAGCACGCGCCGATGAGTCCGAGCACTACCGGAATCCAACTGTAACGCACGCCCGTCACGGCGACAACGCCGATGGCGACGCTGGTGGCGACGAAGATGCCGACCGCCATGTAGAAAACCGTCAGCCCGCGTTGCAGCAGCCGCGAACGGCTCGTCAACATGTCCATCTGATTAAAGACCATCTTGCGTCTTTCATCCGCAAACTCTACCTCTGTCGTCTCGCGCGCGAGTTCTTCCAGGCGGTCGGACAGGGAACGCACGCGGTCCACGACGCGACCGAGCCGCGTGGAAGTGGACAGGATCATCGTGCCGCTCGCGGAAATCAACACGGCGGGCGTAATCATGGCCGTCAGTACGGCGAGCGATGAAGTCAGAGCGTCTATTTGCATGGACGTGTGAATCTATTTATAACGGTTCGACAGCCGTCACGGCAACTTGAGATGCTCACTTCAAAAATTTTTCCTCGCGCATGAGAAAGAGAGACTCACACGCATGCAATGTGTGCTATTCTCCGCCGCAATCATGGACGCGTAAATCGTGACGGTAGTTCGGTCACCAACCGTATAGTTTTGACCTTACAAAAAGGAGAAGTGAGATGGCAGAACAAGGTAAAGGTGGAAATCGGGACGAGCAACACGACCACAAAATGAGTGATGGACTTGAGACACCCTCGACAGGCAGCGCCGGTGGAGACGCTGGCGACACAGGCGGCGGTGAAGGCCACGGCGGTACAGCCATAGGCCGCGCGACCGGAATCGCCTCCGGCTCGTCCGAAGGCAGCGGCACGGGCGGCAGCGGCGGCGGTAGCGGCACGGGCGGTGAAGGCTCAACCGGCGGCGCGGGCGGCGGCTCTTCGACAGAAGGGACGGGAGGGACCGAAGGCGGTGGCGCAACCGGCACGACTGGCAGAGCCACAGGCGGTGGTCCATCTGGCGTCGGCGCGACCGGCGGTGGCGGCGGTTCCAGCAGCAGCAAGGGCGGCCCGACTGGTGGGAGCAAGGCCGCAGGCGGCGCTGCCAGCAAGGGTAGTAGAGGCGCTGCGAAGAAAGGTAGCGGCGGAGGAGCAAGAGGTACTGATCCGCCTATTATCATAGACGGAGGCGGCGAGCGCGGCGCTTCGGGCAGCGCTGGCGGCGGCGCTGGAAAAGGCTCTCAGAAGGGCGGCGGCTCGAAGGGTTCCAGCAAGAGTGGCGGCGGTGGTGGCGGCACGCCCGCAGCCGCAGCCGGTAAGGGAGCCAGGGGTGGAGCCAAAACCGGCGGCAACGCTGGCGGCGGACGCGGCAGCACAGGCGGCGGCGGTCAGAAGAAAGCCTCCAAGGCAGGAGCCAAGGGCAGCACTAAAGGTGGCGCAGGCAAGGGCGGCAGCGCGGGCGGCGCGGGTGGTCGCGGCGGCGCAACACGTCCCACGGGCGGCGCGAAGAAGGGAGCTTCTAAAGCATCCGGCGGTGGCTCAAGAGGCGGCGCGAAGGGCGGTGCGAAGGGCGCTGCTAAAGGAGGAGCAAAAGGCGGCGGCGGACGCGGTGCAGCCGGTGGCGGCAGCAGTCAAGGCGGCACGAAGAAAGGCGGCGCTGGCGGCAGTAAGGGCAAGGGCGGCGGCACGCGCGGCGGACAGGGCGGCGGCGGCTCTAAGAAGGGCGCGGCAGGCGGACGCGGCGGCGGTAGCGGCGCGACGAGAGGCGGCGGTCAGGGGGGCGGCAGGTCAGGCAGTGCCGCTAAGAAGAGTGGCGGCAAAGGCGGCGGCGGGAAAAGCGGCGCGGCGAAGAAGAGTGGCCGTCAGGGCAGTAGTGGCAAAGGCGGCGGCGCGAAGAAAGTCGTTGCTCAAGGCGCTGGTAATCGAAAGAGCGGCGGTGGTAGCGCCGGTGGAAAGCGCAAAAGCGGCGCGGGTAAGGGACCGATAAGCGCCTTCACCGACGCCGTCGGCAGGGGCGCATCCGTCATTTCAGATGCCCTCGGAGCCTTGACCGGAGGCGGCAGCAAAAAGCGCTCACGCTGAACTGCATAGTCTCAAGTCTCAAGTCTCAAGTCCCAAGTCGAAGACAGAACTCTTCCGGCTCTTGACATGGGACATGGGACTTGAGACTTGAGACTATCTTTAGAGCTTATGACTCTAACTGGCCGCATCGCCGTCGAGATGATAGAGAGCGAGGTGTTGCGCGGAAACGCTCCGGGCGACCCGGCGACGCGCGAACTCTTCGTTTACCTGCCGCCCTCTTACGAGGGCGAATCGTCCAGACGTTTTCCGGTGGTCTACGTCCTGACGGGCTTTACGGGACGCGGGCAGATGTTGCTCAACGCGCAAGCCTTCACGCCGAACCTTGCGGAGCGGATGGACCGTCTCATCAGCCAGGGCATCGTCGCGGAGATGATCCTCGTGATGCCGGATTGCTTCACACGGTTCGGCGGCTCACAGTACATCAACTCGACGGCGACGGGACGTTACGAGGATTATCTGGTCTCGGAGATAGTGCCATTCGTAGACAGCCGCTTTCGCACGCGCGCCGAAGCCGCTGGCCGCGCCGTGATGGGCAAATCTTCGGGCGGTTATGGCGCGCTGGTCCACGCAATGCGCCATGCGGATGTCTTCTGCGCGGCGGCCTCGCACAGCGGCGACTGCTTTTTTGAATACTGTTACCTGCCGGACTTTCCCAAAACCTTCCGCGCCATAAAGGGCGACCCCGCAAGCTTCATCGAAAAGTTCTGGCGCGAAGAGAAGAAGGGCAAGCTGGATGTCCCCGCGCTCAACATCCTGGGGATGAGCGCCTGCTATTCGCCGGACCCGGAAACCACTCTGGGCTTTCGCCTGCCGTTCGACGCGACGACGGGCAAAATTCACTCTGCGGTCTGGGCGCGCTGGCTCGCACAGGACCCCGTCCGCATGGCCGCCGTCTATGCGGACAACCTGCGCCGTCTCAAACTCCTCTACCTGGACGCGGGCACGCGCGACGAATTTTCGCTGGACCTCGGCGCACGCATCCTCGCCGCGCGCCTGCGCGAGATGAACATCAACTTCATCCACGAAGAGTACGACGACGGCCACTTCAACATCAGCTATCGCTACGACCGCTCGCTTGAGTTAATCTCAAAAGCTCTTGAGGCGGCGCAGAGTTGATGGCTGAGTCGCTGGCAAGATTGCGGGAGGTTAAGCGCTCGACAACTTCCCCGTGATAGAGATGTCTATTGTCATCTGAAGCCGGGACGGACGAAAGTCAAACCGCTTTCATCAGATTGGACCAGGAGAGCGATGCCGGTCAACGATTACCATTTCATCACACACTGGCGAGTCGAAGGGACCTTGGAGGAGGTCTCGGACGTGCTCGATAACGTTTTGGACCTGCCGCGCTGGTGGCCCTCCGTGTATCTGGACGTAGAGGTCTTGGAACCGGGCGACGAACGCGGGGTGGGCAAGCTGGTCAGTCTCTACACGAAGGGTTGGCTGCCGTACACGCTGCGCTGGCGATTCCGCGTCATAGACTCGCGTTACCCTGATGGCTCGACCATTCAAGCGCTCGGCGATTTTGAGGGACGCGGTATCTGGACCTTCGAGCAGGACGGTCGCTTTGTGAACGTCACTTACGACTGGAAGATTCGCGCCACCAAACCACTCTTGAGCGCGCTCTCATTTCTGCTCAAGCCCATCTTCGAGGCGAATCATCTCTGGGCTATGGCGCGTGGCGAAGAGAGCCTCAAACTCGAACTCGCGCGCCGCCGCGCACGCACACCCGAAGAGGCCGCGCGCATCCCCCCACCGCCCACGCCAACATGGCCCCATCACAAAGTGAAAACGCGCAAGGCGAAGGGCGCAAGTGAGGATACACCTGCGGCTTGATTCAAGATTTATAGTCGTTTGCGATTGAAGGCGACGATGAGCGGGAAGAGTCTTGTTTTACTTTGCGCCTTGGCGCCTTGGCGTGAGACTGTTTCTCGCTGGTGGTGCAAAGGTCACACGCAATTGCAAGCCGCTATAATTTTTTGAATTGAGTCAAAGCTGAAAACTGTGTCACGACTTGCGTCCTTCAACTTTTCTTTTGACTGGTCTTTGATTCGCGGATAACATGATAGACGCGTAACGCGAATAAGCGATTAGCAAAGTGATTTATGTTCGTACTCGTGCTGGCTCTCGCCCTGGCCTGCGTGGCCGGGTTACAGCTTTTCTATATCATGTTCTTGCAGACCGTCAGCCATCACGACCGGCGGCGGCTGGAAGAGATCGAGCGCAGGTTGAGGGAGACCGAGCGCGAATTGGAGACCACCAGCCACGATTTGTCGCTCGCGGAAGAACAGTTGGCGGCGGCGGCGCTCAAGGCTGAGAAGGATAATTGGCCGGAGATTATTGACGGCTGAAGGGGGACGCTCCCGTGTCTCACAAAGCCTTCCTTGATTTGCGCGGCGACACCCAACTGACCAGCAGATAACAGACCGAAAAATAGGCTGAATGCAATCCGACATAATCAAGCGTCGGATGCGGCTTGAGAGATGGTTCTATGGACATCGCATGGCTTGTGACGTAAGCAATGAATCCAAGAATCAAGAGCATCGCCATCGTCAGGCAGAGCCAGATGAAGATAGCCGCCACGGCTTTGAATCTGAACGTTTCTATCTCTTGTTTGACCAGCCTGTAGCCCTCCATTGATCTAATGATAATCAGGACAGGCGTCAGCGCGGCGGCAAACAAAAAGCCCCATCCGAGAAGCTGATAGGTAATCTCATCCATCGTCAAGAATCTCTAACTCGAAGGCTTGTGCAAAAAATCTTCCCGGCCCCGGTCCGGTTTTCCTGCGCGCCGAACTTCCTCCTGCATCTTCCCCGTGAGCATCATGGCGAACATCTTGTAATCGGCGACGAAGGACCAGAGCGGGTATTTGAAGCTCGCGGGTCTGTTATGCTCTACAAAAAAATGGCCGACCCACGCGGCTGCGTAACCCGGAATGAGTGCGAGCGGGAGCAGCCGCCATCTGCCGGTAGCGACGAGGGCGACGGCGCACGCCGTGGCAGCTGTGGTTCCCGCTGCATGCAACGCACGCGTCGCGGGCTTGCTATGCTCACTCACGTAAAACGGCCAGAACTCCTCGAACGATTTAATCTCTTGCCGGGCCATCAGTGTCTCCTCCGAATAAGAGTCCCAAGTCCAAGGTCCAAAATCCAAAGTCCAAAGTCCACAACAAGATTCTTCCGCCTTTTGGCTTTGGACCTTGGACTTAGGACTTGGGACTGCGTTTTTCATTCTTCCTCATTGCCGTCTGACAGGCGCTGGTAATCTTCTGGCGAGGCGGGGGCGACGCGTGCGAGTTGGAGATTCTCTTCGACGTGGGCGCGGCGGCTCATGCCTGTGAGCGCGGTGGCGATGCCCGGCGTCGAGCGGACGAATTGAATGGCCGTCTGCGCGTCCGTCGCCAGCGCGCCGAGCGGTTCTCGGATGCTGTCCGGCAAATCTTTGGCGACGCGGCCCTGGAAGATGGAAGCGCTCGCCACGACCGTCACGCCGAGCGCGCGGGCCGCTTCGATGACGCTGACGCGTTCGCCCAGGAGCGTTTGATTTCGCACGTTCATCGCTTCGGGCATGCCGAGGTTGAAGGGCACTTGAATAAAACGAAAGCCGTGATTCTCTCCGCCCGCTTCGCGCGCCAGTTGGACCATTCGTTCCAGAGAGTGAGAGCCGCGCGCGTCCGGCGCAACGCGAAACCCGCTCCACGTCGCCACCCCGTAATTCTCAATCCTGCCCGCTCTAATATTTTCTTCGAGCATCTTGAAGGCCGCGCGCAAACGCGTCTCAAACTCTGCGTGCGAGACGGCGCTGAGTTGCGATTCGGGATTGTGTATATAGTAAACGTCTATGCAGTTGAGATTCATGTTGGCGAGCGATTGGTCCAACTGGCTTTGCAGGTAAGCGGGCGTCATGCAATGGCTGCCGCCGACGATGTCATTGAAACTGGCGATGCCCGTCCGCACGAAAGTTTCCTCTACATACCGGCGCGCATCTGCGGGCGGCGCACCGTCGAAAGGCAGATAGCCGCCCTTCGTGCAAATGACAACCTCATCACGCGCGCAAGTGCCCTCGCTCGTCAGGCGTTGCAGCGCCGCGCCGATGGACCGCTCGCTTCTTTGAAAGCGATAGTTAGCCGCCGTGTCTATCACGTTCGCGCCGAGTTCGACGGCACGCACGATTGCTTCCATATATCTTTCGTCGGTCGCCGCGTCCGGTTTGCCCAGATACGTGCCGATGCCAATCGAAGAGAGCCACAAATTTTGTTCCAGCCGAAAGTGTTGCTCCGCCGCGCTCTCCTGAAAACGCTCACGATAACGCGTCGTACCTTCCAAACTCGCGCAACCATCAATAGCCATGAAATCTCCAAAGGCGGAGGCTGGAGACTGGAGACTGGAGGCTAGGAAAAGCAAAGCTGTTTTTAACCAGCCTCCAGCCTCTAGCCTCTGCCCTCCATCAAGTGTTCGCGGAAAAAGTTGACCGTGCGTTGCCAGGCATCTGCGGCGGCCTCTGCGTTGTAGGCTTCCGGGCGCGTGTCGTTGAAGAAGCCGTGCTTTGCGCCGGGATAGATTTTGATGTCTGCGGTCTTGCCCGCTTTACTCAAAGCCTGCTCGAATTCTTTGACTTTTTCGGCAGGGATTCCCTGGTCCAATTCTCCGAAACTACAGAGGAGCGGGCAGGAGACTTGCGGCACGAGTTCGAGCGGCGTGCGCCCGTAGAAGATGGCCGCGCCCGACAGGTCTTTCGTGTGCGTGGCGAGTTGATACGAGTAGCCGCCGCCCATACAAAAGCCTATCGAGCCGAAGCGAGGCCGCAAGCCCTTGATGGTTTTGAGATGGTCCAGCCCCGCCTGCATGTCCTTGATGGCGACCTCGTTGGGAATGCTCGAAGCGGCCTTGCGCAAAGCGTCCATGTCGGAAGCATCCTTCGGAGGAGGCACGCTCGCGCGCACGAATAGGTCCGGCGCGAGCGCCGCGTAGCCCTCGACGGCCAGACGATTACAGATGGATTTGATGTGATCGTTGAGACCGAAGACTTCATGTATGACGATGACGCAGGGCAGGTTCTGATTCTTTGTAAAGCGCGAGAAGTAAGCGGGGATCATCTTGTCGCCGCTCTTATATTGGACCATTTCGCCGTGCGGGGATTGCCTGGGAGGAATCCTGCGGCCACGCTGGTCCGGTCTTTTCTCCTGCGCGCCGAGGTTATGCGCGGCTGCCGTGGTCAGGAGCGCCGTGCCGCCCGCGATGCTGGCGGACTGTTCGAGGAATTTTCTGCGCGAAACGCCCGCGCCGTCCTCTGCCGGGTCGTGCTGATTTTTCGTCTCACTCATTATTTATTTCACTCCGAGTAGTTATCTCCTGCGGTCACACTTTGGACCGGGAATCGTTGCGTAGATGGAAAGCGTGTCTGAACTATACTCGTCAAGAGCGCGCCGTCGCAAGCGCTTCATTGAAACGACGGGAGTATGTTAAAAAGACGGCAGTGAAAAAAATAAGCGAAGGCAGAGAGCGAACGCAAGATTCGCATGAACAGGACCAGCCCGGCGAGAGAGAGCGCCCGGCGCGTCCCTCTTCGCTCGACATCAGCGAAGAGGCGATGGGCCAACTCTCCGCCGCCGTCGTCGCGCTGGTGACGGACTACTTCGGGCACATCTCAGAGCTTCCGATCTTTCCAGACACTTCCGCCGAGAAGATCGCTGAAGCTTTGAGCGCGCCGCTCCCCACTGAGGGCGAGCCTCTCGAAAAGTTGATCGAAGATTGCCGGACCATTATCGGCGCGAGCCGTCACAACGGCCATCCGCGTTTCTTCGGTTACGTCGCCTCGCCTTCGACGCCCGTCGGAGCGTACGCGGACCTCATCGCCTCCGCGCTCAACCAGAACGTCACCTCCTGGCGCTCGGCTCCCGCCGCGACGTTGATTGAGAAACAGGTCTTGCGCTGGCTGGGCCAATGCATAGGCTGCGGCGAAGACGCTCAAGGGTTGTTGACGAGCGGTGGCTCTCAGGCGAATCTCAACGCGCTGCTCATCGCGCACAGGACCAAAGCTGCGGGCGATGTCTCAAGCGCTGGATTATGGAACGCGGGCGCGCCGATGACCGTCTACACTTCGGACCAGGCACACTCGTCCATCGCCAAGGCCGCAGACATTCTCGGACTGGGCCGCGATTATGTGCGCCTCGTCAAGACGGAGGCGGATTTCCGGCTCGACGTGCGCGCCTTGCGCGAACAGCTAGAGGCGGACACGGCGCAGGGCTTGAGGCCCTTCTGCATCGTGGGCAACGCGGGCACTGTGACGACGGGCGCGATTGACCCGCTGGCGTTGATGGCGGACATTGCCGCCGAAAGAGATTTATGGTTCCACGTTGACGGCGCTTACGGTGCGCCCGGAATGTTGGACCAGAAAAAGAGACCGCTCTTCGCGGGGATGGAACGCGCCGATTCCGTCTCGCTCGACGCGCACAAGTGGCTCTACTCTCCTGTGGACTGCGGCTGCCTGCTGCTGCGCGATGCGGGCCAGGCACGCGCGGCCTTCAACGCGGGCGAAGTCAATTACATCAAGATTCACGAACAGACGGAAGATGAGAGCTTTGCTTTCTGGGACTACGGCGTAGAACTATCGCGCCGCTTTCGTGCCTTGAAGGTCTGGATGATGCTGCGTTATTACGGCGTCGCGCGCGTCGCCGCCGCCATCAGCGAGGACAACGTGCTGGCCGCGTATCTCGCTGAAGCGGTCAACGATGCGGAAGATTTTGAACTGCTCGCGCCCGTCACCTTGAGCATCTGCTGCTTTCGCTATGTGCCGCAGGGCTGGCGCGACAAACTAAACTCAAGCGATGAAGAAGAACGCGCGGCGCTCAAAGCTCAACTCGACCTTTTGAACACGCGCATCATGCACACTGTGCAACGCGGCGGTCGCGCTTATCTCTCAAACGCCACCTTGAACGGCAGCTTCGCCCTCCGCGCCTGCATCACAAACTTTCACACGACGCGCGCAGACATACGCGAAACGCTCGACATCATCCGCGACGTAGGGGCAACAGCAGTGACAAGTGACGAGTGACGAGTGACAAGTTAAAGATAGGTGATGTGTGATGAGTGATTGATATGAGCTACGAGCGACGAGTTAAAAGCTTGTTCTTACTCGTCACTTGTCACTGTCTGAGGGGGCATGAGTGGAACATAATCTGTACGAGCAGGAGTTGCAGTTGGCGCTGCGGCTGGCGCGGGATGCGGGCGCGGCGATTCTTGATCTTTATGACGGGCCGCTGCACGTCGAACGCAAGACGGGCAATGATAATTACAATGAGCCTGTGACGGTGGCTGACCGTGCGGCGAATGAATTAATCGTGAGAGGCATACGGCAGGCGTTCCCGGACGACGGTATTCTGGCGGAGGAATCCGTGGACACTCAGCGGCGTCTGGGCAAGCGCCGCGTGTGGATGGTTGACCCGCTGGACGGGACGAAGGGCTTTATCGCGCGCAGCGGAGATTTCGCGGTCCAGATAGGTCTCGCGGTTGACGGCGCGGCGGTGGTCGGCGTCGTCTATCAACCTTTGCCGGACCTGCTCTATAGCGCGGCGAGCGGGACCGGAACGTGGATTGATCGCGCGGGCTTTTCACCGGAGCGCGCCGAAGTTTCCAAGCAGAGCGACATCAAGCGCATGAGACTGGCCGCGAGTCGCTCGCATAGAAGCCAGCGCATGGACCGTATCATCCGCACGCTCGGCATAGAGGAAGAGGTCTTGCGCGATTCCGTCGGCGTCAAGGTCGGACTCATCATAGAGCGCCAGTGTGACATCTACATACACACTTCGCCGCTCACGAAACAGTGGGACACCTGCGCGCCGGAAGTGGTTTTGCGTGAAGCGGGCGGAAGCTTTACAGACATCTTTGGTGGTCCAATGAGCTACAATTCGCCCGATGTGCAGAATCAAAACGGCATCGTCGCCAGCAACGGCGCGGCGCACCAGCGCATCATCGAAGAACTCTCGCCGCTGCTGGCGGAGTTCGGACGCGTCAGGGTTTGAAGACAAGTGGAAGGGCGCAAGGCGAAGGGGAAAGTAAGGACACGCCTGAAGGCGTGATTCAAGAATTAATCCGTTGAATTAAATCAAAGCGAAGCTTCGTCCTCACTTGCGCCCTTCGCCTTGCGCCCTTCCACTTGGAGTTTCATGATGGGTATTCGGGCCAAACTCTTTCTGATTCTCTTCGCGTGCGGCATCGTCCCGATGCTCCTCTTTGGCATCTTCAATTACTGGACCAGCGCGCGCACTATCGAAGCCTTCCTGCGTGAAGAGGTGGAGCAGGACTCTCTGGGCGTCGCGGAGGATGTGACGGCGGCCCTCGCAGAGCGCGAGTCCGGGATGATGGAACTGGCGCGCGTGCGCGCATTGCGCGAGTACGTGGGCAACCCTGACGCGCATGCGCAACCTTTGACGCCCGGCGACGACAGCCGCCGGCCGCCGCAGCCCGGACCGGAAACGCCCGCCACCGCCGCCGGACTCCCATCAACGAGTTCTCTGGCAGATGCCGCCGTGGATTCTTCCGCCGCCAGCGGAGTGCCGGAAAACGTTCGCGTCAACCTCGCCGCTTTCTTTGAGAGTAACCGGAAATATTACGCCGCTATCACTTGTCTGGATGTCAAAGGAACGCCGCTCGTGCGTCTGGAAGAAGGGCTGGACCGGGAGGGCGGCTATAAACTTCACTTTCAGACAAAAAAAGACCTGCTTGCGGGAAACTTCTCTCCGCACGAGCGCCTCTCGAACATCGCTCGGCTTGAGCCGCTGCGCGCAAGGGCCACGCGAGGGATAGTGCGTTATACGGTCCCCGTTTTCACCAACGAAGAAAGCGCCCAGGCTCCGCGCGGCGCGCTGCTTCTGGACCTCAAGTTGGAGCCTCTCTTCAAAGAGGCCGCGAGCGGTCGCGCCACGCGCTGGGCCAACGTCTCACGTCCGAATGATGCAGGTCTCTCGCCGCATATCATCATCGCGCTTAGCCGCGACGATCAGATCGTCTATCACACCAACGAAATGCTCAATCGTCAGAGCGTCACGGGCATGATGCCTTACTTCAAGGATGTCTCAGAGGCGATGATGGCGGGAGAGAGCGGCGTTCGATTCTATGATGGACAGAACGGCGAGCGCTGGCTGGCGAGCTATCGCCCGATAGGGTCGCTGGACCTCTCAGTTGCTGCGGCGTGCGATGAGAGTGCGGCGATGCGCGGCCTCAGCAGCGCGGGGCTGACGAGCCTCCTGCTCTCGACTGTGATAGGCATCGTGGCTGCCCTCTTGTTGGCCCAGTTTGCCAGTCGTACCGCGCGCAGTATAGAGCGCGTCACGGAAGGGGCCGTGGCGATTGCCGGAGGTAAATTGGACCAGCGTATAGAAGTGCGCTCCAGCGACGAAACGCGGCTCCTCGCGGAGACCTTCAACCAGATGACGGACAAGCTGCGCGAACAGCTGACGCGCGAAACAGAGACGCAGCAGTTTCAAGCCTTCATGCGGATTTCCGCCATGCTGACGCACGATCTGAAGAATTCCATCTCCGCCCTCTCGCTGCTCGTCAATAATATGGAGCGCCAGTTTGACAAAGAGGAGTTTCGCCGGGACGCGATGCAATCGTTGAGGGAAGCGACGGATAAACTGCGCGGGCTGGTCGCCAAGTTGAGCAATCCTGTGGAGACGCTGAGCGGCGAATACAAACGCCCGCGCCCTTACGACCTTGTCCCCATCATCAAAAAAGTTTTGGCCGCGACCGCCGAACCCGTCAGTTCTTTACATGAGATTGAAACGAGATTGCCGCCCTCGCTGACGGCCCCCGTGGATGCCGAACGCATCGAGAAGGTCATCGAGAATCTGGTCCTCAACGCGATAGAGGCGATGGGCATGAAGAAGGGCAGGCTCACCATCGAGGCCGGTCCCGAAGGGACGGACGAAGTCTTCTTCAGCGTCGCGGATACTGGTCCTGGAATGAGCGAAGAGTTTCAACGCACGCGCCTCTTTCGTCCCTTCAAGACGACGAAGAGCAAGGGCGTCGGCCTGGGCCTTTATACGTGTCGTGAAGTGGTCCAAGCGCATGGCGGCCACATTGATGCGGAATCGCAGAAGGGCGTTGGCACTTGCTTTCGCGTCGTGTTACCATCCGTCCAGAAAATTATTGGACCTGGCGAAAAGAGCGTTCGCGAGATGCCTCGGCCAATACTTTAGACGGCGAACGGTTGATCGCCTTTCAGTTTTCCCAGCTTATTAAACAGGTCAATAGACACGCTTCGGAAGCGCCCTACACGTCTGCCACACGAAAGCCTCCGGTGCGCTTCCCTTGAAATGTTTCCGAGCCTCGCGCGGGTGGCAGTGAATCCAGATGAGTGAAGAGAGACAGCAAAAAGTAACGGTGCTGGTGGTTGATGACGACACGGCTGTGCGTCGCCAGTTGTACTGGGCGCTCAACGAAGAGTTTCGCGTGCTGGAAGCTGGAACGCGCGAGGAAGCGCTGGAGATGTTGCATCAGGAAAAGATTGATGTGGTGCTCAGCGATTTGCGGCTGCCGCCCGCGCTTGATGACATTACGGAAGGGCTGGCGATTGTCGAGGCCGCGCGCGCAGAGCATCCGGCTGTGCCCGTCATCGTGATTACGGGGAGCGACTCGCGGCAGGCCGCGCTTGAAGCGGTGCGTCACGGGGCTTCGGGCTTTTATGAAAAGCCTTTCGACGAATACGCCGTCTCGCACATCGTCTCGCAGGCGGCTCGCCTCTACAGGCTTGAGCAGGAGGTCGTGCGCCTGCGCTCGCAGGTCGGGACGAGCAAAGGTTTCGGCCACCTCGTAGGGGCCAGCGAAGTCCTCTTGAAAATTCTCAAGCAGGGACGCGCCGTCGCCAATTCGAGCGCGACGGTCCTGCTCACGGGCGAGAGCGGCACCGGCAAAGAGATGCTCGCGCGTGCGATTCACGAAGAAAGCCCGCGCGCGAGTTGTCCCTTCATCGCCGTCAGTTGCGCGGCGCTGCCTGAGTCGCTGATAGAGGCGGAACTGTTCGGTTACGAGAGGGGCGCGTTCACTGGAGCGCAGGGGACCAAAAAAGGGCGCTTCGAGTTGGCCCACACGGGCACGCTTTTTCTGGACGAGGTTAGCGAACTGACGCCCGCCGTGCAGGTCAAGCTGCTGCGCGTCCTGCAAGAGCGCGCCTTCGAGCGCGTCGGCGGCACGAAGACCGTGACCGTTGACCTGCGTCTCGTCGCTGCCTGCAACCGCGACCTGGAAGATGAAGTCGCTGCGGGCAGATTTCGTGAAGACCTTTTTTATCGTCTCAACGTCGTGCCGCTCCGCATGCCTGCCTTGCGCCAGCGGCCCGATGACATCCCTCTCTTAGTGGCCCACTTTGTTGCCAAGGCCGCCGAGAAACACACACGCGCTTTGCCGGAACTGGACCCCGCTTTGATAGATGCGTTGCAGGATTACGAGTGGCCCGGCAATGTGCGCGAACTGGAAAACCTCATCGAGCGGCTCGTGGTCCTCACCAACGGGACGCGTCTCGGCCTGGAATTCCTGCCCGAAAAAATGCTGCGCGCTTTACCCGAAGCCGCCGCCTCAGACGAAACGACGCTCGAAGGCGCGGTCGTCGCTCTCAAACGGCGGATGGTCATCCAAGCGCTGCAATGCGAAGGCGGCAATAAAGTCGCCGCCGCCAAACGTCTCGGCATCAGCCGCTCCTACCTCCACAAGCTCATCACGGAGTTCGACATCGCCGAACTTGAAATCGTAAAAACTAGAGGCTAGAGGCTGGAGACCGGAGGCTGGTAAAAGCAGCGAGGTTTTTAACTGGCCTCTAGTCTCTAACCTCTAGCCTCCAGCCTCTATCTTTCCCCTGTCCACAAAAGTAGACACATGGATGGCGAGGTGTCGCCACTTGTGTACATGTTGGACCAGGAATCGTGGGCCAAGGGTCAGGTTGTTCATCAAAATATTAAGGTTTTACCGTTCCGTTTGTGTGCGTGGCGTGCGGTACATGTGTTGCAAGAGCAGGGTAACATGAGCAAGAAGGAGTACATCAAGATGAAGCCCAGAGTCTTGATTGTTGATGACGACGCGGCCATCACACAACAACTGTTTTGGACGTTATGTGATTCTTACGAGGTGATGACGGCCAACGATTTACCGACCGCCCTACGCCGCGCCACCGTCTATGAACCGGCCCTTTCGATCCTTGATTTGCATTTGCCGCCCGTCCTTGATTCGCCGGAAGTAGGGATGCGGATTCTCGGTTACATCAAAGACCGTTTCCCGCTCTCGAAGGTCTTAATCATGAGTTCGGCGGCGACCGCTGAGATGCAGCAGGCTTGCCTGGACAATGGTGCAGACGAGTTTCTCTCCAAGCCGTTCGAGACCGATCAACTGCTCGCGACGGTTCGTCGTTACGCACCTGAATGCAGTCTTGAAGCGATGGCGTAAAGTGGACCGTTAAATGCTCTCTCCCTGGGTGAGAATTTGATGACGCATCACACACAGGAGGTAACAGAAATGTATCGAAGCTCAGCCGACAATATACGGCTCAAAACGAATGAGCCGCTGTCCAGTTCCAATAGCGATGAAGAGCAGGAAAAAGAAGTCGAAGTGTATAGCTGCGACAACGAGGATGCTCCCATCAGCAGGTCCATCGCATCAGCAGAGCCGCCGGTCGTCAGCACGAGTGGCTGACAGTTCGCGGGCGCGCTGGCATCTCTCGCCCGTCTCTGACGAAGGCGAAGCTATTTGATAAAAATTCCCGTCGCGGGAAAAGCAAAAGATGTTCGACACGGCGTCTTCGGGACATGAGCAAAGCACAGGTCATCTGGCTGACAGGCATCGTAGGCTTCTACGTTTTGCTCCTCGCCTATTTGCTGTTGAGAGCCAGCGTCATGTCTTACCGCAGCCTGCGTCCGGGCATCGCGCGCGGGATGGAAAAGTTTTTTGATGCGGTGGCGAGAATGCGACTTCGTCATACGCGGACGAGCCCGCAGGTCTGGCACGCACAGGTGGTCCTGGATTTAACACGCGTCGCGCGCCAGAGCGCGGTCGCATCACGACATCGCAAAGCTCTTTGTTAAGAGATTCTAATTCTTGAGTTCGGCCCCTCGCCCCTTTGAGAGGCCGTCAGTGCCCCGCGCTAGCGGAATCCCCTCCTGCCGCGCGGAGCCAAGAAGCCCCTGCTCCCATTCGACTCCTGCCCTGAGTCGCAGGGGCTTCATTCTTAGTGATGAGTGACGAGTGACGGGTGAGATGATATTCCTCACCATCGCTGATTATCCCTCACCCGCCACTCATCACTATTTGCTTATCTCTCATCCATCAATTTATCACTTCGCGTTCACACGTTTCCATATCGTATAATATAGCTATGCACAGAAGGCTCACGCCCCTGTCCGATGCTTCCGGCTCGGCATCCTTATCGCCCGGCAGCGAACCGGACGCGCGTGCGCCTGGCACTATCGTCTTTAAGATGTGCTTGAGAATATTTTGATGAGAGACATGAGGATTGACGAAGAATCGTTTATGAGTTTTAAGTTTCTACATATCGCAGACGTACACCTGGGCTGCCGCCGCTATAATATAGATGAACGCACGAAGGATTTCGCGCGCGCCTGGTATGATGTCATCACCACGCACGCGATTGCCAACGAAGTTGATTTCGTGCTCATCGCGGGCGACTTTTTCGACGCGCGCAAAGTCACCCCGCAGGGCATGAATCACGCCATGTCCGGCCTCACGCCGCTCAAGGAAGCGGGGATTCCGGTGCTCGTCATCGAAGGCAATCACGATCAAAGGGACACGGTGACGCCGGAGTTTAGCTGGCTGCGCTCGCTCTCCAAATGGGGCTATCTGAAATTATTGGAGCCGACCCGCGACGAGGAAGGACATCTCGCCTTCGCCCCCTGGGATGAAGAGGAGCGCGAAGGCTCTTACATAGACATCAAGGGCGCGCGCATCTTCGGCACGCACTGGTACGGCGCGACCGCCAATGCCATCATCCCTCTCTTAACAGATGCCCTGAGGCGCGCGAGCACGGAAGGTCTCTTCAACATCCTCATGCTGCACACGGATGTTGAGGGCCAGATTAAGCGACCGATTCCGGCGCTCTCCGTGGCGAAGTTGAAAGAGTTGAAGCAACTGACGGGCTATGTCGCGCTGGGCCACACGCACAAGCGCTTCGACCTGGATAACTGGGCCTTTAATCCGGGTTCGCTCGAAGCCTGTTCGATTGACGAGTACAGGGAAGAGCGCGGCGCGTTTCTGGTGGAGGTTGACGACCAGCACAACGTTCGAGCGACGCACACGCGCGACTACGTGCAGAGACCCTTTCAGCGTCTCTCGTTTGATGTCTCCGGCGCGCAGGACGCGGAGGCCGTCTACGCGGGCGTGATGGAAACGGTCGAACGCGAAGCCAAGGCCCACGACCCTCAGTCGGACCAACCCGCGCCGATTATCGAAATCAGTCTGAGGGGCCAACTCGGATTCAAAAACTCGCTCCTGCCCATCAGTCGTCTGCGCGATGAGGCGCGCGAAAAGACGGGCGCGCTGCACGTCATGATGCGCAACCAGAGCGTGCCCGTGGAATACGCCGTTGCCGCCGGACTCGACGCGCAAGCGCCTCGCCATGAACGCGAGCGGCGCATCATCGAAGACCTCATCGCGCGCGACAATCGTTACAAGGCACGCGCGCGTGAGATGGCCGAACTCGTCATTAAGTCCAAGGGCCTCGCGCTCAGCAGCGAGCCGCCCGACAAGATTCTGGACCTCATCGCGCAAGTGCTTGAGAGTCGCCAGACCGGACTCGCCGCGAACCAACAGGACGCTGCCACAGAGACGGAACAGCAACAGCCGCCCACGACAGCCGCCCTGAGCGCGATTGAACGCAATGCTCTAACCGCAGTGACAAGTGACCAGTGACGAGTGACAAGCAAGAGATAAGTGATGAGAGATAAGTATTGAGTGACGAGTAAAGACACTCTCTTAACTCGTCACTCGTCACTTGTCATTCTTCACTGTTTGACGATGAGTGAACCTCTGGACAAAGTGCGCGGTGTGCGACAGTTGCCGCTGTTCCCTTTGCCGCTCGTGTTGTTTCCGGGCGTGCCTTTGCCGCTGCATGTTTTCGAGCCGCGTTATCGCCAACTGCTGCTCGACGTTCGCGTGAGCGACAACCTTCTCGGCGTCTCTTATTTCGATCCCGAAAAGTCCGAGCGAGAATCTCCCTCGCCCGGCCACGTAGGTTGTGTGGCGGAGGTGACGGAGGTCCAGCCATTGCCCGACGGGCGTTCCAACATCCTGACCATCGGCCTCATTCGTTATCGCCTCGAAGCCTACATCGAACGCGGCGACCCCTACCTGGTCGGAGAGGTCTCCTTTTTTGAAGACGAAACAGAGGACGCGGAACTTCTTGCGCGCCACGCGCAAGAAGTCTCCACGCTCTTCCTGCGAATTGCGCGCGCGGTTCGGAGTCTCAACGACGACCGCGCAGGCTTGCCGGAATTGCCTGACACGGACCCTGAACGACTCTCTTTTCTCATCGCGGCGGCGATGGACCTGGATGCGGATGTCAAGCAGGAACTGCTCGAACTCCGTTTCGCTTCCGAGAGGTTAAGGCGACTGGGCGACCTGCTGGCGCATGCCGTGAGCGGCTATGAAGAGCGCGCGCGCATCCACGACATCGCCAGGGGCAACGGGCACGGCGGCAGAAAAATCAATCTCGAATGATGTCCCCGAACGACAATAAATTGGACCAGGCAAACGAGACGCCTGACAGCATCCGCGTGCGCGTGCTCTTCTTCGGCGCAGCCCGCGAGATAGTGGGCCAGGCTGAAGTCTTATTGGACCTGCGCCCGCCCGCCACAGCCGCCAGCGCATTCGAGCAAGTGCTTGAGAGATACCCTTTGCTGCGTCGCTTCGGGCGCTCGCTGCTTTTCGCAGTCAATCAGGAATATGCGCTGGACGACCCGTTGCGGGAAGTGCGCGAGGGCGACGAACTTGCCGTCTTCCCGCCGGTCAGCGGCGGCGCGGAAAGTGAAACGAATGATACAGAGGCGGGAGAAGCTGGACTGGATTTTTTTGAACTGACCACAGGGCCGATTGATGTCGGCGCGGTGGCCCGCCGCGTCGTGCCGCCGGAATGCGGCGCGACCGTCACGCTCGACGGCTATGTGCGCGAGTGGACGAGAGGACGCCGCACGCTCTATCTGGTTTACGAGGCTTACGGCCCAATGGCGCTTAGCGAAATGCTCCGCCTCGGTCATCAGGTCCGGGAGCGTTTTGACATCTCTCATATCGGCATCGTCCATCGCACGGGCCGCCTCGAAATCGGCGAAACGAGCGTCGTCATATCCATCAGCGCGCCGCACCGCCGCGCCGCCTTTGAAGCCTGCGAGTGGACCATTAAAGAACTCAAACGCACAGTGCCCATCTGGAAAAAAGAGTTCTACGACGACGGCGAAGTGTGGGTCGAAGGCGAGGGCGCACCCGCAGAGTTAAAGAAGCACACCGGCAGCTAAATCATGCCACCGCTATTAATGCCGAAGAGCGGCGAGATTCTAAAATCTCGCCGCTCTTCATTGTTAAGAAAGGTTATTGAGAAAGGTTGCCAGGAAGCAAATCTTTTAGCTGACTGCGCCTTCTTCAGCGACCACTTCTTCGGTCGCAGGGTCAACGAGGGAGGCGCTGGTCACTTTGTCGGCACCGTCGCACTTGATGAGACGGACACCGGAGGCGGAGCGGCCTGTCTTACGTATGCTGTCGGCTTCGATGCGGAGGAGCTTGCCCTGTTGAGTGATAATCATGATTTCGGATTCATCGTCAACGGTGAAGACGGCGACGACCTTACCAGTCTTCTCCGTCGTCTTCATGTTGATGACGCCCTTGCCGCCGCGCGATTGGAAGCGATAATCCGTAATCTTAGTCTGCTTGCCGAACCCCTGTTCGGAGACGGAGAGCATGCGCTCGTTGTCTTCAGCGGAGACGGCGCAGACGGAGACGACGAAATCATCGGGTCGCAAATCTATCCCGCGCACGCCGCGCGTCGCGCGTCCCATAGGTCTCACGTCCTTCTCGTCAAAGCGAATGGCGAGACCGTTGTGCGTGGCGATGAAGATGCGCTTTGTGCCGTCTGTGAGAATCACGTCGAGCAGTTCGTCGCCCGCATCTATGTTGATGGCGTTGAGGCCGTTCGAGCGTATGTTTTGATACTCAGAGAGCGCGGTCTTTTTAATGACGCCCTTGCGCGAGACCAGCACGACGTAGCGTCCCTCTGAGAACTCACGCACGGGCATCACGCCCGCGACCTTACGCTCCGACGAGAGGTTGATGAGATTGACGATGGCCTTGCCGCGCGCGGAGGCTCCCGCGTCCGGCACTTCGTGGACCTTTATTTTGTAAACCTGCCCGTCATCGGTGAAGATCATCAGATAGGCATGAGTCGAAGCGATGAAGAGATGCTCTACGAAGTCGCCGTTCTTGCCGGTCGAAGCGCCGAAGCGTCCCTTGCCGCCGCGTCCCTGTCGCTGGTAGGTAGTAATCGGCGTCCGCTTGATATAGCCGGAATTGGTGACGGTAATCGCCACGTCCTCATCCGCGATTAAGTCTTCTATGGATAGCTCCACGCCCTCGTCAATAATCTCCGTCCGGCGCGCGTCGCCAAACTCCTTCTTGACATCTTCGAGTTCTTTGACGATGACGCGGCGCAGGGCCGTCTCGCTGGCGAGAATATCTTCGAGTTCGCCGATCACTTTGATGATGCCTTCGTACTCGTCCAGAATCTTCCGTCGTTCAAGAGCAGAGAGGCGGCGCAATTGCAGGTCCAAGATAGCCTGAGCCTGTAAATCGGAGAACTGTAGGCGGTTCATAGCCTTCTGCAATTTGCCTATAAAACCCGCGAGCGTCAGGTCCGACGGCGTGCCCTTCCATGACTTGACCTCGGACATCGTCTCCATGCGGGCCGTCAGCCAGAGGCGCGCTTCGTCCACCGAGCGCGCGTTGCGAATCAGCACCACGATATGGTCCAGCGCGTCGAGCGCCTTGTTCAAGCCTTCGAGAATGTGTGCGCGTGCCCTCGCCTTGCGCAGTTCGTATTCGGTCCTGCGGCGCACGACCTCGCGACGGAAGTCTATGAAGGCTTCGAGCATCTGCTTGAGGTTGAGGACGCGCGGTTGGCCGTTGACAATCGCCAGGTTGATGACGCCGAAAGATGATTGCATGGGCGTCAGCTTGTAAAGCTTGTTGAGGATGACCTGCGGGACAGAGTCGCGTTTGAGTTCAACGACGATACGCATCCCGTCGCGGTCGGATTCGTCGCGGAGGTCCGAGACGCCTTCCAGCTTTTTCTCGTTGACGAGTTCGGCGATGCGCTCTATGAGACGCGCCTTGTTGACCTGGAAGGGAATCTCCGTGATGACAATCGCATCGCGTTCGCTCGTGCCGCGACCGATGCGGTCAATGCCAGCGCGCGCGCGCAGTTGCAGGATTCCGCGACCTTCAAGATATGATTTCTTGATCTCTTCGCGACCGTAGATGAAGCCGCCGGTCGGAAAATCCGGCCCTGTGACGAACTTCATCAAATCCTGAATCTTGATGTCGGGCTTGCGCAGGAGCGCGACCGTGGCTTCGATAATCTCCGTCAGGTTGTGCGGCGGAATCTTGGTCGCCATCCCGACGGCGATGCCGTCCGAACCGTTGATGAGCAGGTTCGGGATACGCGTCGGCATGACGGAAGGCTCGCTCAGCGATTCATCGTAGTTGGGTGTGAAGTCAACCGTCTCCTTCTCTATGTCCGCGAGGACTTCGTTGGTAAGACGCGCCATGCGGACTTCCGTGTAGCGCATGGCCGCAGCCGCATCGCCGTCCACCGAACCGAAGTTGCCCTGGCCGTCAACCAAAGGGTAACGCATGGAGAAATCCTGGGCCAATCGTACGATAGTGTCGTAGACGGCTGTATCGCCGTGCGGGTGATACTTACCAATCACGTCGCCGACGACGCGCGCGCTCTTCTTGTAAGCCTTGTTGTGCTGGTTGCCGAGTTCGTGCATGGCCCAGAGGACGCGCCTGTGGACGGGCTTGAAACCGTCGCGCACATCCGGCAACGCGCGCCCGATGATGACGGACATAGCGTAGTCGAGATACGAACGCTTCATCTCGTCTTCGATATTGATATGGTTACGTTCTGTAATAGTTTCCATTGATAAACCTCTCCGGTACAATCCGCGCCGGACCAATTTTCAAATCCCGCAAAGCCCGTTCTTACCTCGAATCAATCGGGCGCGGGCGCGCGAAAATATTTGTCTGTGGACGCGAAATCTAAAGCGTAGATTTCCTGAATTCCAGTGAATTTAGATGCCCTCAAGCATCAAATCTGAAGTACGACATATTGTAGCTCAAAAAGGGCTTTCTGACAACCCGCCGGAGGGCGAGAAGTCCAGTAAAATCAAGGGCTTTATCAAGATTTTGGGCTGCGGAAAGGCTCTTTCCGAGACCACTATATCTGGCCTTCCGGGAGGCATCGCCGGGAGACTCTGCCGAGCGCCGGAACGTGCCATGAGCGCGAGCCAAACTTCGCGCCGCATCAAACCACAAACCCCACCAATCATTTACAAATGAATCCCGTTTTGATTGAATGGCGAAGCTGTTCTTAAAGCTCTATCTGAAGCCCCAACTACATGATACTTACCCGACGCTCTCCGAGGAGCGTTGAAGAACGATTGAGGGCGAATGGAAGAGGGCCAAAAATCCAAGCGGATACGCGAGCGTCTGGAACTGCAACTCCCGGTGCGCGTCTATTGTCGTGAGAGCCTGGACCAGGAATGGATCGAGATGTCGCGTCTCTCGGACGTGACGCCCTTCGGCACGCGCTTCGCCATAGGGCATCCGGTAGAGGTGGGACGCCTGCTGCACCTGACGTTGCCGATGCCGAGACAACTGCGCTGCTTCGATCACGTAGAGGACCAGTATCGCGTCTGGTCTTTGATACGGCACACGCGCGGGCTTCGGTCGCAGACGGGCGAGATCATCCCGCGCTTTGAGGTGGGCGTCGCCTTTATAGGCAAGCGTGCGCCCGCCAGTTATGATTTAGACCCGACGACGAGATACGAGGTCGCGGCCTCTCCGACAGAGGCCGGGTTGTGGAGCTTGCAGGAGCAATCCGATGAGACGGCGGAGTATTCTCCTTCGAGTGACCCGAGACCGGAGACGCGCCACAATATCCCCGTGGAGGTGGTGGTCGAAGCCTTCGATGAGAAGGGCAAGGTCTCTGCCACGGAGCAGACGGTGACGGAAAATATCAGCCGTCGCGGCGCGGCCATCTTCACGACGCTCAACCTGGCGCGCGGGCGCTTCGTACGCGTGACCAGCGCGCAGTATCAAATCTCCGTGCTGGCGGTGGTCCGGGCCAATCGCGCGGGCGCGGATAAAATGACGCGCCTGCATGTGGAATTTATGGGCCAGCAATGGCCTCTCGAAGGCATCGAATAAGCGGGATTGATTCCTGGACCTCAAACAGAGACGTTGCTTTCGTGAATCATCTGAATTCAATCAAGAGTTGCTGCCATGAGTAAATCGAGGGGTATCATCATCCCGCGCGAAGTTTTGTTGATAGAGATAGAGCGGCGTTGCCGTGCTCCGTTGTGCAACCAAAGGGTGCGCGTCGGGTTGACGAAAGCGGAGGCACGCCTTTACTGTGGCTTCGACTGCGAGCGTTGCAAGCAGCACTGGGATGATCTCCTCTCCGAACGTGATGTGCCGGATTGGTGGGAGGAATTGACCGTCACAGGTCTCGCCTCACTGCGCGAGAAGCAGAGCACGAATGAACATGACGAAACCGTGGAAACAATCACACGCCTGAGCGATGCCTACAGAAACAGGGATGAAGGATGAGAGAGCAAGGGCTAGAGGCTAGGGGCTTGAGACTAGAGACTAGATATTAGTAAAAGCCTTGGACTAATTTCTAGTCCCTAGCCCCTAGCCTCCAGCCTCTAGCCTCTGCTCTTGAGATTGCTTTGAGTGAGACAAGCACAGATATGGTGCGCTCGCGGCGCAAGACCGGCTCGATGCCGGATGGATACGTGCTGCCTGAGTGGGGGATAGACATCGTCAGGAAGACCGGGCGCAAGCTGAGCAAGCTGGTCTGGCGGATTGAATATAGTGGAACCGAAAATATTCCGCGTTCGGGCGGAGTCATCGTCGCGGCCAATCACCAGACCTATATTGACCCGTTCTGGGTGGGATTTGTCATCAAGCGACCGTTGCGTTACCTGGCCTGGAATGAGGCTTTCGGTTGGCCCGTCGCGGGAAAGTTGATGGGGATGCTGGGCGCGTGGCCCCTGGAGGTGGAGAAGAGCGACCCGACGGCGATTCGCCGCACTCTCGGATGGCTCAAAGACGGCGGCGCGGTGGTCATCTTCCCGGAGGGAGGGCGGGGAAACGCGGATGGCTCGATGGTCAAGTTCAAAAACGGCGCGGTGCGTATAGCTCTGGAAGCCAACGTCCCTATCCTGCCCGTGACCATTCGCGGCGCGCACAAAGTCTGGCCCAAGGGCTACAGTTTTCCACGCTTCGCCAAAGTGGAAATCATCTTTCACCCGCTCTTCATAGCCGGACCAGAGCACGGCGAGGACACACGCCACTGCGCCCGCCGCGAATCTGAACGCCTCGCCGCCATCATCCGCTCTGCACTCTAAAGGCAGTGACGAGTGACAAGTGACGAGTGACGAGCAAGAAAAAGCAGTGATGAGTGATAAGAGACATACTTTTACTCATGGCTCATGACATGTCTTTAACTCGTCACTCGTCACTCGTTACTCGTCACTGCCTTTGTAGTACGCTCATCATGGCTTCGTGGATGAGGCCGTTGCTGGCGATGATGGGCGGGGTGTAGATGTCGAAGGGTGAGCCGTCGTAGTGGGACGAGCGACCGCCAGCTTCTTCGACGAGGAGCACGCCTGCGGCGACATCCCAGGGGCGCAAGCCTTCCTCCCAGAATCCGTCGAAGCGCCCGCAGGCGACGTAGGCCAGGTCCAGAGCGGCGGAACCATCGCGGCGCACGGCCTGCGCCTGCATGATGAAGCTGGTGAAGTGGCGCGCGAAATCGTTGCGCTCGCGCACGTCGTAAGGAAAGCCCGTGCAGAGCATCGCGCGGTTTAAAAGGGAGACTTCGGAGACGCGAACGGGCCGCCCGTTGAGCGTCGCGCCGTCGCCGCGCCGTGCCGCGAACAACTCTTCGCGCAGGGGATCGTAGATGACGCCAATCTCCACCTTACCCGCGCGTTCGAGCGCGATGGAGACGCAGAAGCATGGATAGCCGTGCGCGTAGTTGGTCGTCCCGTCGAGCGGGTCAATAATCCAGCGCCACTCGCTCTGCCCTTCGGCTGACGCGCCGGACTCTTCCGCGAGCACCGCATGACGCGGGTAATAGGACTTGATGCGCTCAATAATCAACGCTTCGGCGGCGAGGTCCGCTTCGGTCACGAGGTCTATCTCGCCTTTGTTGGAGACCTGAAGCGCACGACTCATCCGCTCCACCAGTATCCGCCCCGCATCATGCGCCATCTCTATCGCAAAATTAAGCAACTCAATCTCCAAAAGCAGTGACAAGTGATGAGTGAAAAGTGACGAGATAAAGACAAGTCATGAGTACTGAGTACTGACTGATAGGTGATAAGTGATGAACGATGAGCGATGAGGAATAGCTTGTCTCTTATCACTCAGTACTCATCACTCATCACTTCTTTTCCTTACTCGTCACTCGTCACTCGTCACTGTCTTTCCAGTCTTCTGCGCGGCGATGCGGAGGATGTCGCGGATCTGTTGGTCCCAGTAGGGCCACTCGTGTTTGCCGGGCAGTTGCCTGTACTCGTGCGGTATCTTCTTCTCCATAAAGATGCCGGACAATTCGCGGCTGCCCGCGAGCAAGCCATCTTCCGTGCCGCAGTCCAGATAGAAATAGGGCAGAGAGGGAACGCGTTCGGCGGGCAGGTCTCGAAAGAGTTTGAAGAGATCGTTGGCGGCGTGCGTCGGGTTGTCATCTGGGCCGAACGCGCGTTTGACTGTGAGCGGGACTAAGGGCCAGGGAAAAGTCTTCAACTCGCTCTCCTTCCATGATGCCGCCATCAGCGCGCCGCTCATCGAAGCGGCAAAGCTGAACATCTGCGGATACTTGACGCCGAACTTCAGAGCACCATAGCCGCCCATCGAAAGCCCCGCGATAGCGCGTCCCTCTCGCGCCGCGATGGTGCGATAGCGGCCCTCAACATCTGGAATCAACTCCTGCACAATATAGCTCTCATACTTGTCCGTCGAGACGGTCGGGCTGTCCGTGTACCATCCGTCGTTGCCTTCGGGTGTCACGACGATCAGGTGATACTGCGCGGCGTATGACGCGAGTTTTGAATGACTGGTCCAATCGGAATAATGGCCCGCCAAGCCATGCAGCAGGTAGAGCACCGGATAGCGCGTCGTGCGCGCCGCAGGCGAGGCGTAATCAACCGGCAGTATGACATTATAAGGCAGCGCCGCGCCGACCAGCTTGCTCTTGAACTGGACCGTCTCGACGGGAGCCTTGCCAGCCTCCTGAGCTTGCTGTGCCTGCGCGGCCAGCGGCAGGAGCAGGGCCAGGAGCAGAAAGAGGATTCTCGTTTTTCTGTTCATCTATTTTTTCTCAAGAGGTTCAATGCATCGGTAGTGGTTCAGTTTGAGTTGAGTGAAGATGAAAGAGGCGTTCACCACCGCAGACACAGCGGACACAGAGTTAACACAGAAGCTTGAATGCTTAACTCTGTGCGTCCTCTGTGTCCGCTGTGTCTGCGGTGGTGAATCTCACTGTCCTGTTCACTCAAGATCGGGCTGACCTGCTACCAATAAATCGGACGGCTATTCATCAGCCGGGTTCAGCAGCATCGGCACGTTGATGCCTTTCTCTCTCGCGGTCTCTTCCGCTAATTCATAGCCCGCGTCAACGTGACGCGCGACGCCGAGGCCCGGATCATTCGTCAACACGCGGTTGAGACGCTTCGCGCCTTCGGCGGTTCCATCTGCGACGGAGACCTGTCCCGCGTGCAGCGAGTAGCCTATCCCGACTCCGCCGCCGTGATGAAAGGAGACCCAACTCGCACCGCTCGCGGTATTCAAGAGCGCGTTGAGGATGGGCCAATCCGCGACCGCGTCCGAGCCGTCCTGCATCCCCTCAGTTTCGCGAAAGGGCGAGGCGACGCTGCCCGTGTCCAGATGATCGCGGCCAATCGCCACGGGCGCTTTGAGGTCGCCGCGTTTGACCAGTTCGTTAATCGCTTCACCCATCAACGCGCGTTCGCCGTAACCCAGCCAGCAGATGCGCGCGGGCAGTCCTTGAAACTGCACACGCTCGCGCGCGAGCCTCAGCCAGCGATTGAGCGTCCGGTCTTCCGGGAAGAGTTCGAGCGCAAGGTCGTCAGTCCGGCGTATGTCTTGCGCTTCGCCCGACAGCGCGACCCAGCGGAAAGGCCCCTTCCCCTCGCAGAACAGCGGGCGAATATATTCGGGCACGAAGCCCGGAATCTGAAAAGCGTCCGCGCATCCGGCATCGAAGGCTTGCTTGCGTATGTTGTTGCCGTAATCGAAGGCGACCGCGCCGCCCCTCTGCAATTCAAGCATCGCCTCTACATGCCGCGCCATAGATTCCACAGAGCGTGCGATGTACCCGCGCGCATCCGTGCGGCGTAATTCCGCAGCCTCTTCCAGACTCAACCCCGCCGGAATATAACCGTTGAGCGGGTCGTGCGCGCTCGTCTGGTCCGTGACCGCGTCAACCTGCACCCCGCGCCGCACAATTAACGGCAACACTTCCGCGCAATTGCCAACGAGTCCGACCGAGAGAGCGCGCTTCTGCTCGCGCGCGTCCTCGCATATCTCAAGCGCTTCATCCAGGCTCAGCGCGAGGCGGTCGCAATAGCCGGTGCGGACTCTTCGTTCTATCCGCGACTGGTCCACATCTATGCAGAGACAGACCGCGCCGTTCAAGGTCGCCGCGAGCGGTTGCGCGCCGCCCATCCCGCCCATCCCGCCGGAGACCAGCAGGCGTCCCGCGAGGTCGCCCCCGAAATGCTTGTCCGCCATTGCCGCGAACGTTTCAAACGTGCCCTGTACGATGCCCTGCGTGCCGATGTAAATCCAACTCCCCGCAGTCATCTGCCCGTACATCATCAAGCCCTTGCGTTCCAACTCGTGAAAGTGCTCCCAGTTGGCCCAGGCCCCCACCAGATTGGAATTAGCGATGAGCACACGCGGCGCATACTCATGCGTCTGAAAGACGGCCACAGGCTTGCCCGATTGGACCAGTAAAGTCTCGTCCATCTCTAACCGTTGTAACTCCCTCACGATGGCCTCGAAAGAGGCCCAGTTACGCGCGGCCTTACCCGTCCCGCCATAGACCACCAAATCTTCGGGGCGCTCCGCCACCTCCGGGTCCAGATTATTCATCAGGCAACGCAACGCCGCCTCCTGATGCCAACCCTTGCAATTCAACTTCGCGCCTCGCGGCGCACGTACGATTCTGTGCGAAGTCATAGTCTGTTAGAGAAAGATAACGGATTCAGCTTTCGAGAAGTAATCTAATAGCAGAAAAGAGGGCCGGGCGTGAAGCGCGGCGCAGTTGAATGGTCCTCTCGCTTGAAGTTTTTCTTTGCGCCTGTGCGCCTGTGCGTGAGATATTGCGTAATTCTATCTCGCAGGAGGCCAGATGCAACTGTCGTATAAATTAATCTTCATGCCCCTCGCGTTTCTCTGTCTGACCGCGATGGCGGCGCGTGCCCAGCAGCCCTTCACGACGGATAACTCGGACGTGACGGACCGGAACAAGTATCATTTTCAGTTCGGTAACGAGTACGACATCCTACAGCGTTCCTCTTATCCGGCCCTCAGACAGAACACCTCCGTTTTTGAATTGGATTATGGTCTCTTGAATGGAGTGGAAGTTGGCGTTGATGGTCCAATAATCGCCATCTCGAATTCGCATGTCGTGAATCCCCGGACGCTCGCTGGCATCGGCGATCTTGATTTCCACGTCAAGTACAATTTCCACAGGGAGCGCGAATCCTCGCGCTGGCCCGCGATGACCGTCAGCTTCAGCACGGAATTCCCGACCGGCAGCACGAGCAAGCAACTCGGCTCAGGACTCCAGGACTACTTCATCAATGGTATTCTGCAAAAATCTCTGACTCCTCAAACCAAGCTGCGGCTCAATGGCGGCGTTCTCTTCGCGGGCAACGCGACGACCGGCGTCATCGGCATCAAAACTCGCGGTCGCGTCTACCTGGGCAGCGTCTCGCTCGTCAAACAATTCACGGAAAGGCTCGACCTCGGAGCGGAAATGACTGGCGGGCTGACGGGCAATTTGCAGTTGGGCAAAGGGCAATTACAGGGGCTCGTCGGCGGCAATTACGCCTTGAGAAAAAACCTCACACTCGATTTCGGCCTCGTCGCCGGACGCTTCTCCGCCAGCCCGCGTGCGGGCATTCAACTCGGCCTCTCTCTGGACTTCTGAAGAGCGCGAATGCGCGCGTGCTCAAAAATCGTAGTCGCCACGACGTATCTGCGCGGCGATTTTTTGGATGTCGGGCGAAAGCGTGCGGTCGCGTGTGAGACGTGGGACCTGTGCGCGCAGGGTTTTGTGCGCGAGGCGGACGCCTCGACCGGGGAGGAGGGGCGCGCGGTATTCGAGGCCCTCTGCGGCGGCGAGGAGTTCTATGGCGATGAGGTGTTCCGCGTTCTCGACGATGGTGCGCAGTTTGGTCGCGGCGGTCATGCCCATCGAAACGTGATCCTCTTTGCCGCCGGAGGTCGGGAGGTTGTCTATGCTCGCGGGATGCGCGAGGGTCTTGGCTTCGTTGAGCAGGGCGACGGCTGTGACGTGCGCGATCATGAAGCCGCTGGATGTGCCCGGATGCGCGCTGAGGAAAGCGGGCAAGCCTTCGTTGAGGTCAGGGTTGACGAGACGATCAATCCGGCGTTCGCTGATGCTCATCAAATCCGTCAGCGCGATGGCAGCATAGTCGAGCGCGAGCGCGAGCGGCGCGCCGTGAAAATTACCGCCCGATAAGACTTCCTCTGCGTCTCCCGCGAAGACGAGCGGATTGTCGGTCGCAGAGCCGGTCTCGGTTTCGATGACGAGGCGCGCATGCCCGAGCGCGCCTCGCACAGCGCCGTGGACCTGCGGCATACAGCGCAGGGAGTAAGCGTCCTGCACGCGCGGGTCGTCTTCAAGATGCGAGCGTCTGATCTCGCTGTCCGCGAGAAGCTGGCGCAGGTGTTGGCCCACTTCTATCTGACCCGGATGCGGGCGCGCGTTGTGTATGCGTTCGTCAAAAGCGACGGGCGTGCCGCGCAGGGCTTCGAGGGTCATCGCGCCCGCCACGTCCGCGACGTGGGCCAACTTCAAAGCGCGGTGTAGAGCGAGGCCGCCGACCGCCGCCATCGCCTGCGTCCCGTTGAGCAGCGCGAGACCTTCTTTGACTTCAAGCCGGACGGGTGCTATGCCCGCGCGCCGCATGGCTTCCGCGCCGCTCAAACTCTCGCCCTCGTAAACGGCCTCGCCTTCGCCTATGACGACGAGCGCGAGGTGGGCCAACGGAGCGAGGTCTCCGCTCGCTCCGACCGAACCCTTTTCGGGAATCAATGGATGAACGCTGCGCTCAAGCATAGAGACGAGCGTTTCGATGATGAGCGAGCGCGCGCCGCTGTAGCCGAGCGCGAGCACATTGGCCCGCAACAACAGCATCGCACGCGTCTCCATTTCAGAGAGCGGTTGGCCCACTCCGCAGGCGTGGCTGCGAACAAGGTTCAATTGCAACTCGCGCAGTTCGGATGGCTCTATGTGTACGTCTGAGAGTTTGCCGAAACCAGTATTGACGCCGTAGACCGTGCGGCCCTCCGCGATAATCTTTTCCACGACCGCGCGCGCTTTCTCCACACGCGCACGCGCGGACGGCGCAAGCGCGACCCGCTCTTCACCAAGCGCGACCGCCGCCACCTCTTCGAGCGTCAAAGCCTGTCCTTCAAGTTCAAGCATAAAAATGAGAGGCTGGAGACTGGAGACTGGAGGCTAGTTAAAACCCCTATTGCTTTTAACTAGCCTCCAGTCTCCAGTCTCCAGCCTCTACGTCAATGTCTTCTCCGATAGCTGTTCTTTATCCGGCGTTTGGGAGATGTCTATTTTTCTGAACTCGCCGGTGGTGCTGCCCGTCGCGTTGCCCGTAGTGCTGGTTGTGCGGACTCTGTGTCGCGCTTTCTTGAGGCGGCGATTGGCGTTGCGCGAGCGTGCGGCGGCGACGCTGCGGATGCCGGGCATACGCGTAAAGGTGCGGAGCGAAAATTCATGGCGCGGGAGGACTTCGCCGGTGGCTTCGCGCAGGCGCACGGTGGCGATGGCGAAAATCAGGAGGCCCGCGTTGAAGAGGACGCCGACGCCGAAGACCACCTCGCCGGGAATCACTCCGACCGCCGCCCGGTCCAGAAATTCCGCGAACTCAACGGCGGGCTGCGGGTGCAGGTAGACCTTCAGGTTCCAGGCCAGCGCCAGCAGGACGAAGAGCCAGAGATAATTTCGCCTGAGCCTGCGACCGACCGCCTCCCATTCACTGATAGTGAAGTGCGGTGTGTTGAGGTCAGAGGCGAGATGCTCCGCCCAGTCGCTATTGACCTTGCCTTCTGGCTGGAGCAGTTGCGCGAAGTAACCTGTCTCTATGACGCGCACGCGGCTGGACCAGATTTCGTAATAACGATAACGGCGTGCCTCCATAAAAAGAAAAAAGGCGACCAGTACGGAATTGATGAGAATGACGAAATGCGGATTTTCGTGCGAGCCGAAGGCGAAGGAGAGAGTCGCGCCCGCAGTGATGACGGCCCAGTTGGTCGTCGTGTCCAGGCGATTGCGCCAGGTGTTAGCGCGCTGGATTTCACCGCGATAAAAATGGACCATCGCCGTGTTGATTTCCGAAGGCGTGAGCTTACGCATCGCGGACGCGGCGCTCGTGACGCCCGCCCGCTCTGCGTTCGGAACAGCGGTCTTCTCAATGTTCGGAACGACGCTTCTTTCAAGCTCTTCTAAAGAAGAGGCGGAAGTACGCAAGCGGCCCGAAGTGCGTTCGCCGCCCTGCAACGGTCCGGTTCCCCTCTGGCGCGGATCAGTTTTCATCTTCGATTGACCTGGGTTTCCAACAGCCTGACGACGGCGGCCTGGCCGCACCTTGCTTCAAAGGCCATCTCAAATAATAGCACGCCCGCGCGTTTGAAGTGTGGTGTGTCTTGACTTGAAAGAAAATTTAATCCACTGAAAAGCTTAGACAGGAGGCGCGCAGGCGGCTTGCTTGACAGCCTTCTCGGATAGCCCCTATATTTGAACTTTGGTCTCTCGACGCGCGGGTTGGACTATGATGCCGGATGGCGCTGGAACGCAATCCTTTGATGCGCGCTGGATGCAAGAGGCTCTGGCGGCGGCGTTGGAAGCGCAGGCGCGCGGCGAAGTGCCCGTCGGCGCGGTGATAGTGGTCCAGGAACAAATTATCGCGCGGGCGGGAAATCGCACGCGCACGGATTGCGACCCGACCGCCCACGCGGAAATCGTTGCGTTGCGCGAGGCGGCCCGCCAGCTTGGCAATTACAGGCTCACGGACGCGATTATTTATTCGACCATCGAGCCGTGCGCGATGTGCGCGGGGGCGCTCATCCAGGCGAGAGTGAGGCGGCTCGTCTACGGCGCGCGAGACGAGCGCGCGGGCGCTGTCGAATCACAGTTTCGTATCTGTGAAGCAGGCTCTTTGAATCATCAGATAACCGTCACCAACGGCGTGCTCGAAGCGGAATGCCGCAGCCTCATGCAAGATTTTTTTCGCGCACGACGGACGGAAAGGCAAAAGTAAAAAGGTCAAAGGCAAAAGGTCTGCTGAAGCCGGTTTTAAATAAAAGCTGTGGTCCACACTTTCGTCCTTTGACTTTTACCTTATGTGGAGAGGTCGCATAGTGGCTTAGTGCACCGGTCTCGAAAACCGGAGTGGGGGTAACTCCACCGTGGGTTCAAATCCCACCCTCTCCGCCACATTTCTTTCAACTTCAACCCTTTAGGGGGTTGGCGCTTTCTTTACCCCTCAAGCGCCCTGCATTACTTGGCATAAAGTTGGC
>DASYML010000075.1:0-8819 GCA_036009045.1 Pyrinomonadaceae bacterium
CTATCAATCGTTTAATCGCAGTTATGCAAATTCATGTTTGTGGGAGAGATCAGCAAATGGTTGATGCGTGAGGAGCAGAAAACCCTGTTTGAAGTGCTCGTCGCAGGCATCTTGAACATACTTTTTCTGGCGCTCATCGCACTGCTGCTCTGGCCTCTGGGCAGGCTGATGCTGGCGTTCCGTCTGGCGAAGGGTTATGGCATCCTGTGGATTGTCGTGTGTGTGATCGCCCTGTTGGTCAATCGCATCCAAAGGTTTTTCCGCGCAGACATCTACACACACGCAGACGCTTATGTGGTCTCGAATCTTGTTGTCAGTTGCTTTTTGCAAGCGGGCTGGGCAGCTTTCGCCGCGCTCGCCGTTCACAGCTTCGTCGCAGCCGCGCCCGTCTGGATGGTGGTCGTCTTATACCTCGCCGGGGTCATTTCTTGTCTCATCACTTACTTTGCGGTATCCGCGTTCTACCAGGGGCACATCTACAAACTGGTCAGTCTGCCTCTCGCATTGGTCGGCTTCATCGTTTTCAGCGCATGGCCTGCCAGTGGCCGCGCGGCGTATGGATGGTTCTTTGACCTTTTTTGATGAGCAGGTAATGCGTATGATAAGAGCTTTGAAGAGATCGAACCGGAAGAAGGAGAACGAGTCGAATGTCAATTAAAGGTAAAGAAGCCGTTGCTGCAATATTGCTTTCAGCAGTCTTCATTTTGGGCTGCAAATATTCCGGGGGAGTAAACTCCAACTCGACGAATCAACCTGTCAATACAAATACCGGCGCGGCGAAGACGCCAGCCTCGTCCGCCAAGCCTGACGCGGACGGCATCATTGCTTCGGGCACGGGCGTGGAAAAGGAAAAGCCCGCCGCAGGCAAGGCTAACGTGCAGGGCAAAGTCTTTTATAACGAACAACCAGCCGCAGGCGTTGACGTGAAACTGTGCGAGACATTCAGCCAGTATCTGAGCGGATGCGGCGGCGAAACATTCACCACCAAGACGGACAGCGCGGGCGAGTATCTCATCAAGAATGTGCCGCCGAGGATTTACGAGAGCTTGACCGTGAAGGTCTTCAACACGCCTTATTATGTCTTCGCCACTTCGGGCATAGTCCAAAATGCCAAGTACAAGATTGAAGAGGGCCAGACATTCTTCGCGCCCGACACGCATCTCTTCAAGCAGGATTTGAAGCTCTTGAATCCGAAAGCGGGCGCGAAAATCAGCGCAAACAACATAGAGGTGAAGTGGGATTCTTACCCTGACGCGGCCTACTACAAATTCAGCATCTACGCCGACAGTTCATCGGGGGCGAAGACGGAGTATGACTACATCAACAAGCGCGTTGATGGCGTGTCTTACGTTCTGGATAAACCCCTCGCGCCCGGTTCATACACTTGCACAGTTGCAGCCTACAACGGCAACGACATCAAACTCTCTCAAAGTCCCGACGATATAAAGTTCACCGTGACGGGCGAAGCGACAAAGTAGACAGTTTTCAGTTTTGAGTTTTCAGTAAAGCGATGGTCTTTCATCCGTGCAAGTAGGGACGTGATGAATTAGTTGCGGTGAGGTTGGTTGTACGTGATGAGCGCGGATGGTGAGGATGGAGCGCATGACGACAACAACAATCAAGACGGATGTCATCATCGTCGGGGCCGGTCCGACGGGTCTTTCGCTGGCCTGCCAGTTCATCCGGTACGGAGTTGATTTTATCATCGTCGAGAAAAATCAGGGCGTGACGCCTTACTCCAAAGCTCTCGGCGTTCACGCGCGCACGCTTGAGATTTATGAGCAACTGGGCCTGGCACAGAAGGCCGTAGAGCGTGGCTCGATTGCAGGGAAAGTACGCCTGCTGGAAGGCGGCCAGATACGCGGCGAAGTTGACCTGTCGAACGTCGGGCAGGGTTTGAGCGCCTACCCTTTCATGCTCGTGCTTGAGCAGAGCAGAAACGAACAACTCCTCTACGAGTACATGCAAAGCCATGACAGGGATGTTCACTGGCAGACCGAACTCTTAAGCTTTTCGCAAGACGAAGGCGGCGTCACGGCCCAGTTTAAAAAGGGCGACGGGGAGTCTCAAACCATCAAAGCCAAGTATCTGGTCGGCTGCGATGGGCCGAAGAGTCCCGTCAGGCACGCGCTCGGACTCTCCTTCGAGGGCAGCACGTTTGAACGTCTCTTCTACGTCGCGGATGTCCAGCTTGATTGGGACTACAGCCACGACGCCTTGCATGTTTGTCTGGCGCGCAATTCGGTCGTCGCCTTCTTCCCTATGCGTGGCGAAAAGCGCTGGCGCATCGTCGGCGCATTTCCAGAAGGCCACGACAAGGACGAAGGCGAAATACTCTATGAAGAGATCGAAGCGCGCATCCAAGAGGAAGCCGAACTCGCGCTCGACATCTCGCACGTCAACTGGTTCTCGGTCTATAAAGTTCACACGCGCCACGTCGAGAAATTTTCCGTCGGTCGTTGTTTTCTCGCCGGAGACGCGGCGCACATACACACGCCCGCCGGTGGACAGGGCATGAATACGGGCATCCAGGACGCTTACAATCTGGCCTGGAAACTGGCGCTCGTGCTCCAGGGCGCTGCTCACGAAAGGGTTCTGGATAGTTACAATGAAGAGCGTCTTCCAAACGCCAAAAGGCTTCTCGGAACGACCGACAGGATGTTTAATCTGGCCGCCGGGACGGACTGGTTGTTTGGTTTGATTCGGACGACCATCTTACCGCCGATGGCGAAATACATTCTCAGCATTGATGCGGTCAAAAAGAGGTTCTTCCCTTTGATTTCGCAAATCGGGATTACTTACCGCGATGGCTCTTTAAGCGCGCACGACGGCGACCATGATTTTGAAGTCCAAGCGGGAGATCGCATGCCTTATTTCCTGTTTGACGGCAAAAGCATTTACAACAAATTGCAGGAGCCGAAATTCCACCTGCTCACTTTCTCGGACGGGCAGAGCGATTACCGGGAAGTGCGCGACGACATCGAAAGCCAGCACGCTCATCCCGTTGATTATCACGTCATTCCTCTTTACCCGCACGTCGCAGAAATCTTCGGCATGGACGAACCTTTTAATGTGCTGTTAAGACCCGACAACTATATAGGGTTTATCTCTCCAGAAACTTCGCCCGGTCGGCTCGGACTCTATCTGGACCAATTCATCGGGCACTCTTAAGGCCAGGCAACGAAATGGCGATTTATGAGCGAATCGGCAAAGGCTATGATCTGACCCGCCGCGCTGACCCGTATATTGTTTCCAGATTAAATCACTATTTGAAAGTCAGAGCGAATTTATCTTATCTGGATGTGGCATGTGGGACGGGAAACTACACGCTCGCTTTGTCTCAATCTGGAGGAACGTGGCACGGCATAGACCAATCACCGAGGATGATTGGTGCTGCTCGAAAAAAGAGTGACGCTATCTTCTGGCAGCTAGCAGACGTGACCCGCTTACCATACAGAGAGAGAGCGTTTTCCGGCGTCGTCTGCACGCTAGCCATCCATTACTTCATCCCGCTATCTTCCGCTTTCAATGAAATCTATCGCGTGATGGCCGCAGGGAATTTCGTTCTCTTCACCTCAACTCCCGAACAGATGAACGGATACTGGCTGGCAGAATATTTTCCAGAAGCCCTCCATCAAGCTGCGGAGCAAATGCCCTCTTTAGAGGTCGTCAATGATGCTCTTTCAGGGGCTGGCTTTCACTCTATGCAAACGGAGAATTATTCTGTTCAGGAAGACTTGCAGGACTTATTTCTCTATAGCGGGAAACATCGTCCCGCGATGTACATGGATGCCGCCGTGCGCGCCGGTATCTCTACGTTTTCTCTGCTCGCATCCACGACGGAAATTGAGGATGGTTGCGGAAAGCTGGACTCGGATATAAAAACTGGACGCATCAAAGATGTCATCAGGAAGTATGAACACGACGAAGGCGATTATAAACTTATCATTGCCCGCAAGGATGCTACCTGACGCGATGTGTGCGGAGTGTTTTTTGTTTATGAGGATTGAATGGGTGTGCAGTAAGATGACTCAACGATTGGAACAGACGCTTAAAAGGAAAGTACAAGAACTGTAGAATGAAACTTCGCTTACTTTATCACGGCCATTGCTTCGACGGCGTCGCCTCGGCTGCCGTCTTCACACGTTTCTATCTTGAGCGCATTAACCGGGACGCGCTGGTTGCATACAGAGGGCTGCTGCATCGTCCGGGCGCGCTCTTTGATGAAGAGATGTTCGACGGCGATGAGAACGCCATCGTTGATTTCAAGTACTCCAGGTCGGAGCGCCTGACCTGGTGGTTCGATCATCACCAGTCCGCCTTTCTCACGCCGGAAGATGAAGCCCATTTCAAAGAGGACCATTCCGGCAAAAAATTCCTGGACCCGACGCGGAAATCCTGCACCGAATTTATCGCGGACGTGGCGCAGACTCGCTTCGGCTTTGAGGACGCGGGCCTCGCTCCGCTGGTCCAATGGGCACACATCATTGACGGCGCGCTCTACGAATCGCCCGCGCAGTGCGTCGAACTGGCCGCGCCCGCCCTTCAGTTGATGCAGGTCATAGAGAGCGACCCGGACGACAACTTCATTGAATGGATTATCCGCCAATTGACCCAGCGAGAGCTTGACGAAGTGGCCTTGAGCGATGAAGTGCAGCGCCGCTTTGAACCGATTCTCGCGCAGCACCGCAAGACGCTCGAAATTATCCGCCGCAAGGCTTCCTATGCCGACGGCGTCGTGCAATTCGATCTGGTCGAAGAAGGCATGGACGGCTTTAACAAGTTCATCCCCTACTATCTTTATCCACAAACGACCTATTCCGTTGCCCTCACGCGCGGGACGCAACGCACGAAAATCTCCGTCGGCTCGAACCCCTGGGCCCCTCGCCCGCGCACACACAACATCGCCTCCATCTGCGAACGCTACGGCGGCGGAGGCCACGCCGTCGTCGGCGCAGTCTCATTCGCACCCGATGAAGTTGAAAGAGGACGAGCGGCGATGCGCGAGATAGTGGACGAGCTATCAAGCAACTTTAAAGATTAACGTGAGTTCGACGTTAGGCAGAGCACACCCTTCAAGCTTATCCGCGTCAGTGGATACATGTGAGAGCCGGGGCACCGCCCACGGTTCCTGGTCCAAGATAAAAACCGACCCTGAAAGGGTCGCACATGCAAGGTTGAGGTGCGACCCCTTCAGGGTCGGTATGTGTGGTGTTGAGAGGACCGTGGGCGCTGCCCACGGCTCTCATATTTAGCCCTTACAGGGCACAGACGGATTGTCAGTCAGCCTCTGACGTCGAACTCGCGTTAAAGATTAGATAAAAAGCAAAGGCCGCGAGCATCTATCAGACGCTCGCGGCCTTTGCCTTCTCTTATCATCTGCCTGCTTTTCAGTGGGCCATTAATTCTTCAATCTCTGCGACCTGCTTCGGCGCTTTGCTTGAGAGAATGCGTGGGCCATTCTCTGTGACCAGCACATCGTCTTCGATGCGGACGCCGATGCCGAGATATTTTTCGGGGATGTCTGCGGTCTGCGGCGAGATGTAGAGGCCGGGTTCGACGGTCGTCACCATGCCGGGTTCGAGGCGGCGCGATTCGCCGTCGAGGTGATAGCGGCCCACATCGTGTACGTCTATGCCGAGATAGTGGCCGAGACGGTGCATGTAGAACTGTTTGTACTTCTCTTCTTCTATAAGTTTCTGCGTCTCGCCCCGCAAGAGACCGAGCCGGACCATCCCATCAGTCAAAATTTCCACGGAGCGTTGATGCAGTTCGTCTATCCGCACGCCGGGCACGGTCATCTCTATGCAGGATTCCTGGGCCTCTAATACCAGACTGTAAATGTCTCGCTGCGCGTCTGTGAAGCGCCCGTTGATGGGAAAGGTACGCGTGATGTCGGAGGCATAACCCTTGTATTCGCAGCCCGCATCAATCAAGAGCAGTTCGCCGTCCCGGAGCGTCGCGTCGTTATTGATGTAATGAAGCACGGTCGCGTTTGCGCCGCTGCCGACGATGGAAGTGTAAGCGGGGGCGCTCCCTCCCTGTTTGCGGAAGATGTATTCGATGAGGGCTTCGATCTCGTATTCTTTGACGCCGGGGCGCGCGGCCTTCATGGCCTCTGCGTGCGCTTCGGAGGAGATGTCGGCGGCGCGCTGCATGATGGCTATCTCCTGCTCTGTTTTGAAGAGACGCATCTCGTGAAGAATCGCGCCCGTATCTATAATCGCCTGCGGCGCGTTGATGCCCTTGCGTCCCATCGCGCGCATACGCCCTATCTGTTTGACGATGGTCCCGTCCAGGTCCGCGTTGCCGTTGCCGATGCGGTAGTAGAGATTATTCGCGCCGTTGATTAAGTCACCAATTTTTTCCGTAAACTCCGCGATGGGAAAGGCCGCGTCCGCGCCGTACTCTGTGACCGCGCCTTCGACTCCCGCGCGTCTGCCGTCCCAGATTTCTTTTTCGGGATCACGCGGCCTGACGAACAAAGTGTACTTCTGCTCCGCCTGCGCGGGAGCGATGACGGCGATGGCTTCAGGCTCATCGAATCCGGTCAGGTAGTAAAAGTCTGAGTCCTGCCGGTGGCGATACTGCGTATCGTTTGAGCGTGTGGCTTCGCGCGAACCGGGAATGATGGCGACGGCATCCTGGCCCATGCGTTTGATGAATTCAGAGAGGTGTGGTCGCAGCATTGATGCTTCTCCTGGACAGATGAATGTATGCGGACATGTGGCGAAGCTTTATTGTAACCGAGAGACTACGCATCGCGGAAACACGAAGGCGCGAGACGAATTCCAAAAGGCAGACGGCTCGCCTGCCAGGGCGAGTATTTGAGAGCCTTCGCGGGCCTCGCTGGTCCAATTATCAAGGCGCAACTTGTTGGCAGATAGCCGTTTTGGCTGTCATGCTGGAAATCTTGCTAACCCGCTTGCGCTGGACCAATAATGCGGCTATACTGCCTTCCTCCTCTTGACCGGGGCAAGGCTTCACACCGATACGTGAGGCTACAAAAACAAAATTGAATAGGCTTCATCGGTTTCTAGATAAATACAGTCGTGTGATTTTTCGTCACACGCTGCGGGCAATTTTTCTGTTCCAGGTCGAGTAGCAGTCCGGCGGCAGTGATTATCTTTTAAATACGGCATCATTCGCATGCAAGAAGGTTGCCCTTGCTGGCGTTTCCTTCGTCAATCTCACTCGTGACCCAACTACCTTTGAAGGAGCATCAATGAAGAGATTTTTCAGCCTATCCTTAGCACTCACCATTCTCGCCATCTGTGGTCTGTTCAGCGCTGCGTTGGCCCAAGATAGAGCAATAGCCTCACAGGGTGGCCCTGCGCCGATTATCAAGCACGGCATTAACACGGTCGGGGCTGATACTTTGAGCGCCCCCACAGGCATCCCCTCCACTGCACCGGAATTCAATCCCTTCAGCATGGGAGCAGCCAGAGATGAAAACGGCGGCGAGTTGAATCCCGGTTCAAAGGGTTTCTCCCTGACCACCGGCGGAACGGGTTCGCTTACGCCCCTCTTGAATCATGGTGGTCCGGTTATCGGGACGCCGACCATCTACATCATCTGGTACGGCAACTGGAATCGCGGCAACGGCACGGACACCCCAGCCGGGCAACAGATTATCAGAGACTTCTCCAACAACGTCGGCAACTCCGCCTACTTCCTGATGAACTCGACCTACGGTGGCGGCATCAGCGGCCACGCCGTCTTCGGCGGCGAGACCACCACGACCGGCTACCCGCAGGGAACCAGCTTGACCGATACAGAGGTCAAGACCGTGGCGAACAGCGCCATCACTTCGGGTCGTCTGCCGTATAACGCCAGTGGCGTTTATTTCGTGATTACGTCATCCGATGTGAGCGAGACTTCGGGCTTCTGCTCGCAGTATTGCGGCTGGCACACTGCTGCCACCCCCAGCGCCGGACACATCCGTTACTCTTTCGTCGGCAACGCCGCGCGCTGCATCACTTCCTGCGCCGCGCAATCCACCAGCCCGAACGGCAATCCGGGCGTTGACGGATTGATTTCCGTCATGGCGCACGAGTTGGAAGAAGCCACGACCGACCCAGACCTCAACGCCTGGTATGACTCCAGCGGCGCTGAGAACGGCGACAAGTGCGCGTGGACCTTCGGCCACTTCCAGTATCAGGTCGGCAACGGCTCATGGGCTAACGTCCACATGGGCAGCCGCGACTATCTCATCCAGAGAAACGTGCGTTTCAACTCGAACGGACAATTCTGCATGATGGATGCGACCCACAACTAAGGCTTTAGGCTGTGAGAAATCGTGGGAGCTTCAGGCGCTCTCAGGCGTTTGAAGAAATTTGGACCACCGGCGAGCATCAACGCTTGCCGGTGGTCTTTTTTTCAGCGAGCCTCTCATGCTCATCCGCGAGCGTTGGGCCTGTCATAAAAACCCTTTCCGCGCCACTCTTAAATGATTATAGCGGCTGGCAATTGCGTGTGACCTTTGCGCCTTGGCGCCACCAGCGCGAAACAGTCTCACGCCAAGGCGCAAAGACGCAAAGTAACACCAGACTCGTCACGCTCATGGTCTCATCCAATCGCAAACGACTATAGAGGCTGTTTAGAACATATGTTTTTCACCAGCCGACAGTCTCCAGCCCCTAGGCTCTTTTTACTTTTGCCGCCGATTTATTTAGGATTGATGTTTCGCCATGTGGGGCGCACGGATTCCATCATATGTTGAGAGGCGACCAGGGGATTTGTTTAAACGCATGATTCACGCGCGTGAGCGACATCTTTCGCAGCGCGATAAAAACAGAGTGGTACGTCCCTTCGAGTGG
>DASYML010000076.1:0-14837 GCA_036009045.1 Pyrinomonadaceae bacterium
GACGGAGACGATGCGCGCCATCATGGGAATCTCATCACCCTTGAGACCCTGCGGGTAGCCCTGCCCGTTGACCATCTCATGATGCATGTACATGCCCGGCAGAAATTCCTTCATCGCCGGAATCTGCGACATAATCTTAAACCCTTTTTGCGGGTGGCCCTTCATAATCTCAAACTCTTCGTCGGTCAGTGCGGCTGGCTTCTTCAGAATATTATCGTCAATCCCTATCTTGCCCACGTCGTGAAGGAGCGCGCTGATGCGAATCTTTTCTATCTCCTCGTCGGACAAATCCAGGCCCATCGCAATCGCCACGGAAAAGCGCGCGACGCGCTCCGAATGGCCGCGCGTGTAAGGGTCCTTGCCGTCAATGGCGGCGGCGAGGGCTTTGACGGTCCCGATGAAGAGTTCGCGGTTCTCGCGCACAGAGCCTTGCAGGTCTTCTATGTAATGTTCAAGCTGGTCCGTCATGAGGTTGAAGGATTGGCCCAGTTCGCCAAGTTCCGTGTGACTGCGTATGTCTATGCGCTGAGAGAAGTCTCCGCTCGCGATGCGGTGCGCGCCAGCCGCCAGTTCGCGCACGGGCTGCGTCAGTTTTTTGGCGAAGAAGAAACCAATCAGGAGCGCGAAGGTCGCGGCGAAGAGACTGATGTAGAGAGTCTGTCGTCGCATGTCCGCGACGGAGGCGAGCGCGGCCCCCTCGTCCTGGATGGCGATGACGCCGAGACGTGCATTGCTGCCAAGCGCTGCGGTCGCATAAGAGCCGAGCATGTTAATCCTTCTGCCGTCGCGCTCGACCGCGAAGGGAGCTAACGCGGACTGGACCTGCGCGCCCGTCTCCTGCCATTCCTGGACCACCTTGAGGTCCGTCATGGGACGTTCGGAATAGGCTATGCGTTCGTCCGGGTGAGCCACCGCGCGCCCGTCCCCGTCCACGACAAAGACGACGGGCAGGCCCGCGTCCAGCAACTCTCGCTCGCTCTGAGAGGTAGGCTGTTGGACCGCGCGGAAGACTTCCCGGAAAGAGACTATGGCGACGACCGCCGCGACGACTTCCGTGCCGCCCTCGCCGCCCATCACGGGCGCGGCGATGGTGAGGCCCATCTCCTGACCGGAGCGTATAATCTGCGGGCGGCTGACCACAGGCCCGCGCCCGTTCATCCGCGCGAGCACGTAACCCACGCGCTCGTCAACTTCTTCGCGCTTGATGACATCCGATTGAAAAGCCCTGTGCATGTCTCCGCGCACGGGCCAGATGGCGAGCGCGATGAGATTCGGGTCGTCTTGCAAAGTCTTTTGCAAACGCGCATCCGACCCATTCTGGTCGAGCGCGAGGACGCCTCCCGCCAGTTCAAAGGCACGCGCCAGCCCCGTCACCACGTCCCTGTAACGCTGCCCGTAAAGCTCTATCTGCCGCGCCTTGTCCTGCACCAGTTGCGCCTGATAGCGTCCCTCGACAGAACGCAACTCAGTCGCGCTGCGCGAGGAGAGCAGCGCGCCCGCCAGGCCGAGCGGGAAGAGTCCGACCAGCAGCAAGACCGAGAGCACTATGTAGAGCAGGCGCACGCGCCCGAAGCGTTCCAGCATAAGGGTCAGGAATGTTTTAAAGTTTGAGAGAGCAAAAGTTGAGAGCGCAAAATCGGAATTTTTATCCGTGAAAACTATTCATGCCGAAGGCGGGCCAAAGGAAGAGTCCAAGTGAGCGGGTCTGGACGACCACGCACTGTTTTATAGTACTAGCCGCCTCTGGCCCTGTCAATTAAAGTTTTAGCCATGTTTAACTGTTGATATATTTGGAGAAACTTAGTTGATCGATTATAGCAGTTTGCAGTTGAGGGCGACTCAAGTCAGTCCCGCCTGCTTCAGCTGGGCGGGTTCCTATCTCAGCCACGACCCGCCCAGCTGAAGCAGGCGGGACTGACCTCTCCTAGCTACTACATCTTGGTCTTAATTCATTTGTGCGATAATTTAACAGACCTTGGCGGGGTGTGTGGCGTCTAAATGAATGAGCGCGCCGGAAGCATTTGAAGAGGCGCTGGTGAGGTTGACTTCGGAAAGCGGGTCTGGCTTTTTTGAAGACGCGCGGCACTGGTTTGAGCATGGAAACTGCGGCCAGCAGCGACGAGCAAATCGTAGCAAGAGCGCAGGCGGGCGATGCGGAGGCTTTCGGCGAGATCGTGCGGCGCTGGGAGCGACGTATCTTCGCGCTCTCGTTCGGGATGCTCGGACGCGAAGAGGACGCGCGTGATGCGACGCAGGAGACCTTCCTCGCGGCCTTTCGTAACTTGCGCGGCTTTCGCGGCGAGGCCAGGGTCTCTTCCTGGCTGCATCGCATCGCCGTCAACCAGTGCATCACGCGCCAGCGGCGCGCGAAAGTGCGCGGCGAGACCGCGCTCGATGATGAAGGCGAAGCTGACGGCGCTTCATTCTTTACGCCCGCGCACGCATCGCCCGCACGCGCCGCCGAGAGCCGCCAGAGAACAGAGGCCGTGCGCCGCGCCGTCAATGCCCTGCCGCCGGAGTTGCGACAGGTCATCGTCATGAAAGAGTTTGAGGAACTGACGTTCCAGGAGATTGCGTTGGCGCTCGAACTGCCGCTCAGCACGGTCAAGAGCCGTCTCTACACAGCGCTCAAGCAACTCCAGATGCGCTTGAAGAATATGGCGTCAGAGGTCGCCTGAGATGAACCAGAAGATGAATCAAGAGCCACAGATTTCCCAAGCCTCCAACGGCACACAGGCGTGTGCTCGTGCGGAAGAGCTTGTCTCTTATCTTTATCAAGAGGCGAGCGCCGCGCAGGCGCAGGATTTCGAGCAGCACATGCGCGGCTGCCTTTCCTGCCGGGCGGAGTTAGAAGAGTTTGGCATCGTGCGCGAATCAATCGGCGACTGGCGCACCAGCGCCCTCGGCAGCATCTTCACATCTCACGCCAGCGAAGCCAGCCTCGCGACGACCTTCGATGCGTCCACAGATGCGCTCGCACGGCAAAGCAAAGAGAGGCCCACGCGGCAACGCAACGCGCTCGCCGCGATACGTGAATTCTTCACGCTCTCGCCCGGCTGGATGCGCGCCGCGACGGCCTTCGCGGGCCTCGCCTTCTGCGCCCTCGCGGTCATCGCCTTCACGCATTTCTTTGAACGCGCAGAGCCGCGCACAGCTTTGGCCGTGGCAAAACCTTCGGAGGCGGAAAAGAGTTCGGATAAAGTTTATACGAAGCAGCAGGTGGATGAGATGCTCGCTCGCGTGAAGCAGGAGAGCGACGCCGGAAAGCAGGAGCGGCTGGTCCAGAAATCGCATCACACAGACGTGGCGATAGCATCGCCTTCGTCAACCAATAGCTCAACACGCCAGACCGCGCGAAAGAACGCGACGGTTCCCTCGCCCGTTCTGGCAAACGCTTCGACCGTGCGGCGCGGCTCCAATCGTATCTCGACCCGAGATCGCCAGCAGTTGGCAGAAGTGCTCTTGCCGCAGGAGACGAAGGACGAGGAAAAATTGCCGCGTCTCTCAGACCTGCTGGATAGTGACTCGAATTAAATTTCGGGCGGGGATGATTTTGAATTTGAGGCTGCAACGAATATTAACGTCGCTCGAATATTAATGTCTCCCCTGGCTTGAGGCGAATAATTTCAAAGGTTGATGGATGATGAAAAAAGTTTTTGATAGGAACATAGGGGGCTTGATGGTGGCGCTCTTACTCACAACGCTGCTGTTCCTCTTTGCACCCGCGCAGGCGCGCGCGCAGACCGGCAACGACAACGCGCAGGGCGAAGGAGAGCAGCAAGCGGCGTCCGAACAGAATGCCACCCTGGCGGACCAACTCAAGCTGACGCCCGAACAGGTCGGGAAAATCGCCCGGATCAGAGAACAGACGAAGGAGGAGCGCCGCCTCGTCAATCAACGCGTGCGCGAAGCACAACGCGCGCTTGAAGAAGCCATCTATTCCGACAGCGCGAACGAAACATTGATAGAAGAACGCTCGCGCGAACTGTCCACGGCTCAGGCAGAGGCCGTGCGCCTGCGCTCACGCATGGATTTGGACGTTCGACGCGTCCTGACGCCGGAGCAGTTGACGACCCTGCGCACGATACGCGAGCGGGCGAGGGCCAGGCAGCAGGAGCGGCGTATGCTGAATCCGAACAGAGCGCAGAGACCCTTGCGCGCTCCGCTCGACCGGCGACCCAATGCCGTCAACCAGCCTGCGGGGCGGGACAAGAATATTGGACCAGCCGATGGAAACGTGAAACAGAATGTTGGCCCACGCGGCGGCAGGCGGCGGGGCGATTTTCCGAGAAGACCACGTCTCTGAATTTATTGGTCCAGCACGCTCAAATTGAAGGCCGGTCGTCTTTGAGGGCGACCGGCTTTTGCTTGGCTGGAGCATGGCGCGTGATGATTGAATGATTTTCCGGCTTGACGCATCAACCATATTTTGAGCATCATAAGCCGCTCCCACTCGCTTCCGGCGCGTCCGCCGACAAGGTTGGCCCAAAGGGATTTTCCCTTTCATCGCGCGGAGGAATTTTGAGAGTGAGAGACATGCTGCCCGGAGCCTGAGAGGTTTCTAATAACGCTGACGCCATAATGCAAACTTGAGACGCGCCCATTTTTTCGCGGCGCATCCCTTGTTTGCCCTGACTCTCGAATGAACTTTGCCACGCGCGCGGTGCTCGAATTGCAGGAAACGACGTTGCTGGCGGCACGCGCCGCTCGCGGTCTTTTCAGACGCCCGCACTACCTACCGGAAACTATCGCACAGATGGACGCCATCGGCGTCGGCTCTTTGACGATCATTATTCTGACGGGATTTTTCACGGGCGGCGTGTTGACCCTGCAAACCCTTCCGACCTTAAAATATTATGGAGCGCAGGATCAGACGGGCTATCTCGTGGCCCTTTCGCTGGTCCGCGAACTCGGCCCCGTGCTGACGGCGTTGATGGTCACGGGCCGCGTCGGTTCCGCCATCTCCGCAGAGTTAGGCTCCATGTCCGTCTCGCAGCAGATAGACGCGATGCGCGCTCTCGGCACGGACCCCGTGCGCAAACTGGTCACGCCGCGCATCCTGGCCCTGCTCGTCACGCTGCCGCTTCTGACCGTCCTCGCGGATGTCATAGGCATCGTCGGCGGGTGGGCCGTCGCCTCTTCGCTCTACGGCATGGCGACGAGCACCTATGTCACTTCGGTGAGAGACGGCATCACGACGGATGATATTATCGGAGGCGTCATCAAGCCCATCGTCTTCGCGCTGATTATCGGGACGATTGCGTGTTATAAAGGACTCAACACAGAAGGCGGGACCGTGGGAGTCGGGCGCTCTACGACAAGGTCGGTGGTGACGGCTTCCATCGTCGTCATCGTCGCGGACTTCTTCCTTGCGCGGGCGCTCCAGTATATTCTAGGGATGCCATCGGGGACTTGAAAGTTTCGAGTAGAATTTTATGGCTTCGACAGACATAGAAATACCGCCGCCTGCGACCCCGCCGCACGAGATAGACAATCGTGTGAGTGACAACGCCGCAGAGTCCACATTTCAGGAAGTTGATGACCAGGACCGCGCGATTCCCGCGATAGAATTTCGTGACGTGCATCTGGCCTTCGATGACCGCACAGTTCTGGACGGGCTGAGTTTCAAAGTCCTGAAGGGTGAGACCAAAATCATCCTTGGCGGCTCCGGCTGCGGTAAGTCCACGACCATCAAGCTGGTCCTCGGTCTGCTCAAGCCTGACAGCGGACAGGTCCTGGTTGACGGCGAAGACATCACCAACTATACGGAAGAACAGATGATGCGCGTCCGCAAAAAAATCGGCATGATTTTTCAGGAAGGCGCGCTCTTCGATTCCCTCTCCGTCTACGACAACGTCGCTTTTAAACTTCACGAGCAGGGCGTGCCCGAAGAAGAGGTGGAACCCGAAGTGAGACGTATGCTTCGCTTCGTCAACCTTGAAGATGCGATTGACAAGATGCCGATTGAATTGTCCGGCGGCATGCGGCGCAGGGTCGGCATCGCGCGCGCACTGGTCGGCGATCCCAAAATCGTCATGTTCGACGAACCGACGGCAGGGCTGGACCCGCCGACCGCTCGCACTATCTGCGAATTGGCGATGAAACTGCGCGACCTGGAAGATGTCTCTTCCATCTTTGTGACACACGAGATGAACAACCTCGATTACTTATGCTCGGAGTATGCAGTGGTCAACGACGCGGGCGAAGTCGTCTTTGAGAAGGAAGGCGAACGTCTCTGCCTGATTAACACCAGGTGTCTGATGATGCGCGAGGGCCGCGTCATCTTCAGCGGCACGGACGAAACTTTGCGCAAATCCGAAGACCCTTACATACACAAGTTCCTACGCGGACATTAAGAAAGGAACAAGGTCAAAGTAAAAAGGCAAAAGTGAGAACTGCGGCTTCTATTTGAAATCGGCTTCCGCCGCACTTTTGCCTTTGACCTTTTTACTTTTGCCTTCCAAACACATGCCTCCAGCAAAAAAGACCATCGGCTTCAGCGAACTGCGCGTCGGACTGCTCGTCCTCGTCTCCATCGCCGTGCTCATCTTTCTCATCTTGAACGCTTCGGGCGACATCAACCCGTTCGCCAAAAAGCTTCATCTGCGAGCGCAGTTCACAGACGCGACGGGCTTGCGCGAAGGCTCCGAAGTGCGCCTCGCGGGCGTTCGCGTCGGCAAGGTGGACAAAATAAATTTATTGCAGCCCTCAAGCGTTCCCAACGCCCCGCGCGTCGAGGTTCGATTTTCCGTAGACAACAAGATTGACGGCCTCGACGCCAACGAACGCATCCGCACAGATTCAAAAGCCCTCATGGCCTCGCCCGGACTGCTCGGCAACGAGATGCAGATCAACATCACGCCCGGCACAGCCTCCGGTCAACCCGTCAAGGAGAATCAACAACTGGACTCGACCTCCGGCAGCAGCTTTAACGATCTCGCCACCTCCGGCAACGACCTCGTCCAGCGCCTCGGCAAAATCTCCGACCAGGCCAACGAACTCATCACCAAGGTCAACCAGGGACGCGGCACAGCCGGTCTCCTCTTCAACGACGAAGCCCTCTACAACAACTTGAACTCGGCTGTTCGCGACACCAACGAAATTATCCGCGAGATACAATCCGGTCGCGGCACCGCCGGAAGATTCATCAGCGACCCCGAAGTCTACGAAAACGTCCGTGGCATCTCGGCGCAACTGAACAGCATCGCGGCTGACCTCCGCGCCGGTCGCGGCACGGCTGGAAAATTCCTCACCAACGACGATCTCTACAACAAAGTCAACCAGAGCGTAGACCGTCTCAACCGCTCCGTAGACCGCATAGACAACATTGTTGCCAACGTCGAACAGGGACGCGGCACCGTCGGCAAACTCCTCACCGACGAAGCCATCTACAACGACGCCCGCACCGCCATCGCCCGCTTCAACACCACCGCCGAACGCATAGATAACGTCGTCGCCACCGCCCAACGCGGCGAAGGCACCGTCGGCAAACTCCTCACCGACGAACAACTCTACTCCAACGTCAACCAACTCTCCTCCGAAGGCGTCAAACTCATCTACGACTTCCGCCAAAACCCCAAGAAATACCTGACCGTCAAATTCGAGTTATTCTGACTCCAATCTGGTGTTTGCGAACAATTAAGTTGTTCCCAAGATAAGTTACATTCAAAGAAGACTTGAGCCGTTAAGCCGTTCAGGAATTTGATTGGAGTTTGTGGTGACTATCGTTTTTGGTCTTAACTGAAAAAGCTCTTGATAAGCATTAAGCTTCCCAATATGAGTCTGTCTCTTTGTATGAATATTGCAATCGCCTCCATCGGGTTAGCCACAGCGCAAGGTAGTGCCTCCGATATTGTAGACGGAGCGGTGCTACGCTCACCCACGAAGTTACCCTGGCTCGCCGACAAATGGACTACGTGTCAAAGTTCATACCAGGCTGTTGGGATTGAGTCATTACTCGATGGAAGAGGCCGCTGGTTAGCCCTGGCTGAGCAAGCTCTTAAAGAATGCCTCAGCAGCAATACACCATCTCAAGGAACGCCGCTACTGGTGGCGTCATGCAACGGGACAGCCGCCAGGGTTGATCCTGAGATGTGGCGTCATGCCTTCGACTCGGAGACGCTTCTCAAAGGCACAACATGGGCAAAGGAAAGCTGGCCCGTATTTAGCGCCTCGTGCAATTCAGGTCTACAAGCCCTCTATATAGCCAAAGCACTTTTGCTCGCGGGCTATTCGGATGACATGCTCGTTCTGGCCGTGGATATTCTCTCGCCAGCGAGCCATGATAATTTCGAAGTCTTACGTGTGCTTAGTGACACGCCGACGCCATGGCAAGACACCAGCAGCGGTTTTATTCCAGGTGAAGCAGCCGTCGCTCTTCATCTTGTTCGCACTCAAGATGCGGAAGGAGCGCCCTGTCTGAATGGGCCCACCCTGGCGAGCGACCTTGCAGGGTATGACGGACTCTCAACAATATTGTCAGAGCTACGGCCTGACAAGCTTAAACTTATTTTAGGGCAAGGCACAGGCCCCTTTCAAAGCGACGAGTTGGAGTTATCGGCACTCCGAGCCGCCGTCAGCAAGACTATTCCTCTGGCGACACCGCTGGTCCATTTTGGGCACACCCTGGGGGCTTCGAGCCTGCTTTCAGTTGCCTTGGCGGCCTTAGCGTGGAAAACTAGGGGGCCGTTGCCGGTACTCTCAATGCCCGTCCCCTCGGCTATTGATGGAAGGCAACTCTTTAATGGTTCGGCCCGTGAAGGTGACGTACTTGTGACCTGTCGGGCGATGAGCGGGGCATGTGCGGCGGCTAGTGTGGGATCACCTGCCGGGCCTCACATTAGTCAGTCCAAAAGGTGGCGTCCGTCGTGTGAGCATGGAGTCTTGATGCACCGGACGCTGCGACAGATCGTCACGGAAGCCGTTCGCCACCGTCCTCAAGTTCCTCCTGATATCCTCGTCGTACGGATGGATGAGCCGTTGCTTCCAGACGAACGCGCGAATATTGGAGGCAGGCTGCTACCGAGTGCCGTGCTTGAGTTGACACCCGGCTTCGTGCCGCAGTTGATCGCGCGTTGCTGGGGCTTTACGGGCGGGGCTTTGTGTCTAGTCGGCAATGATGATGGGGACGGAAACACATCGGAAATGATAGGAGCATGCAAAGAATCCGGTCTCATTATGAGCCAGATAAATCTACGCGGAGGTGGAGATGATCGAGCAGTCGAATGGAATGACTGAAACGCAAGGCGTCCGGCTGATGGATGGATTGCGCGTGCTCGTGACCGGCGGCTCAGGTGGACTGGGTCAAGGTATCTGTGCGGTCGCGGCTCGTGAAGGAGCGAAGGTAGCTTTTACCTGGAATGGTAATAGATCGGGCGCAGAAGCTACAGAAGCCATCGTGCGTCACTTCGGAGGTGAGTGCCTGACGATTCAGGCTGACTTGCGCGAGCATGGAGCGGCGCAGCGGGTCGTCGCCTCAGTCGAAGAAGCATGGGGGGTCGTTGACACGCTGGTTAACAACGCGGCGTTCAGTGAAGCGGTGCCGTTTATTCTCCTTGACGATGATGATTTTGCCGACTTAATGGAGCTTAACCTGTTCGCCGCTTTCCGCATGTGCCGCGCCGCCGTACGCGGCATGATTCGCCAGAAGTATGGACGTATCGTCAATATCAGTTCCATCACAGGCTCGCGCTCTATTGCCGGGCCGGTTCATTATGCGGCCAGCAAGGGCGCGCTCGAAGGCTTGACGCGTAGCTTGGCCCATGAAGTCGGCCCGTACGGTGTGCTCATCAACGCCATCGCTGCCGGTATCTTCGAGGGCGGGCTACGCTCTACGATTCCCGAGCATCATCAGAGACGTTATTTGGACGCCTGTGCCCTCTCACGTTTCGGTCAGCCCGCAGAGTGCGGGGAGGTTGTGGCATGGCTCGGCTCAAGGCGCAACACCTACATGAACGGCTCAGTTCTCTTTCTTGATGGCGGCACTCTCGCCTGAGCCGGATTTTTCATTGACTATTATCGAAAATGGATTAGAATTCGGGCGTTACATCGTCGCTTTTGCTTAATTTTGGGAGCTTACCCAAATCTCGCTTCCAACCTCTTTTCTCACCAGCTTCTTAGCCTTGTCTCGTGAAGCTGTTTCTTATAAAGGAGAGCAGCCGTGATACCACTCAACTCGCTGTTTGAAACTCCTCCAGTTAAAAAGGACAGGGACGCAGCCTTCTTCTCCTACACGCGCTCGATCTGCCCGCGCTGCAAGAAGCTCATTGACGCGCACATAGTGTTGCGCGAAGACAGCGTGTGGATGCAGAAGAAATGTCCGCAGCACGGTTTCTTTGAAGTCGAGATTTCCAGCGACGCAGAGTATTACGTCAAATCGCTCTCTTACACGAAGCCCGGCACGATGCCGCTCAATTTCTCGACGAAGGTCGAACACGGCTGCCCTCTGGACTGCGGGCTGTGCGAAGACCACCTCCAACACACCTGCTCTCCGATCTTCGAGATCAATGACGTTTGCGATCTCACCTGTCCCGTCTGCATCGTGCGCAATCAGCAGCGTTATTCGATGACGATGGAGGAGTTCAAGCGCGGCGTGGACTCTCTGGTGGCCGCCGAAGGCGAACTTCCCATCATGCTGCTTTCGGGCGGCGAGCCGACCCTTCATCCGCTCTTTTTCGAGTTCTGCGACTATGTGCTGCGTGGGCCTCACCAGGGCAAGATCAAACGCCTGCTCATCTCGACGCACGGTCGTCGCCTTGCCAACAATCGAGAATTTGCCGAGCGCTTCAAAGCCGGTGGCATGTATGCCTCGCTACAGTTCGACACGCTGCGCGCGGGCGTTTACCCAAAGACGCGCGGCGTCGAGTTGATTGAGATGAAGATGCGATGCCTTGAGGTCATTAAGGAACTGGACATCCCGACGGTGCTGGTCCCGACGGTCTCGAAAGGAGACAACAGTGATGAACTCGGCGCGCTCATCGAGTTGGGCCTTGAACTAGAACAAGTGTCGAGCATCGTCATCCAGCCGATGGCGCACACGGGCGAGGGCGGCGACCGCTACCACGGCAGCCCCGCCGGACACCGTCTCACCATGCCCGAAGTGCACCAGCTAATCGAAGAACAGACGGGATGGTTCAAGCGTGAGTATTTTCATCCGGTGCCCTGCTCGCATCCGAGTTGTTATACGGCGACTTACCTGTTCCGCATGAATGACGGGAAGTATGTGCCGCTCCCGGAGTTTGTTAACGTCCGGCAGTATCTGGACGCGATGTCCAATCGCGCCATCATTCGCTCGGATGACCAACTGGAGCGGATGATTCTCGATTCAATCACTAATCTCTGGTCGGCGACGAAAGTGGGTGAAGACTCGGAGGTCATTCTTGCTTCGCTCAAAGGTTTCTTGAAAGATACCTTCAACTCTAGAAACCCGCTCTCTGCCGCAGACATCGAGCGGCGCACGGAGGCTCGCAGCAAAGCCATCTTCATTCATAATTTCATGGACCCCTGGGACCTGGACGTTGCGCGCCTCAAGAAATGCTGCACGCATTACCTTATGCCTGACGGCAGGCTGATGCCCGGATGCTCTTATAATAATCTATACCGTCACAAGGACGAGCGGTTCTTTCCTGACGCCGAACCCGTCTCGCCTATGCCGGTCAGGAGCGATGGGCCACAACTTGTCCAGATTACGGGCGGGAGGAGACCATAAAGACATCTGAGACCATTAACGAACTGCGCGAACTGATAGTTAAAGCCGCACCCGACCCGGCGCTGGCTGCGCCCGTCACTCACTGTCACGAAGATGAATTATTGGACAACGTCATTCCCTTCTCGTCAGTGATCTTGCTCGGAGTGGTGGTGGCGGTAGAAGACCGTTTCGGCATCGTCGTCACGCGCGAGCAGATGGCTCGCGCGTGCGACGGCGGGGCGAGCCTTCGTAAGCTCGCTCGCATGATCGAAGACCAACAGGAAGGACGCAGGAAGCGTGATGCCTCTTCTTTGAAGGCTCGCCTGCCGGAGCACTCTGGCCCTTGATTCGTGCAGCGCGCGCTCACTCTCTTATCACCATAGAGTTTCACATCATGAAAATAGAGATCGTGCATCCGGCGCATTACCGCGACGATGGCACCCTGGTTCAAGCCAAGCGTTTGTACGACCGTCTGGGTGCTTACCTGCCACATCTTGGCCCACCGCTTTTGGCGGCGCTGACACCCGACAAGCATGAGGTGCGGCTCGTCGAAGAGTACATCGAGGACATTGACTTTGAGAGCGACGCTGATGTGGTGGCAATCTCTGGACAGATCATGCAGTTTGATCGTTGCGTGGATATCTCGCGCGAGTTTCGCGCTCGCGGCAAGAAGACCATCCTCGGCGGCTACCTCCCATGGATGCTGCCCGACCGGGTGGAAGGATTATTCGATGCTATCGTCGTCGGCGAGGGCGACGAAGTCTGGCCGCAAATCCTGAACGATATTGAGCGCGGACAACTCAAGCCACGCTACAGGCCCGCAAAGCCGCCCGATATCAGCGACCTGCCTGTGCCGCGCTATGACCTCCTCAAGAAAGATCGCGTCGTAGTCTATCCCGTGCAGGCTACACGCGGCTGTCCATTCACCTGCCAATACTGCTCAATCGCAGCCGTTCATCAGGGCATCTATCGGAAGCGCCCCGTGGAACAGATCGTGCGCGACGTGGAGGCAACGGGAAGCCGAAACATCAACTTCTGCGATGACAATCTCTGCGAGGATGTCAAATACTCTGACAGACTCTTCACGGCACTTCACGGTGCTCCTATCCGTTGGGGAACGCAGACGACTATCAACGTGGCCCGTCATCCCGCCCTGCTGAAGAAGGCGCGCGAGTCCGGTTGCGTGCTGATGGCGCTCGGCGTCGAAACATTTTCTGCGAAGAATCTCGAAGAGGTCAATAAAACTTTTCACGCCGTTGATAAATACGCGGAGAGTTTACGGCGTATCATGGATGCGGGTATCAGTCCGCATGCGCTGATTATCTTCGGCTTGCCTGATGATGACGCGGATACTTTCAAACAAACGGTCGAGTACCTGGAAAAACTTAAAGTGCCCGTCACTCAATTTTTCATCCTGACGCCCTATCCGGGATCGCCCACGGGCGATAAGATATGGCGTTCCGGGAAGGTATTCGATCAGAAACTCTCTCACCTGCGCGAGCCGTATGTCGTCTACGAGCCGGAGCATCTCACCCCAACTCAACTGCATGATGGTTGGTGGAGCGCCGTCAACCAGTTCTACTCATTGCAATCCATCTTCAAGCGTATCATCCTGCGCCGCCAGCCTCTCAATATGTGGATTAACTTAGCGACCAACCTCTATTACTGGTCGAAAGTCAAACGCGGCATCCACACGGTCTACTTCGGAAAGAATTAAGTGATGGCCCCCGTATACCTCAGCATACATGCTCTTCCCGCCCTCGCCGCGCGCGAAGAGTTGTTGTCCGAAGCAGAGCGAGCGCAAGTTACGGCGCTGGGTTTGGCGGGGCGTCGCCGCAACGAATGGATACGTGGACGATTAGCCATGCGCCGCGCGCTGATTTCAAGGTTCGGCGAGGCGGCCACAGGCTTAAGTCTCCTAACTGAGGAGGATGGCGCGCCGCGCCTCGAAGGCAAGGCAGATTGTGCTGTCTCGCTTTCGCATGACGGCGATTATTTTGCGGTGGCAATTGCGGATGGAGCCGTTATGCGCGTCGCAGTTGATATCTGCCTGCAACAACATGAAGCCAGATTGCAGCGCATCTTTTCGCGCCTGGCCGTGCGCGGCGTGAAGATGGATGTGGTCGCTGGATGGACAGCGCTCGAATGCTTTCTCAAACTGCGGCGTCTGGGTGTGGCAGCGCTTCTTGACACCGCTTTGACGCTCGCGCTGAGCGCCGATGGTGTCAGAGTCTCAGCCCTCGGCTCGACGGTCTCCTTCTCGCTGTTGAGACATCCCTGTTTTGTCGTGGCATGGGGAGGAGAGATGGCGTGACGTATCTCGTGGCATCTGCGTCGAAAAACGATCTGGCCGCCATCCGACAGGCATCGCCGGAGATGTGGCGACAGGTGCGACGTTACAACCTGCCCGTGCAGCTTGCGCTGGCCGCTGCCGGGGAAGTTATCAACTCAGCGTTCGATCCATCGGCGCTGGCGGTCGTCTCGCTCGCGCCATGCCAGCCCGGCTCGGCTGACCTGTACCGGTGGGGGCAGGTCGTGACCTCAGGCATGGCTCATGGCGATCTGGGCGACACGCGTATGAATCCGACCCAGACGCTTCATGCGGTTGATAATCTGGCGATGTCTGCCTTCGCCATCAGTCAAGGCAATCATGCCTGTTGCCTCGGACTTGGCGGAGCGGCAGGGCAGGCTTGGGCCGGGCTTGAAGCGATTCAGGAGAGACTCGCGACAGGTCAGGAGACAGAGGCACTGCTCATGGCTGGCGATCAGGACTGCGCTGAAGATTGGGCAACAGGCATCGGCGTCGCCTTACTATTCTCTGCATCTCCAAGGCCATACTCCCTGCGCGGCCAGTTGGTGCGGCTCGTCGCCATCGAGCGCGAGCGAAGGCCGCACACGGACGCGTGCATGCCGCACGCGTCAGCAGGGCTGTGCAGCCTCCTCTCGGCAATCGTAGAGCACGCAGGCGGGCGGCTCTCGTATGACGTGCCACTGGAACACTCCGACGGAGTTGACGCCGTGAAGGTCTTGATGGAGGTCGGGCGATGAACGCTGCCCGACGCGTCGTAATTACAGGGATGGGCGCTCTCTCTGCGCTCGGCGCGACGACTGAAGAGCTCTGGAGAGGGCTTCTGGATGGGCGCTCGGGGAT
>DASYML010000077.1:0-7234 GCA_036009045.1 Pyrinomonadaceae bacterium
AATGTAATACTGCTCAGGCGTGAGCAGACGTTTCCACTCCGCGTCGGTTTTGATGATTTTCTGAAAGGGCAAAGCGGCATCGGTTTGCCCACTCGCGTGTGACTCTGCGAAGGCCGCCGCCGTTTTAAAAGGCACTCTGGAAAGAGCCGCGACGGCTCCCAGAGCTATACTGGACCTGAGAAAAAAACGCCTGTTCATGACTCATACCCTCCGATAAATATCGTCTGATTGTCAACCGGAACGCTAAAGGATTGCGCCGCGCCGCGCTCCTGCGACCGGCGCTTTACCCGTCATTATCATCCCGCTCTAATTTACGTTTTGCGATGCCTCATCGGATTGTCAGGCCGCGCCATGCCGCGCGATCTGCGTATCTATGCTATACTCTTTTATAAGTTACCGGCTGTTCTTTAGAAAATCTACTCTCGACATCGGGAAGTCCCCCGCGATTCGCGCTTCTCCTTGTGCCGTCTGTTGTTTTTTTTAACGCGACCCCTTTAAGGAGAATCCTGATGCTTGCGCCTTTGGCCCCGCAAAATTTAAGCGGACGATTATTTCTGGACCTGCGAAGAGACCCGGCGCGAGCCTGCTCCTTCAAACTAAGTCCGTCCTGTTCATCCTTCATGTCCATCTGCGTTTCAAGGGAGGGTGCAAGATGAGCCAGCCACAGAGAACCTACGCGCCGGAGACGTGCGCCTGGTGTACCGGGACGGGGAAGCGACAAATCTCCGCTGGCTATGTCAGTTCGTGCCTGGTCTGCGGCGGCAAGGGTCATATCTCCGTCACACAACCCGCGCAAGCGTGTCATCAATGCGCGGGCACGGGCAAGCGCAACGTCGTCAATTCATGCCTGGTCTGCGCCGGAACGGGCTGGGCGCACCTCTCCGGTCAAAAATGAGAGTGCGGCTGGAATAGACTATCAAGCAAGGGCGACGGATGATGACAGGTCAGTGCCGAGATGAAAATGTATTGCCACGGTTGTCGCAGAATATTGCGCTTGTGGGAGATGAGATGCCCGTACTGTCATCAATCCGCGATTAGCTGGCTGCACGTCGCCATTATGATCGCCTTCGGGGCGTCCGCAATTTTTTACCTGCTCAGGCTCTTTTAGTATCGCGCACAAGGGGGCAACAAGATTTATTTCAAGAGATGGAAAAAGGGTGAGTTATAAATAAATTATGAGTGATGAAAACAGGACTCCATACAAAGGTTTCAGCAAAGCGGCCAACGAGCAGGAATGGCCGGGCATAGATTCAAGATACCGCCTCATCGTCGTGGCGGCTTTGAGAAGCAAGCAACTCCTGCATGGCTCGCCCTCGCGTATCGAAGACAGCCTGGGCAGGCGCAGGAATACGAGCATCGCTCTCGAAGAGGTCAAGCGCGGGCTGGTCTCCTTCACGACCACTCCGCTGGAGCCGAAGACGAACGGGCGCGTCACTCCGCCCGCAGAGAAAGAGACGGCAGATAAAAATTCCTGAATCTCAGAGATAGATAAGATGAATGGACTGCGAGTCTATATCAACCCGAAAGATACGGACGTGCTTGACGGCGGTGGAGAGTTTTACAGCCGTCGTGATGATGGTCCATATTATTTGTGGCGCTATGAGGAAGAGCTTGGACAGTGGTGCGTCTCGCGTATTCATCCATCCGAGTTGTCGCCCAAGGTGCTCAGCATAGCGAGTTGGAAGGCCGTGCCCAGCGATTTACAGGCACGCCTGGGCGAGCATTACCTGGACTAGACCGTTGTGGAATCGGCATCGAGCAGCGAGAGGCTCTTAACCTGGCGCGAAAACATCCGGCCCAACTGATTTATTCCTAATCAATAACAGCGCGGGAAATCGCTATGTGAGATGATGCACATAAGCGGCCATGTACGTGAGCGCACTTAGCTGGTATACTCTTCCAGAATTAAGTTCGCTCGACATCTGGATCGAGTTCCCCTAAACTCTCTCCGCATGACGCCAGTCACTGCTTCAGACAGGGCACACGACGACGACAACTAAAGGGCAACGCAACTTTTTATTCTCCGGCAGAAGAAGAGAGATTATGAGGATTTTACTTTACAACCCCGATAATGGTGTGACGCGCAATTTTATGCCGCATCTCTGGATGTTCCTCCTGCAAGCGATTACGCCGCCCGGCCACGAGGTCATTCTGGTAGACGGCAACGCGCGCGCGATGGATGATGATGAGATAGTCAAGTTCGTGCGCGAGCAAAATATAGAACTGGTCGGCATCGGCGCGATGACCAGAATGATAGCCAAGGCGTACCGCGTCGCGGACGCGATTCGCGCGGCGGGCGTTCCGGTCGTGATGGGCGGGCCGCACGTCACGGAATGCCCGGACGAAGCGCTCGGCACAGGCGGCGGGCCGCGCCACGCGGACGCGATAGCTCTCGGCGAAGCGGATGAGACGTGGCCCTTGATCGTCGAAGATGCCGCGCGTGGCAAGCTCAAGGATATTTACAGGCCGGTTGACGAGAAGGGCATAGAGCACAAGCCAAGCCTTCAGCCTTACCCGGTGATTCCCTGGGAGTCATTGGACCTGGACCAATTTAACGCCGTGCCGAGCATCTTTCGCCCGCTGCTCAAACGCTACAGGCCCGACTGGGAAAAATTTCAGATTATTCCGATTGAGTCAGGGCGCGGGTGTCCTTATGGCTGCGAGTTCTGCACCGTGACGGGCTTCTTCGGCGACTCGATACGCTTCCGCACGAACCAGAGCATCGTTGACGAACTTCTCAGATTGAAAGCCCGCGCCAAAAAAGAGGGCGGTCGCATTTCCGTCTTCTTCGTTGACGACAACTTCGCCATCAACATCAAGCGCACCAAGTCTCTGCTCCGTGACATCATTGACGCCGAGGCGCAGCTTCCCTGGATAGCTCAAATCAGCGCCAACCTCTTGCGCGACGAGGAACTGGTAGACCTCATCGCGGCGGCGGGCGGGATGCTCGTCTTCATCGGCATGGAGTCAATTGACCCTGCCAACCTCGCGGATGTCAACAAGAATTTCAACAAGCCTAACGAGTACGCGGCGGTGCTCTCTCGTCTCGCGGAGCGCGACATCTATGCTGTCACCTCCTTCATCTTCGGGATGGACAACGACACGACTGGCGTCGCGGAGCGCACGCTCCAACAGATTCGGAGTTGGCCGCCGGGGCTGCCCGTCTTCGGCCAACTCACGCCCTTCCCCGCCACGCCGCTCTACGACCGACTGGCGAAGGCCGGACGCCTGACACGGCCCACGCACTGGCTCGATTTCACTCCGTACCAGATGGCTCACACCCCGCTCAAGATGACGATTCCAGAGGCCCAGGCGGAACTTCATCACGCGTGGTCCGCCTCCTACAGTCCTGAGCGCATCGCCGAAGCCCTCGATTCAATCAGCCATAAGTCGGTCGGCTGGCGCATCTACCACTTCATCATGCGCATCTCTTTTCGCGGCATCTACTTTCAACAGATCGGCTGGCGCTCCTGGGTGACAGTCATCGCACAGAATCGCCGCACCATCTACAAACTGACCAGAGAGGCCGTCACCACCTATCGCTCCTCGCGCAAACAGTCCGAAGTCCCCGCGACCGCGAGCGCGGCGAGATAGAAAAAGGCAAAAGGCAAGAAAGAGAGACTAGAGGCTGGTGAAGGCGCAATGTCTTTTACCAGCCTCTAGTCTCTTTTATGTTTTGCCTTTCATCTGCTGCTGCTGAATCGTTAAAGCGTCTCTCTCTTAACTCTCTCGATTCCCGTTCCGGCGTTCGCTGATGTATCGCTCGACGATGTTGATGAGATTATTCAAGCGCTCGTCCGTTTCCGACAACCTTTCATCCGTGCGCGCCTGAGCATCTGCCATCTCGGCCACCACATTATTCATGTGGGTTTGGGATTGATACATCTGAGCCTGTGCAGCGGCAATCTCTGATACCTGTCGCGCCGTGCGCTCCTGCGTCTCTTCCAATCTCTGAATGTTGACCCCGAGCGTCTCCTCCAACCTCTGAATGTTGACCCCGAGCGTCTCTTCCAACCTCTGAATGTTGACCCCAAGCGTCTCTTCCAATCTCTGAATATTGACGGTAAATTGTGCCTGCTGTTGAAGAATGAACTCCATAGTCTTCTGTATCTCTTCGTTCGTCATCGCCTGCTCCTCTATTTTCAACGACCAGCATGTTTTTGACGGATTCCTGACCATGCAGTGTAGCGAAAATTCGCCGGAGACCCAACACCGGCGATGAAGAGACAGGTCGGAAATGGCCGTGACAAAAGTTGAGACTTGGCTGATGATAAACGGCAACGGGTGATTCAAATAGAGAAGAAGGAGCGGAGAGTCATGAGCACGGATACCTTAACGATTACGGACAACCGGACGGGGACGCAGTATGAGGTTCCTATAGAGAACGGCACGATCAAGGCGATGGACCTGCGCCAGATCAAGGTCTCGGAAGAGGATTTCGGGTTGATGACCTACGACCCGGCCTTCATGAACACGGCCTCTTGCAAGAGCCGCATCACATACATTGACGGCGACAGGGGAGTGCTGGAATATCGCGGCTACCCGATAGAACAACTGGCCGAAAAGAGTTCTTATCTTGAAGTTGCCTATCTGCTCCTGCACGGTGAATTACCAAGCGCGACGCAACTCGAAGATTGGACCTGGAACATCACGCACCACACGTTCATCAACGAGAGCATCAAGAATGTCATGGACGGCTTTCACTACAACGCGCATCCGATGGGCATGTTCGAGAGCATGATGGCCGCCCTCTCCACTTTCTACCCGGATGCCAAGGAGATTTTCGACGAGCCATGTCGCAAGAAACAGATTCACAGGCTCATCGCCAAAGTCCCGACGGTCGCGGCCTTCGCCTATCGTCATCGGATAGGGATGCAGTATTCCTATCCAGACAATGATCTGAGCTACACGGGCAATTTTCTCAACATGATGTTCAAGACGACCGAGTTGACCTACCGGCCCGACCCCGTGCTCGAACGCGCGCTCAACGTCCTCTTCATCCTGCACGCGGATCATGAACAAAACTGTTCGACCAATACCATGCGTAGCATCGGGAGCGCACACACGGACCCATTCTCGGCCATTGCCGGAGCGGCTGCCGCGCTCTATGGCCCGCTGCACGGCGGCGCGAATGAGGCCGTCTTGAAAATGTTGGACGAGATAGGCTCTGTGGACCATGTGCCGGAGTATGTCAAGCGGGTCAAGGCCGGAGAGTTTCGCTTGATGGGGTTCGGGCATCGCGTTTATAAGAACTACGACCCGCGCGCTCGCATCATCAAGCAGGTCGCGGACGAGGTCTTCGAGGTGACGGGCAAAGACCCGCTCCTCAACATCGCGCTCGAACTCGAACGCATCGCGCTGGAGGACGAATACTTCGTCAAGCGCAAACTCTACCCGAACGTGGATTTCTATTCGGGGATTATTTACAGGGCGATGAAATTTCCGGTTGATATGTTTCCGGTCCTCTTCGCCATCCCGCGCACGTCAGGCTGGCTCGCGCAGTGGGCCGAAATGCTCACCGACGCGGAGCAGAAGATCGCGCGCCCAAGACAGATTTACCTCGGAGACTCCACGCGCGATTACGTCCCCATCGAACAAAGAGACGCAGGCGTAAGCAAGACCGAAGCAGGGAAAGGATGAAAGGCAGAGGCTGAATGTTAGAGGCTGTGTGAAAAAGTATCTCTGCCCTGAAAGGGCCAAATATGATAGCCGTGGGCAGCGCCCACGGTTACTGGTCCAGCATAAAATTCGACCCTGAAGGGGTCGCACCTCTTCATTGAGTGTGCGACCCCTTCAGGGTCGAGACGTTTGCTTCATCGTGAACGGGGGCGGCGCTGACGCTTGCCCCCGGCTGTCATATGTATCCTCTAACGGGGATATGACGAATTTAACACCTCACTGGTATTCTATAATCTTTAACCTTCTAAATTCCAAACTCTGCTTTCTCTCGCATCGCGCGGAGGGCGTCCGGGATAAAGGCTGTGATGTGATGCGTGGTGTGGTGGCCGTCTGCGAAGGCTTGATAGAGATTGAAGTCGGGGAGTTGCAGGCAACTCAAGGGCGATTGGTGGTTGTAGCCCGTGTCGAGTCCGATGGCGCTGTGGGAGATGTAGATGCCGTGGCGGCCCAGGCGACCGCGCAGGGGGAGAAAGGGCGTCGGCGTGTGGCCGAAGACGCAGGGCTTGCCTTTATAGTTTTTGAAAAAATCCATGTCGCGCGTCCAGAGCAGGGCATGCGCGTCCGTCTCTCGCGGGTGCTTGCCGTGGTCCAACCCGGCGTGAACATAGAGTGCATACTGGTCTTCGTAGTAAAGCTGTAGGCTCTGGAAGAATTCCATGTGCGCGGGCGGCAGTGCGGTTTTGATTTTTGCGCGCGCCCCCTGGAAATCCGCTTCGCTGTTGATACTGAGCGCCTCGCCTGTGTACTGCTCGAAAGACCTCTCGCCCCCGGTCGCGGGCGCGAGCCAGAGACCCTTGCCGCTGGCTATAAAGTCCAGAATCATCTGCTCATGATTGCCGCGCAGGCAGACGACGCGTTCGGGATTCTCTGCGCGCAGGTCCAGAATATCGGAGACGACGCCGGGCGCGTCCGGCCCGCGATCTATAAAATCGCCGAGAAAGATGAGTGTGTCTGAGGAGGCATCGCGCGGCAGCATTTCGAGTAAGGCTTGAAGCTGCGCGCGGCGACCGTGTATGTCGCCGATGACGAAAGTTTTCATGCGAGGTGGCCTGCGTCTTCGCGCCCTTCTTCGATGCGGCGCATCAGCGCGCGAAAGCGTGGGTCTTCGCGCAGGGGTTCCCAGAGGGGGTTAGCTTCAAACCAGGGACGATTCTCGTTGCCCAGACTAATCGCACGCTCCAACCAGTCGAGCGCATCATCGTACATGCCTTCCATGACGTAAGCCGAAGCGAGCCAGTAAGGCACGTCATGGTCCGCCTCCGCGATCTCCTTGACGCGCGGAGTGAGTTGCGCGCGCGCCTCCTCATGACGGCCCAGCGCGCTCAGAGCCATCGCGTAGTGCGGGCGAATGCCGTCCATCTCCGGGTGACCCTTAATCACTTCGCTGAGAATTTCTGCGGCCTTTTCCGGCTCGCCGTGACGGAAGAGGGCCGAGGCGCGGAAGGTCTTAATCAAAGGATGGTCAGGCTCGACCGCCGCTCCCTGATCAAATTCGAGCATCGCGTCTTCGTAACGTCCCTGGTACATAAAGATGCGCGCGCGGTTGTAACTGACG
>DASYML010000078.1:0-10678 GCA_036009045.1 Pyrinomonadaceae bacterium
AAGCAGAGGCGAAGGGCTTGAATCGTCTAGACACTTTGCGCGCTCAGATAGAAGACGCGAAGGACGAGCGTGAGCGCGCGCGTCTGAGACGGATGCTCGTTGATTATCTGGTCTCGCTGGACCAGAAACACGAAGCCGTCACGGAACTGCGCTCGATGATGCGAGAGGAGCGTTTTGATCCCGTGGGCTTCTACAACATTGGCAACGCGCTCGTGCGTCTGGACGACGCGAACACGGCGATTGACGCTTATCGCAAAGCCATCAGCCAGCGTCACGGCAATTATGCTCGCGCGCTCAATAACCTGGGCGTCGTGCTGCTCAGGCAGGGTCGCTGGGATGAGGCGCAGGAGGCGCTCGCCAACGCGCTCAGGCAGGAAAATTATCGTTACGCCGAGGCCAGTTATAATCTCGGCAGGCTCTACGCGGCGCGCGGCGAGGCGGACCTGGCGATAGCCGAGTGGAGACGCACGCTCTCGATTCAACCGGACCACTCCGATGCGGCGCTGGCGCTGGCTCGCGCCTACGCGGAGGACGGCAGCCCGCAACGCGGCTTACAAGTACTGGACCAATTTACACAGCGCAGCGGCCCCGGCAATGCTTTCACCGTTGCGCGTCAACAAATCTCCAGGGAAGCCTCGACCATCGAGGCGGACAGGACCAATATTAAAGTCTTCAAAGCGACGACGGAAGCGAAGAGCACGAGCGCTTTGAGACCTCTCTCGGTTGACGCGCAGACTTACGAACTGCTGCAACGCGCGCGTGCGGCGCGTGAGGGCGGACGCTTTGAAGAGGCTGTCGGGTTTTATCGTCGCGTGCTCGAAGGGCACAAAGGATTCTTCCCGCCCGCGAATCTGGAGATGAGCTATGCGCTCATCAATCTCAAGCGCACGGACGAGGCGATTGCGACCCTCAGCGCGCTCACGTCGAAAGAGGGCGCGCGTTACCCCGTCGCCTATTATCACCTCGCGCGTCTCTATGAATCCCAGGGCCGGATGAGCCTCGCGGAGCAAAATTATAATCAAGCACTCGTCTCCTACGGCGACACGAACCCGCAACTCCTGCTGGACTTAAGCCGCATACGCGAACAGTCCGGTAACATCGCCGGAGCGCTCGCCGCCCTGGAAACCTACCTCCGCGCCAACGAGCAACAGGGCCGCACGCCCGACTGGGCCAACGCGCAACTCACAAGGCTCCGCCAGAAACTAGCCGCCGCGCCCGCGCCAGGTGCCGCGCCGAAGTGATAAAGAAACGGGTGAATGACAAGATGAAAAGCTCACAACGAAATTTCGTTGTGAGCTTTTTCATGCGCCTTGAGCTTCTTCATTAGCCCTGAAAGGGCTGAACACGAGAGCCGGGGGCGTTGCCCCGACTATCATATGTATCCCCTCCGGGGATATTCTCGTTGCAAAGCCTACTTTTCAGTCGTGCTCTGATTTTGTTCCGCTGGTTCTTCCGGCGTCTCCTCGACCTTGCGTTCGGGGCGCATGTGCGGGAAGAGAATCACGTCACGAATCGAATGCCGGTTGGTCAACCACATCGTCAGGCGGTCAATCCCTATGCCGATACCTGCGGCGGGCGGCATCCCGTAAGCGAGCGCGCGGATGTAATCCTCATCCAACACCATCGCCTCCTCATCGCCACGCTCGCGCTGCTGCATCTGTTCGATGAACCGTTCGTACTGTTCTTCCGGCGCATTCAACTCCGAAAACCCATTCGCGCATTCTATGCCATTGATGTAAAGCTCAAATCGCTCCGCCACCGTCGGGTCAGCGGGCGAAGCTTTCGAGAGCGGCGAGATAGCTTTAGGAAAATCCGTGATGAATGTCGGCTGGCGTAAATCTTCTTCGGCAACCGCTTCAAAAATATATGCGATTCTCTGTGCCATCATCGCTGCATTTTCTGAGCTTTCATAGTTGTCTAATGCTTCTTCCTTAGCCCGCCGCCATAATCGAAGCCTTCTTTTAGAGAAAGATTCCTCTTTCCTATCATCAACTATTACGCCCATATTTTGTAAAAGCATATTCGGACGAAATGCACGTTTGGAATGCTTAAGATTTTCATACTCCTCTATAAAATAAGCAAAGGCATAAACGAATTTGGGACGGTCCAGTGAAGTTGTATTGAAGTCAAACTCTTCACTCATTTCCTCATCATCAAATTCATCCGAGTCTGCATCATCAAATATATCGCCATACTCGGTATGTGGCAGATTCTCATAAATAGCTTCCTTCATCGTCAGCCGTTGAAACTTACTGAAATCAATCTCCTCATCACCATACCGAATCTGCAAACTTCCATTGTTGGCAATAGCTATCGTCTGTTTCAGCATCTCTTCACAGAAGTCCATCATCCAGTTCACATCTTGATATGCAGTGTAAAACTCAAGCATGGTGAACTCCGGGTTGTGGCGGGTGGAGATGCCTTCGTTGCGGAAATTGCGGTTGAGTTCGTAGACGCGCTCGAAGCCGCCGACGAGGAGGCGTTTGAGATAGAGTTCGGGGGCGATGCGCGCATAAAGTTTGATTCCTAACGCCTTGTGATAGGTCTCGAAGGGTTCGGCGGCTGCGCCCGTGGCTTGGGGGGTGAGCATGGGCGTTTCGACTTCGATGTAGCCGTGGTCGTCGAGGAAGCGGCGCATCTCGCGGATTATTTTGGACCTGCGCTCGAAGACCTGGCGGGTCGTTAGTTCTTCTTCAGGAGGAGCATCTTCTTTATCGCTCTCTTCGGTTTTGATTTTGAGGCTTCCGGCGATGAGGTCCGCGTAGCGCTGGCGCTGGCGAATCTCCGGGTCCGCGATGCCATGCAGTTTGTCGGGCATGGGGAGGAGCGCCTTGGCTAAGAATTGTAGCTCTGTGACGTGGACGGATAATTCGCCCGTTTTGGTGATGAAGAGATAGCCAGCGACGCCTATGAAGTCGCCGTGGTCTATGAGGTTGAAGAGTTTCCAGCCAGCTTCCGCGTCGTCAATCTGCGCGCCCGTGTCGTTGTTGATGGCGCGGGCGTCTGCCTTGCGGACGTAAATCTGCAAGCGTGAGACGCCGTCGGAGAGATGGACGAAGGCCGCCTTGCCCATCACGCGGGGCGGGGTACTGACGCGCCCGCTGAGACGGACCTGCGTTTTGTTCAACTCTTCATTGACGCGCCCAATCTCTTCGGCGGAGGGTTTTAAAGCGCCTTCAACCGATTGCGGCGCGTGCTTGCCAAATTCTTTGACGATGGATGTGATGGTGTCTTGGCCTTCCACGCTCTGTGTGACGTGGCTGCGCTGGAATTTGTTGGGGTAGACGTTGCCGACGAGTTGGCGCAACTCTTCCAGGTGCTCATGACGCGCGCGGGTCTGGTCGTTTTCTTCTATGAATGGGATGGTCATGGAAATATGGTAAATGGTAAACGGTAAATGGCAAAGTGCCGTTGGTCTATTTAGCCGTTTCCATTTACTATTAAGTCTTCCAAAGAGGATGCAAGGGATACTTTCGATGGATGAGCTACGGGCGGAACGCGGGCGTTTGCGTGCGCGGGGACTGCGTCTGGTTTTTACTAACGGGTGTTTCGACATTCTGCATGTGGGCCATGTGCGCTATCTCAACGCCGCGAGGGCGCTCGGTGATGCGTTGTTGGTGGCGATTAACAGCGACCGCGCGGTGCGCGAGTTGAAGGGCGCGTCGCGTCCCTTGATGAATGAAGGTGAGCGGGCGGAGATGCTGGCGGCTTTGCGCGCGGTGGATTATGTGACGGTGTTTGATGATGTCAGCCCGCGCGTTTTAATCTCGGAAGTGTTGCCGGATGTGCTGGTCAAGGGCGGCGATTATGCCGTCGAAGAGATTCACGGGCGCGAGGAAGTTGAAGCGGCTGGCGGGCGCGTGCTCTCTTTGCCGTTCGTGGAGGGCGTTTCGACAAGCTTGATTATCGAGCGCCTCAGCAAACAATGACGGGTTCACGCAAAGGCGCAAAGACGCAAAGAAGAATATAGAAGAAGAGAGATGAGCAGTACGATTGAAAATATGCCGTTGGTGCAGAGCGCGCTGCGACGTGTCACGCAGGGCGAGGAGTACGCGCGGCTCGCGGCGTTGATTCAGAAGGGCGCTCGTGTCGTTTCCGTGAGCGGCTTAATTGGTCCAGCCCGCGCGCTGGTCCTCGCAGCTTTGCAGCGCGAGACGGGGAAGCGCTTTGCGCTGGTGACGCAGGCGAATAGAGACCTCGAAACGTGGGAGCGCGACGTGCGTTTCTGGTATTGCGCGTTGCGCGGCAAGACGGAGTGTGAAGAGACCGTCTTGCTCTTGCCCTCCTCGGAGAGCGATCCGTATGCGGGCGCATCGCCGCACGCGGAGACGCTAGAGAGACGCGCGCTGACGCTCTGGCGGCTGGCGAGCGGGGCACAGGATTTCGTGCTGTTGACGGCGCGGGCGCTGGCGCGCCGGACGCCCGCGCCGGAAGACTTAGCGCGCATGGGCGCGGTGCTCAGGCGCGATGAGGATTACGCGCCGGAAGAGTTAGTGGAGAAACTCGTCGCCAGTGGTTATGTGCGCGAAGACCCCGTAGGGGCCGTGGGCGAGTTTTCGATGCGCGGCGGAATTCTCGATGTCTGGTCGCCCGGACGCAGCGCGCCCGTGCGCGTGGAGTTCTTCGGGGACACAGTGGATTCCCTGCGCGAGTTTGACCCGGAGACGCAGCTTTCGACCGCGCAGTTGAGGGAGATAGCCATCTCGCCTATGCGCGAGTTGGCGGTGACGCGGGATGATTTTCGTTTGTGGGCGGAACTGGCGCGCGAGCGTTGGGATGATGAGAGATATGCTCGCGCGCTGCGCGACCGCACGGCGTACGCGGACGAGGGAGAGGCGTTTCCGGGTTGGGAGTGGCTCATCTCGCTGGCCCAGAAAAACCCTGCGAGCGCGTTCGAGTATCTGAAGGACGCGGTGCTGGTGGTTGACGAGCCGGGCGCGGTCGAGTCTTACCTGGGGAGTGTTTACGAGACGCTGGCGACGCGTTATGCGGAGACTGAGAGCGCGGACGAGATAGGCTTGAAGCCGAATGAGTTGTACCTGACGGCGGAAGAGTTGCGCGCAAAATTGGACCATTCGCAACGCCTTGAACTACGCACGCTGGGACGCGCCGCCGCCGCGCTGGACCAGGAAATAGCGCTTGAGGCGGAGCAGCCTTCAATCAACGTGGGGCGGGCGCGCGCGACGAGCCGCCCGCTGTTTCTCTTTCCGGCGGTGGAGCATGTGCCGGAGGTGGAGTGGCGCGCGCAGAGCGTGCGGCGTTATCACGGGCGGCTGGCGGACCTCTCGGAAGACGCGCGGCGCGCGAGGGATGAGAGACGCGCTCTCGTGCTGTTCGTCATGCCGAGCTTGGGCGTGGCTGAGCGCATCGGGGAACTTCTCTCTGATTACGGTGTCAATGCGCGGGTGGCCCTGGGCGGCGAGAGCGGGGGCGGCTTTGATACGAGCGCGGGCGGCGTGCTGGTCACTGTGGGCAGACCGTCCGGCGGGTTCGAGTTGCCTTCATCTGGATTAGTGGTCCACGTAGAGGCGGACATTTTTGATGAGGCGGGCGACGTGGCCTCTGTAGAACGCCGCGCGCCGGGGACGACGGCGACGGCGGGCAAGCGTCGCAAGTCCAAGACGGCGGCCTTCCTCTCGGACTTCAGAGATTTGAAGGTCAACGATTACGTCGTTCATGTGGACCACGGCATCGCCCGCTTCGGGGGCTTGCAACACCTTGATCTTGGTCCAAATAAGAGCGGCGAATTTATGCTGCTCTATTACGCGGACGATGCGAAGCTGTATGTGCCGGTCGAGCGTCTTGACCTGGTCCAGCGTTATTCGAGCGCGGAAGGGAATCAGCCGCAGCTTGATCGCCTGGGCGGACTCGGCTGGCAGAAGACGAAGGCCAAAGCCAAGCGCGCGATGCGTGACATGGCGGACGAACTCCTTCGTCTCTACGCGGAGCGCAAACTGGTCGGAGGCTATGCTTATACGGCGGACACGCCCTGGCAGAAAGAGTTTGAAGACGGCTTTGAGTATGTCTTGACGCAGGACCAGGAAACATCCATAGAAGATGTCAAGCGTGATATGGAACAGCCGACGCCGATGGACCGCCTTCTGTGCGGTGATGTCGGTTACGGGAAGACTGAAGTGGCGATGCGCGCGGCCTTCAAGGCGGTCATGGAATCGAAGCAGGTGGCGGTCCTGACGCCGACCACAGTGCTCGCTTACCAGCACTTTGAGACTTTCCGTCAGCGCTTCGCCCCGTTCCCCGTGAAGATCGAACTGCTCTCAAGATTTCGCTCGCCCAAGGAACAGAAGGAAGTCACGAAGAGGGCAGAGTCCGGCGAGATTGACATCATCATCGGCACGCATCGCCTGCTTTCAAAGGACGTCAAATTTCGCGAACTGGGCCTCGTCGTGGTGGACGAGGAACAACGTTTCGGCGTCGCGCACAAGGAACGGCTCAAGCAGTTGAAGAAGAAGGTTGACGTGCTGACGCTCTCCGCGACGCCGATTCCGCGCACGCTCAACATGTCCATCATGGGCCTGCGCGATATGTCTTTGATAGAGACTCCGCCGCGCGACCGGCTGGCGATTCAAACACAGGTGGTCCAATTTTCCGAACCCGTCATTAAGTCCGGCGTTGAACTCGAACTGGGGAGAGGCGGGCAAGTCTTCTTCATACACAATCGAGTGGAATCCATAGAGACCATCGCCGCACTCGTCCAGAGGCTCGTGCCGAATGCTCGCCTGGGGGTCGCGCACGGGCAGATGAACGAGAAGGAGATGGAAGGGGTGATGCTGGATTTCGTTGATTATAAATATGATGTGCTCGTGGCGACGACCATCATAGAGAACGGCATAGACATCCCGCGCGCCAATACGATCATCATAAACCGTGCAGATCAGTACGGTCTTTCGCAGCTTTATCAACTTCGCGGGCGCGTCGGGCGCTCAAATCGCAGAGCCTATGCCTACTTGCTGATTCCCTCTGAACAGGGACTGACGCCGATTGCGCGCAGACGACTGGCCGCGATACGCGAATTTTCGGACCTCGGCGCGGGCTTTCGCATCGCCGCTCTGGACCTGGAATTACGCGGCGCGGGAAACCTTTTGGGCGGCGAGCAATCTGGGCACATGGATGCCCTCGGCTTTGATCTTTACACGCAGATGCTGGAACGCACCGTCGCGGAATTGCGCGGCGAGACGGTCGAGGACGAGACGAGCGTCTCCATCAACCTGGGCGTCAACGTGGCTATCAACGAAGATTACATCTCGGATATGGGCCAACGCCTGCGAACCTATAAACGCGTCTCTTCGGCGCGCGATGAGGAAACCCTGTCGGCCATCCGCGCGGAGACGCAGGACCGCTACGGGCGCTTGCCTGAGTCCGTCCTGCGGCTCTTTGAGTATGCTCGTTTGCGGCGGCTGGCGGAGGAGGTCGGAGTCGTCTCGATTGACCGCACGCCGACGGGCGTGGCCTTCAAGTTGAGCGAGAAGGCGCGCGTCTCTCCCGAAAAGTTGATGGCGCTGGTGGGCACGCGCGCGGGCGCGAGCTTTACGCCGAGCGGAGTCCTGCGGCTCGACTTCCTGGAAGAGGAGCGGGAGTACGTGCTCGAAAAGGCGCGCGAGGTGTTGCTGGAAATTCGTGCGACGGATTAGAATTGGAGACCGGAAGACGGAACTTGAAACGAACGGCTCTCGCGGCCAACGGATTCTGTTTTAAATGGGTCTTAACTTCCGAGATTCGCTTCCCGATGTTGAGAGTTCAGAACTTAGCCGCAGGCCCGGAAACATCATAGCAATATGCAAGCGCATAGGACCAACACGGCGTAGCGTCCCTGTCAGTACCGCCTGCTTAAGCCGGGCGGGTTTCAACACACAGCACCCGCCCGGCTTAAGCAGGCGGTACTGACACAGCAGCCACCCAAACAATCTTATAAACGGGTCGGTCCAATAATATGTGTCCGGTCCCAACGCGTTTTTTTAAGGAGTAGAAAACTGTGAGATCGAAATTTTTCGGGCGCGCACTCTTCGGCTTAGCCGCCGCGCTCTGCTGGCTCTCGCTCGTTCCCGCGCAAACCTTCGCGCAGGAGGGCGAGCCTTTGATAATTGATGAAGTCATCGCCCAGGTTAATAACGATGTCATCACGCTCTCCATGCTCAAGCGTGAGATGCGGGAGCGGATAGACGCTTTGAAGCAAAACGGCGTGCCGGAGAAGGACGCCACCGAAGAGGTCAACAAGAAACAGCCTGAATTAATCGTCACGATGATTAACGAGCAGTTGCTCTTGCAGAAGGGCAAAGACCTTAATCTCTCTGATGATGTCGAGGCCGAAGTCAATAAGCGCATGCTTGAGGTGGCGAAAGAGCAGAACATCAAGACCCTGGAGGAACTTGACGAAGCCATGCGCAAGAGCGGCTATAACATGGCGGAGGTGCGCCAGTCCATGCGTACGGAGATGATGAAGTCAGCCGTCATTCAACGCGAAGTTGATTCGAGAATCTTCTTCGGCATCAGCAACGACGAGTTGAAGAAATATTTTGCCGCGCACCCGGACAAGTTCAAAAAGGCTGAGAGCGTTTCGTTGTCGGAAATCTTCCTCAGCCTGGCCGGAAAGAATGAGGCCGAGGTCAAAGCGCGCGCCGCGCAACTGGTCGCGGAGGCGCGTGCCGGAAAAGATTTCGGAACGCTCGCCGTCACCAATTCCGAGCGCGAGATAGACGGCGTTCGCGTCGCTCCGCAGAACAAAGGAAAAGTCGGCGCGTTTGAGATTCCGAGCCTGCGCGCGGACCTCGCCGCCGCCGTCAAGAATGTCAAAGCGGGCGGCGTCACAGACCCGATTCGCACAGACGAGGGCTACCAGATTCTGCGCGTGGACGAACGCACGGCGGGCAGCGATAACGCGACCTTCAATGAAAATCAGGTGCGCGAAGCCATCACCATCGAGCGTTCACCGAAAGAGCGCGACGCTTACATCAATGGCCTGCGCGACGAAGCCTATATCAAAATCGCGGAGGGCTATCGTCCGACCATCGAGCCGCTGCTCAAAAAGAGCGCGTCATCTACGGCCACCGCGACGACGACCAACGCCAATAAGTCAGCCGCCAAAAAATCCGACAAAAAATCCGACAACAAGAAACCGTAAAGACAGTGACAAGTGACGAGTGACAAGTGACAAGCAAGAGGATGTTGTTTTAACTCGTCACTTGTCACTCGTCACTCGTCACTGCTTTTATGCGTCTAGACCTTTTTCTCAAAGCGAGCAGGTTGTGCCCGAGGCGCAGTGTGGCGCAGGAGTTGTGCGAGGCCGGTGGGGTCTTGCTCAACGGCGTGCCCGCCAAGCAGGCGCGAGAAGTCCGCGCGGGCGATAAACTGACCATTCGCCGTCGTGACCAGTGGCTCACGGTGCGCGTCATCTGCGTCCCCGTTTCGCGGCAAACCTCGCGCAGCGAAGCCTCAACTCTCTACGAAATCCTCGAATCAGTACCCGCTGGCGAAGCGTAGGGCTAAGCCTCTTGACGTTCCGCAAGCGTTCGCTTTTAGAGCGGTGGACGGGCCGCGCCTTCCTCATAATGTTTGAGAAGCGGACTGTGCAAATCTCTCTCTCATTTGTCCCGCAAGAGTTTATGACTTGAGGTGCGGCTGGCATAAAAGTTGCACCTGTTGGCTGGCAAACGTGTTGTGCGGACGCGTCAAAGCGGCAGCCTGACCGGAAGGACATTCAATCGTTTATGAATATTTTAAGCAATTTTTTCTCGGATGATCTGGCGATAGACCTGGGCACGACCAACACCTTGGTCTATGCGCCGGGTAAGGGCGTTGTCCTCAACGAACCGTCTGCGGTTGCGATTCACAAGTACACCGGGGAGGTCCTCTGTGTCGGCGCAGAGGCTTACAAGCAACTCGGACGCGAGCCTCACGATACGGAAGTCCATCGCCCCATCCGCAACGGGACGATTGATGATTTCGGTGTCACGGAAAAGATGCTCACGGCTTTCATCAATCGCGTGCATGGCGGCCATCACAAGCGCAGCCATTTAGTTATAGGAGTGCCGGGTTCGAGCACGATGCTGGAACAGCGTTCCGTGAGAGACGCGGCGCGTGATGCGAAGGCGGCGCGCGTGGATTTGGTGGATGAAGGATTGGCTGCGGCGCTCGGCGCGGGCCTGGAATTTGAAGACGAACGCGCGCACCTCGTCGTGGACCTCGGCGGCGGAACATCCAACATCGCCATCATCGCTTCGGCGGCGGTCGTCTCGTCCATCAGCCTGCGCTCCGCTGGCAATGCGATGGACGAAGCGATACGCGATTACATCCGCAATAAATATGCTATGCAGGTTGGCGAGCGCACGGCTGAGCAGATTAAGAAAGAACTGGGCACGGCGCGCGTCCTTGAGGGCGCGGATGCGACTGGCCCAATCGAAGTCAAAAAGATGGAGGCGGTCGGCAAAGATTTGGTTGACGGTTCAGCGAAGGCCGTGGAGATTAGTAACAGGGAAGTGTGCGAGGCGCTTGAGCCTGTCATCACAGAGATCATCGCTGGTGTGCGTCATGTGATTGAAGAGTCCGGGCCGGATGTGACTGCGGACATCTATCACACTGGAATCATCCTGACGGGCGGCGGCGCTCTGCTCGACGGCATGGCCGAGCGTTTGGGGAAGGAGTTGCGCCTGCACGTCGTCGTCGC
>DASYML010000079.1:0-40377 GCA_036009045.1 Pyrinomonadaceae bacterium
AGATTCAAGCTGTCTTTGCTGAAAACTCAAAACTGAAAACTGCTTTACAGACTACGCTTGTTGACCATCATGCGGAGCATCATTTGCAGTTGGGTGGTGGTGAAGGGTTTGGGGAGAAAGACGACGGCTCCGGCGGCGAAGCTGTCCGAGGGGAGCTTCGGATTCTGCTCGGCGGTCATCATCATGACGGGGATGCGCTTGAGCCGGTTCTCCGTCATCATGTAGCGGACTAGTTCCGGGCCTTGGATGTGCGGCATCACCACGTCGAAGATAGCGGCGATGAAGTTGGCATCCTCCTGTAAGATTTTGTAAGCCTCGCGGCCATCGCGCGCCGTCAGGACCTCGTAGCCCTCCTTTTGGATAATCGTGGTGACGAGACGCAAGATCGCCGGGTCGTCGTCTACGACGAGGATGCGACGTGAGTTTTCGTTAGTTTGCCCGGCCACTTTTTATGCTGGTCCTCTCACAAAATCCGCGACGGCCTCTCTCTCTCAAGCTTCAACGGCGCGGCCCGCGTCATCCGTGCGCGAGATTAACTCCGCCGCCAACTTAATCGCCGCGACCATACTCGAATGTTCGGCCAGCCCTTTGCCCGCGATGTCAAACGCGGTCCCGTGGTCCACAGAAGTGCGTATGAAAGGCAGGCCGAGCGTGACGTTGACGGCCTCGCCGAAGGAGAGACACTTGACCGGAATCATCGCCTGGTCGTGATAGCAAGCGATGACCGCATCGAATTCACCGCGCGAGGCGCGCAGGAAAACCGTGTCCGCCGAAAAAGGACCCTGCACGTTCATATCATCCTTGCCGCGACAGGCTTCGACAGCGGGCATGATTTCCGAAGCCTCCTCGACGCCGAAGAGGCCGCCCTCCGCGCCGTGCGGATTGAGCGCGGCGACCGCGATGCGCGGTCGCTCTATGCCCCAGCGCTTCATCTCACGATGCGTCAGACGCAGCACGCGCAGGATACGTTCATGCTCGACCATCCGAATCGCTTCGGCGAGCGGAACATGCGTTGACAGCAGCACGATGCGCAGGTTAGAGGCGACAAAGGCCATCGCGTATTCTTCTGTGCCCGTTAGGTGCGCGAGAAATTCCGTGTGTCCCGGAAAGCTGTAGCCGCCAAGGAAGAGCGCGCGTTTGTTAATCGGCGCGGTGGCGATGGCATCCAGCTTTCCGGCGGCACACAACTCCACGGCGGATTCTATATACTGCGCCGCGGCCTTTCCCGCCAGGCCCGATTCGATACCAGGCTCTATGTATCCGCTGATGTTGTCCAGGTGAAAGATGAGAGGCTCCGTGTGGTCCATCAACATCGGTTCATCGTAGCGCACGATGTCATAGCCGCAGGTGAGATCAAGAGTGCGCGCCGTGTGAGCCAGGAGTTGGGCGTCGCCCACGATGACGGGAGTACAGATGCGCTGCACCTCTTCCTCCGCGACGGCTTTGAGGACGACTTCCGGGCCGATGCCCGCCGGGTCGCCCATCGTGATACCGATGCGCGGAAGATGGCGCTTCTGGCGAGACCCGGAAGCGTGTGATGAATGGTGCAGCGAGTCTGTCATGGCTGTGGCGCAAAGCTTGAAGACGGCGAGAGATCAGAGATGAGCAGTGCGCCGCTCCGCAAAGATTCGGGCTAGTCAAAAAGCTATTCGCCCTCGCGCTCGTCTGCCTTGTACATGTACTTGATGTTGTGTTTGAGTATCAAAAGATTCGGAGACCCTTTGCGATTGACTTTAATCGCGTTGCGGTCATACCACTCGATGGTCCCTTCTATCTCTTCGCCATCCTGAAGCGTGATGACCATAGAAGTGTGCGCGTCAATCTGTTTCTTGTAATAAAAGATTTCGGCGCTGGTTTCGGTCGGGGGGGGAGTGCGCTTGCGGACCTGGACAGCCGCTGCCTGCGCCGCGCGCTGCGCCGCCGCACCGCCGCCACCGCCGCCGCCGCCATCGCCTGAACTGCCGCCGGAAGGACGCGCCGGGCTGCCGTTGACACGTTGTTCTCTGGGTTGGGCGGCGGCCTCGCGGCCTTTGGCTTTGACATCCGCTAGTGTAGTTCTAATAAGTTTACGATTCACAGTGATTACCTAACCTCCAAAAATTATGTGGGGACGATCAAGAGTTTCGCTGCCGTCTGCACACACAAAAAGGGTGCGACTGGGCACGGCACAGAAACCCTGGCTACTCTCGCAGGCTGCGGCCATTCGAGGGAGAAGCGTTGTAATTTACCCGTAATGGAAAATCCTGCAAGGAATGCGCGACATGCTACACGAGACGAAGGAAAAAGGCAAAGGCGAGAGGAAGAGGCTAGAGATTAGAGGCTAGCGGCTAGTCAAGAACAGTTGTCTTTTACTAGCCGCTAGCCTCTAATCTCTAGCCTCTTGTCTTTAGTTAGTCCGCTTTCTTGCGAATGAAGGTCGGGACATCCAGATCGTCTGCGCGTCCGGGCGCGACGCTGGGGCGAGAGAGGTCATCACCCGGACGCTGCGTGTAGCGCGGGGGCGTCGAGTGCGCGGCATTGTGCGCTATCTGGCCCGAATCAGCAGACTCTTTATCAAAGCCCGTGGCGATGACCGTAATCTTCATCTCATCGCGCAGGCTCTCGTCAATCACCGCGCCGAAGATAATGTTGGCATCCTCGTCCGCCGCCTCGCGGATGATGGAGGAGGCTTCGTTGACTTCGTAGAGCGTGAGGTCAGCACCGCCAGTGATATTGATGAGCACGCCCTTCGCGCCTTCGATGGTCGCCTCTTCGAGCAGAGGTGAAGAGATGGCTTGCTGCGTCGCTTCCATCGCGCGATGCTCGCCGCTGGCTCTCCCGGCGCCCATGAGCGCCAGTCCCATCCCCTGCATAATCGCCTTCACATCCGCGAAGTCCAGATTGATGAGGCCCGGCACGGTGATGAGGTCCGAGATGCCCTGCACGGCTTGCCTGAGCACATCGTCCGCGACCTTGAATGAATCCGCGAGCGAGACGTTGCGCTCGACCGTGTGGAGCAGTCGCTCGTTCGGAATCGTGATGACCGTATCCACGCACTCGCGCAACTCTCTGAGGCCCTGCTCCGCCTGTTGCATACGGCGACGCCCCTCGAAGTGAAACGGCTTGGTCACGACCGCCACTGTGAGGGCGTTGAGTTCCGTCGCCAGGCTGGCGATAATCGGGGCCGCACCCGTGCCCGTCCCGCCGCCGAGGCCCGTCGTCACGAAGACCATGTCCGCGCCTTCCAGGACTTCTATAATCTTCTCCGTGTCTTCGAGCGCGGCGTCGCGTCCCATGATCGGATTCGCGCCCGCGCCGAGTCCTTTGGTGAGACGGCTGCCGAGTTGAATCTTGATGGGCGCGCGCGAACGTTTCAAGGCTTGCAGGTCCGTGTTGGCGACAAGGAACTCGATGCCCTCTATGCCTGCTTCGATCATGCGGTTGACGGCGTTGCCTCCGCCGCCCCCGACGCCTATCACTTTGATACGTGCGCCGGTAATCGGCGGATCATCATCTATGAAAATATTGATGCCACTGCCCGGTTGGCGGCCTTCCGACATAATATTGGTCCTTTCACTCAAAGCTTTCTAGCTCCGAAGCACATTGTGCGGTTATATTGGGCTGTGCGCGCCACGGGCACTATATCTTGCGGACAACACCTTGTGCCAACTGGCGCGGCAGCATACAACATCTTGTCAAAAAATACTACTGAAACGATGACGAAATTTTGAAACAAAGTGCGTCAATTTGCCCGTTGAGCCTCTTTTGCCCGCACCGGAGCGCGTCTCCGCACCCTGCGCGCGTTGCGCGACCAAGGACAACCCCGCCGCCGCCGCCCACGCAGGGCTTTGCACATCCTCTATGAGACCGCCGAAACGGTCTCTTTCAGGATAACCGAGGCGCACGGGAGCATCGAAAACCTGCTCCGCAATCTCCGCCATTCCGTCAAGCAAAGAGCCGCCGCCCGTCAGGACTACCCCGCTGGACAACTGTCGCTCCCATCCAGAATCCCTGATCTCATCCGCGACATGCATCAAGACCTCTTCGGCGCGCGGTTGAAGTATGTCGCACAAAATCTGGCGCGAGAGTTGGCGCGGCGCGCGTCCTCCGACGGAAGGCACTTCGACCAGTTCGCCGCGTTCCATCTCGTTCAAAGAAGTGCTGTAAGCACAGCCCACCGTGCGCTTAATCTTCTCTGCTTCGGGAATCGGCGTGCGCAGGCCAAAGGCTATGTCGTTGGTAAAGTGCGAGCCGCCGAGCGCGAAGACCGCCGTGTGCTGGACCGCGCCGCGCTGGTAGATAACCAGCCCGGTCGTCTCCGCGCCGATGTCCACGAGCGCCGCTCCAAACTCTTTATCATCGTCCGTCAGAGTGGCCTCCGCCGCCGCGAGTTGTTCGAGCACCATGTCCGCGACGACGAGGCCAGCGCGATTGACTGCGTTGATGGCGTTCTGCCTCGCGGTGACGGGGCTGGTCACGATGTGGACTTTGACGGCGAGACGCGCGCCTATCATCCCTACGGGGTCGTTGATGCCGTCCTGATCGTCAACGATGAACTCCTGCGGCAATCTATCAACTATCTCGCGCCCCGCCGGAAGTTGTATCGCGCACGCGGAATCAATCGCGCGCCGCACATCATCTGCGGTGATTTCGCGGTCGCGTCCAGAAACGGCGACAATCGCCTGCCCGTTGAAACCCATGATGTGCGAGCCTGCAAGATTGATCGTCACCTCTTCCGCATCGAGGCCGCTCATGCGCTCTGCGTCCTCGACCGCGCGCTTGATGGCTTCGACCGCCGCATCCGGGTTGACGATGACGCCCTTACGCAAGCCCCTCGCCTCCGCCTCGCCGATGCCGACGACTTCGAGCAAGCCCCCGTCGCCCTGCTCGCCCACGATACACGTCACCTTACTCGTCCCTATATCCAGGCCGATGGTATGTGACGCGCGTTTAGCCATAAATCTCCTTATCGAATTTTAGCTCTTAACCCCGAACCCTTGGCTCTTAACTTCAAACTCCAAACTCCGAACCTTCTTTTTTCAACCAACTTCAACCAACGCGGCGCGGCCTGACCTGCGACCTGGCGTCAGCTTTATTGTGGTCCTTTTTTCCGGCGTCGCCTTTCAACGTCTCTTTCTTCTGCTGCGACGCATTCTCTTTGCGCGCGTTAGTCTCGCTAGCCTCTCGCCTGTGGCGGTCTGATTTAAGAGGCTGCGTTTCGCGCGCGTCGGTTCGGTTCATGTTCGCTTCCGCTTCGCCGTTATTACCAGCACCGAAGTTATCACCGGAAAGCTGCGCGCCCGAACCCGTCCCCACGTTGATGCGCCGGTCGAGCGCCACTAGATACGTGATGTTCGGAGCGCCCGGCCTGTTCTTCACTTCGTCTAGCACTTCCAGAGCATGTCTCAAGCGGCTGTCGAAATCTTTCTCGCCGAGACGCACTTCGATCTGTGAATCGTCGCCCGCCAGTTGTACGCGCACATCCTTCAGGTCGCCGAGGTTAATCTCGCTAACGCGGCGCGCCAACCCGGCTATCTCCCAGGCGCGCGCGAGTTCCAGATATTTTTGCAGGCGTTCACGATTCGACGCGCGCGCTTCGTCCGTGGCTGTTTCATCCCAACCGCGTATGAAGAAGGGAGGCATGTGATCCGCAGGAGACATCGCGCCGAGGTTCACCGCGTCATCATCTACCCAGATAAATTTTCCGGCGGATGTCCGCACGACCGCGCGGGGCGTGCGCTCCGTCACGCGCACGCGCAAGCCGTCCGGCAGCACGCGCGAGACGACCGCCATGCGGACCCACGGCAGGCGCTCCAAATCTGCGCTCAAACTTGAGAGGTCCGCTCGCCAGATGCCCGTCCGCGCCACGTTGCGCCGCACGACCGTCTTAATATCATCTGCGTTGGCGCGCGAGACGCTGCCGATGTCCAGGTTGCGCGCCTGAAAGAAAGAGGCGTTGGCCGCCGCGCGATAGCCAAGGAAAAGCAGGACGCCGAGCGCGACCGCGAGCGTGATTTTGGCGACGAGCGGGAAGTAAGCCAGAGCCTTACGCAGAGCGCCGCCGCCCTGAGCACGAGCAGGCGCGCGTCCACGCTCTCGCTTCGCCGGACGCTGCACCATCTCGCCGGAGCGTGGAGCACGCCCCCCGGCCCCTGTGCCGCGCCCGGACATCCGTGGAGTGATGACCTGCTCTCTCAATTCTCCTCCTCCAAGAGTCTGAAGTCTGGAGTCTGGAGTCCGGAGTCAAGAACAGAATCGGTCCCCTGACCCTGGACCTTGGACCCTGGACTTTGGACTTCCGACTCTGGACTCTTGACTCCTGACTCCTGACCATCCTGGCGCGATGCGCGCCACAACTCGACCTCGTACTCCAACTCTATCCCGCGCTCGCGGCGTATGCGTTCCCTGATCTCTTCGGCGAGGGCCAGCGTGTCCGCCGCGCTTGCGTTCTCGCCCTCCGTGACGATGAAGTTGGCGTGAATGGGGGAGACCAGAGCGCCCCCTCGACGCGCGCCCTTCATCCCCATCTCGTCAATCATTTTTCCGGTCCCGACGGGACTGCCCGGCGGATTTTTGAAGAAGCATCCGGCGCTGCGTGCGCCGTGCGGCTGCGTCGCCATGCGTTTGCTCTTGGCCTCTTCCATGCGCTCTCTGATTTTCAAAGGGTCGTCCTTTTGCAAACGCAACGTCGCGCCGAGCAGCAACTCGCCTTCACGAAAAGAGGTGTGCCGGTAGTTCCACTCGACTTCGCTGCCGGGCACTTCCAGGACTCTGCCTTGACGCGCGACTCTGACCGTTTCCGTGACCGTCCCTATCTCATGACCGTAAGCGCCCGCGTTCATCCAGAGCGCGCCACCGACAGTGCCGGGAATCCCGCCCAGGCCCTCGATACCTGCCAGCCCAAGCCTGCCCGCCTCCACGCACAAACGCGGCAGCGAAAATCCCGCGCTGACGGAAACCCTCTCGCCATCGAAGCGTGCTTCGCCTTTCAACTCTTTCAAACTCACCACCACATAATGATGTTCCGCATCATCAGCCAGCACGTTGCTGCCGGAACCGAGCGCGCGCCACGCGATACCCGACCCGTCCAATTCATGGACCAATTCCGCCGCCTGCTCTTCCGTCAAAGGCGAGATGACCCAGTCAATCGCTCCGCCCACGCGCAAGGAAGTCAACTCCGCGAAGCGCCGCCCACGCTCCGCGCGCACGCCGAGGCGAGCCGCGATCTCTTCAATCGCCGCCTCGCGCTGTTCCAGCGCGGACATGTTTTGCACAGCGTCTGTCATCAGAATTCTCGTCGCCTACGGCGTAAACATACCCGGCGTCTCGGTGATGGTCGAGGCATAGGATTTGAGAAGACCGCATTTCACGCAGCGATACGTTTCAATTATCCGAGCCTTCTTCCCTTTTGTTTTCGTACCCTGCCACCAGGATGGCTCAGGCTTTCCAGAGAGCCAGCGGCTGACCATCAAAGCACCGTGAGTGCTATCGAGGATGAATCCCTCTTCCATCTCACCGTCACACTCGGAGCAGGTTAAGTTTCTATCTGCCATTGGCATCACTCTTCGTCTCCGCGACTCTTCCGCGCAATCGTTCGAGCAGTTGATCGCTAACGCGATAAACGGTCCCCGCGCCGAGCGTGATGAACAAATCGCCGTCGCTCACATGATTGAGCAGAAGTTCCGCCGCGCCCTCCAGCGGTCCTATATAATGCGCGTCCTTGTGCCCGAAAAGTTTAATCGCGTCAGTCAGGGCTTCGGACGTGACGCCGGGAATGGGGTCTTCGCTCGCCGCGTAAATGTCCGTCACGAAGAGCACGTCAGCGTTGTTGAACGAGCGCGCAAACTCTTCCATCTGGTCCTTCGTGCGCGTGTAGCGGTGCGGTTGAAAGAGGACGACGATGCGCCTGCCCGCAGAGCCTATCTTGGCCGCCGCGAGCGTCGCCTTAATCTCCGTCGGGTGATGACCGTAATCGTCAACGACGAGCACGCCCGCCTCTTCGCCCTTGGATTGGAAACGTCGGTCGGCGTTCGTGAAAGAGGCGAGAGCCTCCGCGATACTCTTGAAGGGAACTTTCAATTCAAAGGCGACGGCAATCGCTGCCAGCGCGTTATAAACATTGTGCAGGCCGGGCACGCGCAAGGTAATCTCGCCAGCCACGTCATGCCCCTGCCAGACGGTAAAGCTCGAACCGAATCCCTGGTCGAAACGAATCGCGTGCGCCGAGACATCCGCCTGCGCGCTCAACCCGTAGGTGATGCGTCGGCGCAGGATGCGCGGGATGACGGCCTGCACATGCGGGTCGTCAAGGCACAACACCGCCGCGCCGTAGAACGGGACTTGATTGACAAACTTGGCGAAGCACGCCATCACGTCATCCATGTCGTCGTAGTAGTCCATGTGCTCTCTGTCAATGTTCGTCACGACCGCGATGGTCGGCGTCAGCATGAGAAAGGAACGGTCGCTCTCGTCAGCCTCGACCACCATCAAATCGCTCTTGCCCATACGCGCATTCGACCCCAGGGCTTTGACCACGCCGCCCACCACGACCGTCGGGTCAAGCCCCGCGCGACCGAGCACAGTGGCGACCATCGAAGTCGTCGTCGTCTTGCCGTGCGAGCCTGCCACCGCCACCGTGTGCGGCTTGAGCCGCATCAACTCCGCCAGCATCTCCGCGCGCGGGATGACCGGAATCGAACGCCGCCTCGCTTCCTGTATCTCAGGATTGTCATCCTTCACCGCCGTTGAACGGACCACCACATGAGCATCGCCCACGTTCAACGCCCCGTGTCCCTCGAACACCTGCACGCCCAATTCTTCGAGCCTGTCCGTCACACTCGAACGCTTCAAATCCGACCCAGACACGCGGAAGCCCAGGGTAGCCAGCACCTCCGCAATCCCGGACATGCCTATCCCCCCGATGCCGACGAAGTGAACATGTTGAATGTGACGAAACATAAAGTTAAGTAGACAGGAGCCACGGGCCAGGAGATGGGAGACGTAAGTCAGAAGGCGCGCGTCGGCTATCTGACCTTGAAATCAACCACTCATCGTTTTTATAAAGAAAGCAAAATCGCATAGCTCTCAACCGTTTTTCTTCTGGCTCCTGGCTCCTGGCTCCTGGCTCCTGACCAACTTCTCCATCAACTCTACTGTCGCCGTTGCCGCGTCGCCGCGTGCGAGTTTGCGGCTCGCTTCCTCCATCCCTGTAATCTCGTCTGACGCGGCGACGAGCGAGGCTATCTCCTTCGCGAGCCTTTCGCCCGTCAACTCCTGCTGCAAGATCATGCGCGCCGCGCCCTCTGACTGTAACGCTTCCGCGTTCTTGCGTTGATGATCGTCCGCCGCCTGCGGAAACGGAATCATAATCGCGGCCTTGCCCGCCGCCACCAGTTCCGCGCTCGTCGTCGCGCCCGCGCGGCAGATGATTAAATCGCTCGCGGCGAATTCCCGGACAATATCATCTATGTACTTGCGCACCGTCGCATGCTCGCCCCAGCCCTGGTCCAGATAAGCCTGCCTCACTTTCTCGTAATCCGCTTCGCCCGTCTGGTGCGTGACGTGCAACTGATTCGCGTCCGATTCGAGGTGCGGGAGCGCGGCGACCATCGCCTCGTTAATCGCGTGCGCGCCCTGCGAGCCGCCGAAGACGAGCACGGAAAATCTGCTCGCATCTCGCGGCTTCGGCGGCATCTCAAAGAACTCGCGGCGCACAGGATTTCCCGTCACGACCGCCTTGCCGCGAAAATGCGGGAGCGCGGCTTCAAACGAGACCGCCGCCTTATCAATGAATCTCGCCAGCACTCTGTTAGTCCAGCCCGGCAAAGCATTCGATTCCATCGCCAGCGTCGGCACGCGCATCAACGCGGCTGTCAGCAAAACCGGACCGGAAACGTATCCGCCCGCGCCCACGACGATGTCCGGCCTGAACTCCTGTATGAGCCGCCGCGCCGCGAGAAAACTTTTCGGCAGGACCGATAGTCCCTTCAGACGCGCCGCCATTCCGACGTTCTTCAGTCCCGCGCTTTCAATGAGCGAAAGTTCAAAACCCGCTTGCGGCACGAGCCTGTTTTCCAACCCTTTAGAGGTCCCGACGAACCTCACCGTCGCGCCTGGGTCGCGCCGCATTATCTCTTTCGCCACGGCGATGCCCGGATAGATGTGCCCGCCGGTCCCGCCCGCCGCTATCAATACGCGCATCGCCTTTAGCTCACAGGCGGCGATGCGTCCGCGCCGCGATGCATGGAAAAACGTTGGAGCGGCGCGGGCACAGGCTGGCGCAAAATCGTCTTTCGCGCAGAGCCGTCTTGCTGCCCTCCCGTCAACGCTCCGACACCACCGCCACCACCGCCGCTCACCGAATACTGCGAGATGTTGAGCAGGATACCGGCGGCGATCATCGTCGGGACGAGCGACGAGCCGCCATACGAGATGAACGGCAGAGGGATGCCCTTCGTCGGCACGAGCGAGAGCACGACGCTGATGTTAAAGAGCGCCTGCGCGACTATCGAAGTGACGAGTCCGAGGCCCAGCAGCATCCCGAATCTATCCGGCGCACGCAACGCCGCGCGCATTCCTCGCCACAGAAAAATCGCGAATACTATCACCACCGTCAACGCGCCGAGCAGTCCCAACTCTTCGCCAACCACCGCGAAGATAAAATCCGAATGAGCGAACGGCAGAAAGAAAAGTTTCTGCTTCCCCTGCGCGAAACCCAGCCCGTTAACCCCGCCCGAACCCACCGCAATGAGAGATTGGACCACTTGAAATCCCTTATCGCGCGGGTCCTTCCATGGGTCCAAGAATGTAATCATGCGTTGCAAGCGCCACGGCACGAAGATGAGCAAACCCATCACGCCGACCAGCGCGGGGGCCGCCGCTGTTCCCAGATGAAGCAGGCGCACGCCCGCCGTAAAACACATCACCACGCAAATCACCGCGAGCATCAAAGCCGTCCCCAAGTCCGGCTCGGCCACGACCAGCACGGCGAACATCCCCGTCATCATGATGCACGGCACGAAGGTCCACCAGAAAGAGCGTTCCTCTCCCGCGCGCTTCTCCAGAAAGTATGCGAGAAAGACGGTCACGGCGAGTTTCGCTGCCTCCGAAGGCTGGACCGAAAATCCCGCCAGCTTAATCCAGCGATGCGCGCCGTTGATACGCGGAAAAGCGAAGACCGCCAGCAGCGCCAGCGCCGTCATCGCCATCAACCCGTACACCAGACGACGATTACGCAAGCCTTGATAATCGAAACGCATCGCTCCCAACATCGCCAGAAAGCCTATGCCCGTCCACACGCCCTGCTTGATAACGTAGTAATACTGATTATGATTCTCCTGCTCGGCCATCACGGCGGACGCGCTATACACCATCACGACGCCAAACAGGGCCAGCCCCGCCGTCGCCGCAAATAACCATCTATCCACCTGTAACTTTCGCGCCATAACTCAACCCAAGTCCAAAGTCCAAGGTCCACAGTCCAAAGTCAAGAACGGCAATCTTCCGGCTCTTGACTTTGGACTGTGGACCTTGGACTTTGGACTTCCCCCAGCCTTTGGACCTCTCTTTTGAAGACTTCCCCTCGATGCTCGAAGCTCTTGAACATATCGAAGCTGGCGCAGGCGGGGGCGAGGAGGACTATGTCGCCGGGTGCGGCTGCGTTGAAGGCGCGGCGCACGGCGTCCGCCATGTCGCTCGCGCGTTCCATGTCCACTTCGTTTTTCAATTCCGCCTCAATCGTGCCAGCGTCCGCGCCTATTAAGATAAGCTTGCGCGCGCGTGCGCGTATGAGCGGCGCGAGCGGAGCATAGGGAGCCTTCTTGCCGAGACCGCCGATGATGAGGATGATTTTGCCCTGCTCTCCCGCGAAGGCTTCGAGCGCCTTGAGTGTCGCATCCACGCTCGTCGCCTTCGAGTCGTTATAAAACTTCACGCCTTTAATTTCCGCGACGTGCTCAAGGCGATGCTCTACGGGACGAAAGCGCCGCACGGTCTGGCGCATCGAATCGGGCGCAGCGCCGCAGGCCAGCCCCGCCGCCAGGGCCGCCAGCACATTCTCCACATTATGCAGTCCACGCAATTGCATCTCTTCACGATTCAAGAGCACGCGCTCTCCGTCCTTCGTCCGCGAAACCATCTCGCGGCCATCGCGCAAAAATAGTCCCTCATCCAACTCGCGCCGCACGCTGAATTGGACGACATGCGCCCGCAAACCCTCGCCCCATTGAGCGACCGTCTCATCATCAGCATTGAGAATCGCCACGTCGCCCGCTTCCTGATTGCGGAAGATGCGATGCTTGGCCGCCGCGTAGTCCTTGAACAATTCATAACGGTCCATGTGATTCGGCGTCACGTTCAGCACGAGCGCGACCGTCGGATGAAAGTCTACAATCGTCTCTAACTGAAAACTGGAAACCTCCGCGACCGTCCAACCGTCTTCGCGCGATGTTTCGACCAGAGAAATCAGCGGCGTGCCGATGTTGCCGCCGACCTGCACGGGAAGGCCCGCGTCCTTCAACAATTCTCCGACGAGCGCGGTCGTCGTCGTCTTTCCGTTGGTGCCCGTGATGGCGACGATGCGACCGCGCAGGAAACGCGCCGCGAGTTCGATTTCGCCAATCACTTCAGCGCCCGCACGCGCCGCATAACGCACAGGGATGCTCCCGGTCGGGACGCCCGGACTAATCACCACTAACTCCGTCTGGTCCAATAACCATGAAGGCACATCTCCCGGCAGGAGGCCGACGCCTGAAGCTTTGAGCGCGTGCGCCTCCTCCGTCCACTCTTCGAGCGGCTTGCGGTCATTGAGCGCCACGACTGCGCCGCGCGCCGCGAGAAATCTCGCGCTGGCGATGCCGCTACGCGCCGCGCCGATGACCAGAACTTTCTTGCCCGCCACTTCCATTAATTCATTGACCCATTGATTCATCGGCTCATCGGCTCATTGGCCCATGTTCATTGAATCAATGAGCCGATGAATCAATGAATCAATCTCTTCTCCTGGTCCTTCAAAGATCAACGCAGTTTGAGAGTCGAAAGACTCAGGAGCGCGAAGAGGATGGCGAGAATGATGAAGCGAAAGACGACCTTAGATTCCTTCCATCCTCCAAGCTCGAAATGATGATGCAGCGGCGACATCTTGAAAATGCGTCGTCTTGTCATCTTGAAGGAAGCGACCTGCAACATCACCGACATCGCCTCTATCACGAACACGCCGCCAACCATCAACAACACGAACTCCTGCTTGGTGAGCACGCCGATGGTCCCAATCGCTCCCCCTATGGCGAGGCTCCCGACATCGCCCATGAAGACTTCGGCTGGCGGCGCGTTGTACCAGAGAAAGCCGAGGCTCGCGCCCGCCATCGCGCCACAGAAGACCGTCAACTCCGCGACCTCCGGCAAGTGCCTGAGACCCAGATAACTGGAAAAGCGCTGGTCGCCGATGATGTACGTGAGACCCGTCAACGCCGTCATGGCGATGAAGGTCACGCTAATCGCCAGCCCGTCCAGCCCGTCCGTCAGATTCACCGCGTTCGATGCGCCGAGCAGGACCACGATGATGAACACTCCGTAAAGCCACGGCCCTATGTAGCTCACGCCCTGTGGTTCGTCCGTCAACTTGAAGAAAGGGATGTTGACGTTCCAATGATAATCCGTGAAGAAGTAGAGCACCGCCCAGACGCCCAGCGCGATTAAAAATTGGGCCGCTAATTTCTGCTTGCCTGTCAGGCCCAGGTTCCGCTTCTTCGCCATCTTCTGGTAATCATCGGAAAATCCCACGAGTGCAAAGAGCAACGTCGTCGCCATCACTATCCAGACGTAGAGGCTATCGTGCAGGTTATCCAGCTTGGCCCACAGCAGCGTCGAGATGAGCACGGAGCCGATAATCAAGACGCCGCCCATCGTCGGCGTCCCGCGCTTCGCCATGTGCGATTGCGGGCCTTCCTCACGAATTTCCTGACCGACGTTCCAGTTCCTCAGCGCCTGTATCACTTTCCCGCCGAAGACCAGCGCGATTAAGAGCGCCGTGATCGAAGCATAGGCCGTGCGAAACGTGACGTACTGAAAAACATTCAGAGCCTTGACGAGATACGCCTCACCATCTTTAAAACGCGCGTAGAGCAATTCGTAAAAGAGGTAATAGATCATCTCATCAATTCAACACGTCATAAGTCAGGAGTCTGAGAGTCTGGAGTCTGGAGTCAAAAACAAGAACTCGCTCCTGGCTGTTGACTCATGACTCCTGACTCTGGACCCCTGACTGTTCGAGCGGGAAGCGGTCGCACAGCATCTTGACCACCTTATCCGTCTGCACTCCGCGAGAGCCTTTGACCAGGATGAGGTCGCCCGCGCGGACCTGCGTGACGAGCGCGGCGGCGGCCTCTTCCGAAGTCTCGAAAAACTGCGTCTCGCTCATCCCTGCCTCGCGTGCTCCACGTATTATCTCCTGGGCCAACCCGCGCACGCCCCAGAGCATGTCAATTCCGGCGCGAGCGATTTCGCGGCCCGCCTCTCTATGCATCTCGACTTCCTGCGGTCCGAGTTCCAGCATCTCTCCGGCGATGACGATGTGGCGCACAGCCTGCGCTTCGCCTCCCGCAATCGTCCGGACCATGCTCAACAGCGAACGCGGATTCGAGTTGTAGGAATCATCCACCAACGTGAACCCTGCTTCAAAATCCAGGACCTCTCCGCGCATGTGCGGCGGCTTCGCGTGGCGCAATGCGCGCGCGATCTCTTCTGGTCCAATATTCAGGACGGTGGCGACGGCAGACGCGGCCAGCGCGTTCATCAAATTATGCCGCCCCGGTATGGGCAATATCGCCTGCGCTTCTCCGAGCGGCGTGCGCAGGCGAAAACTACTGCGCCCGAAGCGCGTCGTATCAATCCCGCTCGCCGTCACATCTGCCTCGTGCTCGATGCCGAAAGTAATTGTTGGCCCATCATGGAGGCCGCGCATCGCCAGCACGCGCGCGTCGTCCGCATTGAGCACCGCCGCGCCCCCCGCCTTGAGTCCCTGGACCAATTCCGCCTTAGCCGCCGCGATGTTTTCAATCGTGCCCAAATATTCCAGATGCACGGGCGCGACCAGCAATTCAACGCCGATGTCCGGCGGCGTAATCTTGCACAGGCGTTCTATCTCATGTGTCGGCGATGACATGCCCATTTCGAGTACGGCCAGGTCATACTGCTCAGGCGTGTTCCCTTTCGTCACCATTTGCAGGACCGCGAGCGGCAGACCCAGCCCGTTGTTATAGTTTCGCTCGCTCTTGAGCACTCGCCTCCCGGTCGCGGTCAGGAGATGGGCCGTCAATTCTTTGGCCGTCGTTTTTCCGGCGCTGCCCGTAATCGCGATGACGGGCCGCCCCCACTCTTCGTAAATCTTTCGCGCGAGCCTTTGCAGAGCCGCGATGGCATCGTCAACCAGCAGGAGCCTGTCGCTCAGGGCGCGTAAATCTTCATCTTCATGGACGCGTGCGGCGTGGGCCACCGCCGCAATCGCGCCGCTCTCGAAGGCTTGCCGGATGAACAGGTGTCCGTCCGCGAAAGTCCCGTTAAAGCCCGCGCGCGTGTAATCCTCCTGCGAGATGGCGAAGAAGAGTTCGCCTTTCTCGGTCTCACGCGAGTCTATCGCAAACCCCGCAATCTCCCTCTCAAGTAACTCCGCGCTGACGGCCTCCGCCGCCGCGCCCATCAACTCTGCCGCCCTCCGCACATTCACGCCGTTCCGACCTCTTCCTTCACGCTCAATCCTGTACGCCCCTCCGTGCCCTCGTCAACCCCCGGCGCTAATCCCTTTTCGAGCCAGCCGAATTCCCTTCCGGCCTCGCTCAATATTTCCGCGACCGAAGACATACGCAGCGCCTCCGGCAACTTCGCAGACCCGGTATCATTCTCATCATGCGCGGCGTCTTGATGAGCAACCCTCGGCCTCTGCGTCGCGCGATGATGACGCAGGCGCTGGCGGCAAGCGTTGATTCGCCCTTCGACTCTCTTAGAAGATTGTGCGCGTCTCTCCATTTGCGATTGCGGATTGCGGATTGCGGATTATTTAGATTTCGGAATTCAGATTGCGGATTTGAATTGATGATTTGAATTTAAAATTCAAGCTCTCAAATTTTTCAATCCTCTTCCAATCCCCAATCCGAAATCCACGTTCCGCAATCCCCTCAGTCCTTTCTGCCAAAGTCAACCTCTACGACTTGACCGGCCTGCACCTCCGCGCCCGCATCCGGGCGCTGCCTGAGCGCGCGCCCTTCGCCCTTCGCTTCGAGTTGCAGTCCCAACGCCGCGCAGATGTTCACGGCATCGCGCACGCTCCGTCCGCGCAGGTCCGGCATCAACACCGCGCGCCGGGTCGCGGGCGTATACACGACCTCTTCCATTCCTCCAACGCCGTCCCTTTGCGCCACCTGCGGCAGAGTCGCGTCGCGCGCTTCGGCCTCGCGTCTTAACTCCGCGTGCGCGCTCTGCATGGCTTCGAGGGCGCGCGGCGAGAGCGCTATCTGCTGGTGCGCGGGAGCGTCCTTGAATTCCGTATCGGGCGCGACATCCAAATCCGGCAGGACCTGTTCCGCGATTTGACGAAAGACAGGCGCGGCCACATCGCCGCCATGATAAGAGCCTGTCGGTTCGTCTATCACGACGATGATGACGACCGCAGGATTCTCCACCGGAGCGAAGCCGACGAAAGAGCCTATGTATTTCGTCTTTGAATAAGTGTGCGTCTTCGGGTCTATCTTCTGCGCCGTGCCGGTCTTGCCCGCCGCCGTGTAGCCGTCAAGCTGCGCCTTCTTCGCCGTCCCGTTGATGGTCACGCCTTCGAGCATCCCTCGCAGAGCCTTGGCCGTCTCCGCGCTGACCACGCGCGTCTGTTCCGGCGAAGCCTGGTAAGTCGTCGTCCCATCGCCCCTGCGGACCTCTTTAACGATGTGCGGCGCGATCCGCAGGCCGTCGTTCGCCAGCGCGCCGAAGGCCGCCACCATCTGCAAAGGAGTGACGCCGATTTCCTGCCCGATGGCTATCGAACCCATAGAAGAGGGCTGCCAGTTTGCGACCTTGCGGACGAGACCCAGAGTTTCGCCGGGCAACTCTATGTGCGTCTGTGAGCCGAAGCCGAAACGTCTTATGTAGTCATACATCGTTTCGTTGCCCACGCGCAGGCCCAGTTTGATGGCCGCGACGTTGCTAGATTTTGCCAGCGCGTCCGCGATGGAGAGCGTGCCGAACGGGTGATGATCGTGGACCAGTCTCCCGGCCACAATGATGGAACCCATCTGGCAATCTATCTTATCTTCCGGCTTGACCAATCCCTTCTCAATCGCGGCGGAGTAAGCGACGATTTTGAAGGTCGAACCCGGCTCGTAAATATTTTGCAAGGCTCCGTTGGCGAGCGTCTCTTTGGAGACCGTGCGCGAGTTGTTCGGGTCGAAGGCGGGCGCGTTGGCGAGCGCCAGGATTTCTCCCGTGCGTGGGTTCAGGACGATGGCCGTGCCTGATTTGGCGTGCGCGTTTTCGACAGCCGCACGCAGCGCCTGCTCCGTGCGAAATTGGACCATCTGATCCAGCGTCAAGACGACGGTCTGACCCGGACGCGCCGACGCTTCAAGGCTTCCATAAGGATGCAGGTGCGCGTCGCGTTCTACGAAAACCCTGCCCGGCTCGCCCTTGATGCGTTCGTTGTAAGCCTGCTCGATGCCCGCCAGTCCCATCTCGTCAAGGCCGACGAAGCCAAGGACGTGCGAAGCCAGCAGCCCGTTCGGATAAAAACGCTTCGGCTCTGTGAGCGAGTACACGCCTTCCAATTTCAACCCGCGAATCTTCTCCGCCTCATCGTGTTCCAGCTTGCGCGCGACCCAGGCGAACTTTCGATTCGTGTCCTGCGCTTCATGCAGACGCTTGAAGAGCGCCGCGCGTTCCTTCTCATCCGTCCCCAGAACCTTCGCCAGTTGCGTGCCCGTCTCTTCAACATTATTGACTTCGCCTGGGACGACAAAGAAAGATTCCGTCTCGATGCTGCGCGCCAGTTCATGCCCCGCGCGGTCCAGGACCAGCCCGCGCAAAGCGCTCGTCTCAACCACGTCCTGCTGTTGCGCGTGAGCCTTGCTTTGCAGCATGTCGTGTTGCGAGGTTTGCAGGTAGACCAGCCTCACGCCGATGGCGAGCATCCAGCAGGCCAGCGCCAGAGAGACGACGAGGGCGCGTGTGTGCGATGTGTCGGGACGAGCTTTGGATGATGAAGAAGAGCGTGCGAGCATGCTTGCTTTGCGGCCTGTTCCTTCTCTGCTGGAAGAGGCGAAGGATTTCAGGGATGCCCTTCGCTTTTGAAAGAGAACTGCTTCAAACAAAAACTTCAACCTGTGCGATGCGGGAGAGCATGCTGGCCGTCGGGCGTTTCAGGCCGCCTGTCAATGAGAGTCTCGCGCTTCTTCTATGAGACCCGCGCTTTCAACGATTGAGCGAGGCGGATGGTCCGATCAACACGCTCGCCGTGGGCGGCAACTGTCCGGCGGCATTCTTCTTCACGTTGACCTGCGCGGCCTGCACGGGCTGTAATCCGATTTCACGCGCCGCGCGCTCCAGTCGCGTCGGCGAAGTGGCAGCCTCGCGCTCCAGAAGCAGTCGGCGCTGCTCTTCCATCAGACGCGCGCGCTCGCGCCGCAGTTCTTCGCTCTGATAACCGTAGCGGACGGCGGCGAAATGCTGTCCCGCCGCAAGGACGAAACCACCCGCGAGCACCAGTCCACACAAGAACAAGCCAGCAAGGCGCGAGAACGCACGACGGTCATGCTCGCGTGTGATGGTGAAGTTTTTTTGCGTAGAGGGTAATCTTCTCATGACTTTTTCAAAACTTCGGTTCGGGTCAAGCGCCGGATTCAAAGGCAGGCACGCGAGAGAAATTCAGGCACTCAAAAAAATTTCTTTCACAGCGCGTCTGACAAAGCCTTCTCGGCTGGGGCCGCAAGCTTGCGGCAGGAACGCAGCTTGGCGCTGCGAGCGCGGGGGTTTTCATCTATCTCCGACTGGCCCGGCACGACCGGGCGGCGCGTCAAAATCTCTACCGCACGACGCGCCCCGCAGGAGCACACGGGCGCGCGCGGCGAGCACGCGCATTGTCCGGCCAGGCGACGCAGGGTCTGTTTGATAACCCTATCTTCGAGCGAATGAAAACTAATCGCGGCAAAGCGCCCGTCCGTTTGTAAAAGATCAATCGCCGTTTCAACGAATCCGTCCAGCCCCTCCAACTCTCCGTTGACAGCGATGCGCAGGGCCTGGAACGTGCGCGTCGCGGGGTGTATGCGGTCCGTCTTGCTGCGATAGCCGACCGCGCGTTCGACCAGTTGGGCCAACTCCCCTGTCGTCCTGAGAGGCTCGCCGCGCTCGCGTCTCTCGACTATCCACTTGGCGACGCGACGCGAACGCCGCTCCTCTCCGTACTCGTAAATGATGCGCGCGATCTCTTCCTCAGGCAGACGCTCCAATAAATCCGCCGCCGTCTCTTCGTCGCCCGACGCGTCCATACGCATGTCCAGCGGCGCATCATGACGAAAGCTAAACCCCCTCTCGCCCGCATCGAACTGGAGCGACGAAACGCCCAGGTCAACCAGCACGCCGCTCAAGCTGCTCTCGCCCGCTTCCTCCAAGACGCGCTCTATCTCTCGGAAGTTCGCGTGGACGGCGCGAAAGCGTGTGCCGAAATGCGCGAGCCGTTCCGTCGCCCATCGCAGTGCCTCGCGGTCGCGGTCAATTCCTATGACGCGCGTTTCCGCAGAGGCTTCGAGAATCGCCTCGCTATGACCGCCCATGCCGAGCGTCCCGTCCACGAAGAGACCGCCGCGCGAAGGCTCAAGCAAAGCCAGCGTCTCGACAAGCAACACGGGGCGGTGGGGCGCGCCTTTGCCCCCCAAAGACGCAACCATCACCACCGCCCCGTGATCTCAAAGAACTGTGCCCGCAAGTGATAAGTGACGAGTGACGAGTGACGAGCAAAAGACGAGATAAGAACGAGCGACGAGTTTGCAGCGAATCCGCCGGTCCTGTTTTTTAACTCGTCACTGGTCACTTGTCACTTATCACTGCTTTTCAAATTCCGAGCCGCGCGATGGCCGCCTCGTCCTCTTCCGTGTAAGGGTCCGAGAGCAGTCGTTGCTGAAACGTCTCAAGTTCCCAGACCTCTAAATAGGTCAGATAACCGAGCACGGCGACATCGCCAATGACTCCCGCGCTCCGGCGCAGCAGCGGATGTATGAGCACGCGGCCCTGCGCGTCCATCTCCGACTGTTGGCCGTAATAATTGGTCCGGTCAAGGAACCTGCGCCGCGCCGGGTCCATAGAGGGCAAGAGGGAGAGCCGCTGCTCTATGGATTCCCATTCCGGCAAGGGGTAGAGACGGACGTTGTCACCCGCCAGGCTCGTCACGTAAAATGCCGTCCCGTATTTCTCCTCCAGATAGCGACGGAAGGGAGTCGGCACTTTCAATCGTCCCTTCTCGTCAATCCGCGCCGTGTAATTTCCTCTTAACATAGGGTTTCGGCGACCGGGACGAAATGCCGGGTGCTTAAAAGCTCTAGTAAAACTTTAACGATTGGGCACAAGCTACTCTGACCAGCCCACTTCCGCCCACTTTTCTCCACCCGCGAGGGATACTACGCCCGTCCGTATGAGGCTGTCAAGAAGAAAAAAAGTGTTTGTCACACATTTTTTAAGCACGATATGGTGTATAAAGCGCTATCTCTTCACAGGTTTTAAGCGGTTTTCCGCCTCAAGTTGTCTTTAAATTATACAAAGATGAGGGATGCGCCACGCCCTTGGCCTACTGTTTGATAGCCAAGCAAGCCCCGAATCCTGTATATTTACCTGCATGCCGCTTTATAATTTAGACTTGAGCCAAAGGTCAAACTGAACCCTAGATGCTCTCTGGCGGACTCCTGCTTCTCTTCGTCTTCGGGGCGCTGGCCGCGCTGGCAAATCTGCTGGGCGGGCTGCTGCTCGCGCAGACCGGCGCGCACCGTCTCAACGACCGTTTTCTCAAATATCTGGTCGCGCTCGGCGCGGGCTTTATGCTGGCGGCCATCTTTATAGAGATCGTCCCGCAGAGCATAGCCATCTGGACCGAAGGGCTGTTGGGAGGCGAGGCGGCGGCCCAGTCCGTCATCGGCGCGATGACGCTGCTCCTGGCGGGCTATCTGCTGATACAATTTTTCGAGCACACCATCACGCCGCACTTTCACTTCGGAGAGGAGACGCACCCGGAATCTGTCCTGCGTCCTTCGGCGGCCTACACGGCCCTCGGCGGGCTGATGATTCACACCTTCTTCGACGGGGTCTCCATCGCGGCGGCGTTTCTCATCAACTTCAAAGTCGGGCTGCTGGTCTTCATCGCCATCCTGTTGCACAAAGTGCCGGAAGGCTTCACGGTCGCTTCGATCATGCTCGCATCGGGTCGTTCGAGCCGGAAAGCGCGCTGGGCCACGCTGGCGATAGGGGCGACGACGTTCGCGGGTGTCATCAGCGTCGCCTTGCTCAAGTCTAAAGTTCAGATGGCGGTGGCCTATGCGCTGCCCTTCTCTGCGGGCGTCACGCTCTACGTCGCGGCCAGCGACCTGATTCCCGAAGTGAATCATAAAGAGGAGAAGAACCCCATGGTCTCCGTCGTCGTATTTGTTGGCGTGGCGCTCTTCTATATTCTGCACCGCGTGATAGAAGGATGAGCGTCGTTTGTCATTCATCGCGGAGTTGACTCGCGTGCGTGAGTTGATATGATTACTTTATTGAAACGAAACAACCCGACATTCGTCCTGCCTGCGTTCCTGTTATGGGCCTGCCTGCTCTCCGTGGGCGCTCTGACGACGCGCGCGCAGACCACCAAATCTCCGCTTCCGCAGCCCAGCAGTCCCGTCAGCGATTACGCTCAGGTCATTGACGCGCAAACAAAGCAGCGTATAGAAAACATTCTCGTCAACCTGGACAAGCAGGCTCAAATAGAGTTTGGGGTCGTGACGGTCAAGACGACGGGCAGCCAGGAGATTTTCGATTACTCGCTGGCAGTCATGCGCGGTTGGGGCATAGGCACGAGCGATAAGCCCGGCTTACTCCTGCTCATCGCCGTTGATGATCACAAGTACCACACGCAAGTCAGCAGACATCTGGAAGGAGACCTGCCGGACAGCGTCGCCGGAGAGATACAGCGTCAATATCTGGTCCCGGCGCTGCGCAAGGGAGACTTCAGCAATGGCATCCTGAACACCGTTCAAGCCTTCGTGGCGACGCTCGCAGAGAAACGCGGGTTCAGCGTTGAAGGTCTAGACAAAGATTATGCTTACCGCGCTCCTGCAACTTCCAGCAGAGGAACGAGAGTCACGAGCGGCGGCGGCATTTCGCCCTGTTTCATCATCATCGTGATCGTCGTCTTGCTCTTAATATTTTCAAGGCGCGGCGGTGGTGGCGGCGGGTGTTTGAACATGCTCCTGCTCGGCTCGCTTTTGAATAGCGGGGGAAGAGGCTCCGGTTGGAGTGGTGGCGGCTTTGGCGGTGGCAGCGGCTGGGGCGGCGGCGGTGGTGGCGGCGGTTGGGGCGGCTTTAGTGGCGGCGGCGGAGACGCTGGCGGCGGCGGCGCTGGCGGCAGTTGGTAGAAAAGCAAGGAAGAATTGATTCATTGACCCATGGGCTCATTTACTCATTGAATAATTGGACCAATGAGCAAATGAATCAATGAATCAATGAGTCAATGAGTCAATAATTCGAGGTTGACTGATGGTTAATAAAATCGTTCAAGATACGCTCAATCATTTGGTTGAGGATTTGCGCTCGACGCATGGTGACAATCTGGCTTCGGTGGTCCTGTATGGCTCTGCGGTGACGGGCCAGAGCGCTGAACTGCGCGCGGACTATAATCTGCTCATCGCACTTCAGCGCATCACGCCGGAGGATTTGCGGTTGGCGCAGGCTCCGATACGCGAATGGCAACGATTGGGCCACCAGATTCCCGTCTACTTCACGGTCGAAGAATTGTCGGATGCGGCGGATGTCTTTCCGATAGAGTTTCACCAGATGTCCAAAGCGCGCCGCGTGCTTTTTGGCACAGACCCTTTCGAGTTTTTCCAACTCTCGAACGCCAACCTGCGCCACCAGACGGAGTACGAGTTGAGAAGCAAGCTGATTCAACTGAGACAGCTTTATATTCCGTCCTCCGTCTCTGCGGAAAGATTGTCCGCGTTGATGAGCGACAGCCTGTCCAGCTTCGCCGCGCTATTTCGTGCCGTGCTGCTCTTAAAGGGTCAGGAGCCGCCGGTCGCGAAGCCCGATTGCGTGCGCGCGACCGTCCAACTGCTCAAGCTTGAGAGAGAGCCTTTTGAAAGAATTTTCCAGTTGCGCGCGGGCAACGCGACGGACTCATCCGACTTGACGGACCGCGAAGCGAATGATCTGTTCGCAGCTTATCTAGCGCAGATCGAGCGCGTCATTGAAGCGGTGGACCAGTTAGAAGGTAAATCTCAGGTCGTTAATGGTAAATAGAAATGTTAGATGGTGAACCGTAAATGAGAGATGGTCGATGGGCGAGAAGGTTTCGTCTCAAAGCCATTTTGTCATTATCAATCGAGGAGAATGCGATGAATAAGAGAAGAATGTTGGGGCTGGCGTTTGTGCTTTTTGTCTCTGTGGCCGCCAGCGGGTGCGGTTATAACACGCTTCAGACCAAGCAGCAGAACGTGAAGGCCAAGTGGTCCGGCGTCGAGAATCAACTTCAGCGCCGCGCGGACCTGGTCCCGAATCTGGTCTCGGCGGCGCAGTCTGCGGGAGTACAGGAACAGGAGGTCTTCGGACAGATCGCGCAGGCGCGCTCGCAGCTTTTGAACGCGACGAAGGCTCAACCGGCGGGCGAAAACGGAGACAAGACGCCTGAGCAGAAGGAGGCCGTCATCACCGCCAACAACAGCTTCGGCGGGACTATCGGTCGCCTCCTGTCTTTACAGGAAAACTATCCGGTCCTGCGTTCGAGCGAGAATTTTTTAAAGTTGCAGGATGAGTTGACGGGAACCGAGAATCGCATCGCCACGTCGCGCAACGACTATAATGAGGCGGTCCAGGATTACAATACGACGCGCGGCAATTTCCCCACAGTCATCGGAGCCAAAATCTACGGCTTTAAAGAAGAGCCATACTTCAAGGCCGAAGACACCGCTCGTCAAGCGCCCAGATTCGACCCCAACACCCTGCGCAGAGACCAGGGAACACAAAGCAAGTAAAGCAGTGACAAGTGACGAGTGACAAGTTAAAGCAAAAGAAGAGTGACGAGCAAGAAGCGTAAAGCTTATGCTTGCTCGTCACTCTTCACTTGTCACTCGCCACTGTTTTTAGAATCCGCGTGAACTGCACAGCGCGCAGTGGTCGCAGGGCTTGTTGCCAGGCTCCATCGAGCAGGTCTTCTCCTTCTCGAAGAAATCAACCAGTTCAGAAACGGCAGCCTCCGCGACTCCGAATCTCTCATCGCTCGGATGCGTCGCCGGGACATAGACGCCGCTCAACCAGGGCGAGTGCGTGGGGGGCGCGTGCTGCGTTTCGCCTCTCCGCGATGAACCGGAAGATTCCGCACGTTGCGCCGACGCTCCTCCTGTGCCAACGCGCTCGCCGCCCTCTTCTTTCATCTGCGATTCGACCTGCGCGAGTCTTTTCTGCAATTGAGAGAGGCTCTCGCGCAGGGTCGCCAACTCGTTATCCACATCGCTCGTCTCACCCGCTTGCGGAGACGATGAGATAGCATTACTACTGCTGCTCTGTGCGAGGTGGCGCGCGATGCGTTCGGCTATCAATCTTACCTGGTCCTGTTGGCTACTCATCTCGCTTGCTCCTCAGCCGCAGGCAAATCAATCTGGTCCACCACGCCGACAATCGCCGAATCAATGGCCGCGCCAGCCTCTCCGGTCGCGGCAGTGGATGCGCCCCAGCCCTCCTGCACGATAAGGACTATGTCGCCCACGCCGGAGTCAACGGAGTCCAGAGCGAGCAAGGTCATCTCCATCTCAACGCCTTCCGGCGTAATCTGCTGGCACAGCATGACGCGCGCGTTCTGGTAACGCGGATTCTTCTGCGTCGCCACGATATTTCCCAACACTCGCGCCAGAATCATGTCTTGCGTCTACCCTTCGTGACATGCGCTTCCGAATCAACGATGGCGATGATGGTGCAATCGGTCGGCGTGTCCTCTCGCTTGAAAGGAAAGCTCGCCTCCTTGCCCCTGCACCAGAAAACAAGCTCGCCATTCCCCGCGCCGATGGCATCAATCGCCACCAAGGGTTTACCCTGCGGCTCAAGGTCCGCATTGAGCGACTGTATGACGAGCAGCTTCCGCCCCTCCAGAGAATCATTCTTGACAGTCGCCACGACCGTCCCTATGACGCGCGCCAGTTGCATAAGAAAGAGCCTGGAGTCTGAGAGTCTGGAGTCAAAAGCAAAAACTTCTTGTCTTGACTCATGACTCCAGACTCTGGACTGTGTTAGTCGTTCACTATATCCACGGTGTCTATGACGCCGACGATGGCGGCATCAACGGGCACGTCTTTCATGCCCTGTGCGAGGCGCGCGCTGGAGCCTGCGACGACGAGGACGCGTTCATGAAAGCCCGCCCCGACGGTGTCCACGGCGACGACATAGCCGCTCGCCTCCGTCCCATCAAGATTGAGCGGGCGCACGACGAGCAGTTTTTTTCCCATCAGCCGTTCATCTTTTTGCGTCGAGACGACCGTGCCGACAATGCGAGCGATGATCATTTTCAGCCGTTGTTAGTGCCGATGGGCAGGGCTTCGTCAACGCTCCCGTGCGGGCGCGGGATGACGTGGACGCTGACCAGTTCGCCGACCCTGCGCGCGGCAGCCGCGCCCGCATCCGTCGCAGCCTTGACCGCCGCCACGTCGCCGCGCACGATGGCCGTGACGAAACCCGCGCCGATTTTCTCATAACCGACGAGCGTCACGTTGGCGGCCTTGACCATCGCATCCGCCGCTTCGATCATCGCCACCAGTCCCTTTGTTTCGACCATTCCGAGTGCTTCTTGAGCCATGTTTTTCTCCGATTCTGAATCTCTCTATTCACTACTCATGAAAAATAACTTATCAAGCTTGAGCGGCAACTTTTGCGCGCCATCGTTTCTCTCGTCTCAGCGTTGACCCTGAGACTCCGCATACTTGAAAGTCAAAACGAAATCAACCTGAGCGGGCCTCTCATCTTTATCAACTTGAACGGGCGTCTCTCCCTTGAGCATGACGGGGAGACGCAAGGTGGCCGTCTGCCCCAACACATTCCGGCTCACGCTCGAACGACCGTCCGCCGAATTCATCTTAAACTCAAGCGCCAACTTTCTCTCCTGCCCGCCGTCAATGCGGATGACTTTGTCAGAGAGAAAAGTTGGACCACCCTTCGCGGTCGTCTCATCGCTCACAGAGCGCAGGACCAATTTCTCCTTGCTCTCATCGTTGAACAGTTCGCAGCGACCAAGGTCAACGATGACGGGTTCTATCTTCGCGTTGCTGATTTCCAGTATAACGGAAGTATCGCTGTCTGCGACACTCCAGACGCCGCGCCCGCGCACGCTGACCGCCTCGTGCGTGACGCGCAACGTGTCATCTTTGAACTTCGTCGTAGATAGTTCCGCGCCCTCTCCCTGCGTTACCGGGACGAGGTCGCCGCCGTTCGGAGGACACGCGGTCAACAGTAGGCAGCACGCCAGCAGGACCAGAATCTTCGCTGTGTTCGTTCGCTTCATCCTGCCATCTGGTGAGCCTTGCGCCAACGAAATATTGCGCGCGACAGTTTTCCCCACGGCCTTTAATGGGCCGACTCGATAATTGGACCAACTCAATTTCGACCGGCGCGGATATGGTCTGTGATATACGCGAACAACTCGTCGTCCTGCCTCATGCCGTTTCTGAACCAGTCTTCAACGATGCTGGCCTGCTGCTCGACGTTGTAATCCCCCCAGGGTTTGCCCGGCGCATAATCATAAGCCCTGTTCCGGTTGCCGTCTTTGAGAATCGCGTGGCCCTGCGCGAGCAGCGAGTTAATCATGTACTCCCAGGCGAATTGACTGTGATGCCCCTGCCAGACGTGCGTCAACTCGTGGATCAAGGTGTTTCGCGTGCCGGGCACATCCGCGCCGTCGCTGAAAACCGTTGGTCCAAAATAAATCGTGTAGCTCCTCAACGAACGAATCGGAACGAGTGATGAGACGGAAGCCAGGGTCGTCGGCACGCCTTCATTGTTCGGCAGATAGTAGCTGGCGAAATGAATTTTGTCGTACGGCAACTGGTCCCGGAATACCTGTTGGGCCAGCGTTATCTCCGACTGGTTAATCAGACGACTAGCCATCTTCATGCCTCCCGGATGTGTAGTTTCTCGCGCACACTATTTGGACCAGTAGAGAGTGAGCTTGGTCTTGAATGTAGAGGACAATAGGATTCACCACAGAGACACAGAGCGCAGAGAGGACGCACAGAGAAAAACTGATTGAAATCTCTGTGCCATCTCTGTGCGCTCTGTGTCTCTGTGGTGAACGCTGCTTTCATGTTCGCTCAACTTAACTTGACCCGCTACTTTGGACCAGACTTCTTGAAGACCCTTTGAGTTCTTTACTTCCTGTTGACCTGCGCGGCTTCGCACAGCAACTCCACGAGTTCTTCGCGCGTGAGGGCGATTTTGCCCGCGCCGTTGCTTGAAGCCCTCGTGTGGTTGTCCTCGCGCGCGGGAGTTGGCGGAGCGGTGCGCTCTCCGGTCGGACATGTCACGCGCGTCTCGTGCAGATAGCCGCAGGACTGGCAGCGCGCACCCCGGTCCAGATAGCCTGCGGCCTCGCGCACGTTAATCAATTTTTCGATGGCATCCGCCGGAAGATTCTTCGAGCCGCCGAGGAGGCGCGAGAGGATGGCTATCCTGGCCGTGTGCTCCAGAGTTTCCAGGCGGTCAAAGGCTTGCCAGAGGTCCGCGCCGTAAGCGACCGCGCCGTGGTTCGCCATCAGCAGGGCGTTGTGATGTTTGACGAGCGGGCGCATCGCCTCCGTCAATTCCCTGGTCGAAGGCGTGCCGTAATCCGCGAGCGGGACGCAGCCGAGCGTCAATATGACTTCGGAAAGAATGGGCTGGTCTATGGCGAGTCCGGCGACGGCGAAGGCCGTCCCGTGCGGCGGGTGCGCGTGGCAGACGGCTTTGACATCCGGGCGTTCGCGATAAATCAAGAGGTGCATGGCAAGCTCGCTCGACGCGCGCTTGTCTGTGAGCGGCTTGCCGTCCATGTCCGTGACGGCGAGCGAGTCTTCCGTCATGCGTCCCTTGCAGGTCATCGTCGGCGTCGCCACGATGCGTCCGTCGTCCAGTCGCACACTCACATTGCCGTCCGAAGAGACGACATAACTACGCTCGTACATCAACTGGCCGACGCGCACGATTTCGCGCCGTGCTGTTTGCTCATCCATCGAAGCCCATCAGGGGACTGTTACTCGTTGGCCCCTTGCCGTCAAAGTCGTATTCGACATATTGCGTGGCATCCGTCGGGCGACCGTAAACGTAGGCTGGTTTGAATTCGATGTGGCGCGCTGCTTTGATAGCCTCTTCGGTCAGACCGCCGGGTAATTCTCTGATGGGTGTGATGTCCGAAATAGTGCCATCGCTCTTGAACATGACATTCAACGCCACGACGCCCTCGACCTGGTTGCGCCGGGCGGCTGCGGTATAAACCGCCTCCGGCTTGCGAGTGATGACGACCGGCGCGTTGTAGTTATAAGCATTGTGGCAGCCATGATGAAAACCAGGATTCTCGCCGCCACCTCTATGGCCGACTCCAAACTGGCCCACTTCATATACGGGCATACGCACGGAACCAAACAGGCTGCCGATGAGCAGGCCGATGGTCAGGGTCAGAACAAAGGGTAGAACTCTCTTGATAAAGCAAGACATCACGGGTACTCCTTATTGAATAGCTCTCCGAATCAACTTCAGATAACCGCCTCGCGGGCCATCAGCTTCAAGAGCTTAAAGGCTTCGCTCAAGTTGCTGGCGAGGTCGGCCCTTCCTCCAAATGTTCAACTCGGACGCGCAACTTGAATGAGTCCGTGATGATCGTCTTAAGCTGACGATTGATGTCGTTCAGCGTAGACCCCATCTCGCTCAAACGCGTCTGCACGCCCTCCCAGATGGGGCGCGTCTCGCGCAGCCTCGCGTCCACCTTATCGTCAAGCAAACTCAGCCACTCTTCGACACTGCCCAACCGATTTTCGACAGTGACCAACCGACCTTCAACCGAGCTAAGGCGCGTTTCCATCGCATCGAACCGAGTTTCAATCTTATCGAAACGCACTTCCATCTTATCAAAACGCGTTTCCATCGTATTGAATCGCGTTTCCAGCAGGTCAAACCGCGACTCAACCCGCTCGAACCGAGTTTCCAGCGCATCAAACCGAGTTTCCAGCGCACCGAACCGCGATTCGAGCGCGCCGAAGCGAGTTTCCATCGTGTCGAACCGAATTTCCATCGCGCCGAAGCGATTACTGAAATCCGCTCTCATCGCAGACAGTTCGGCAAAGATGCGTTCTTCAAAAGAACGCGCGCCCGTCAAGTTTTGTGTAGCCTCTTCGCTCATGGCGTATCCTTATCTTGACGGCTTTAGAGTTTACGTTCTTCGCGCTGCGCAATCTCTTCGTAGGGGAGAATGCTGCGCGGGTTAGTGACACATGTGATCTGCGGTCGTGCCAGGAAGTATGATAATGATTCCAGAGAGATGGTTAAGTCAACTGTTTTGACCTTCACGCCGAGCCGCGCGTGCAGGCGGACGGGCGCGAAATTGAGGATCGCCTTGATGCCCGCAGACATGACTTGATTCAAAACGCGCTGCGCGACGCGCGCGGGGACGGCGATGACCGCGACATCAATCGCCTCGTCGCGCACGACGCGCGCAATCTTTTTGACATCGTGGACCAGAATTTCCTCTGTCCCGATGCGTCGCCCGATCTTCTCCCGGTCGTTATCGAAAAGGGCGACGACCGTGAAGTTGGATTGCGTAAAGCCGTTGTAATTGGCGAGCGCAGAACCCAGGTTGCCAGCGCCGACGATGCCCACGCGATGGGGCGAATCCAGGCCCAGTATTTTGGTGATGTGCTGGCGCAGTTCTTCGACAAAATAGCCGACGCCGCGCACGCCGAACTCGCCGAAGTAGGCGAGGTCTTTTCTAATCTGCGCTGAATTGAGATTGAACTGGTCTGCGAGCGCCTGTGAAGAGATGGTCTTGATGCCCGCAGCCGCCAGCAAGTTGAGGCAACGCAGGTAAACGCTCAAACGGTTGGTTGTTAGCTCTGAGATTTTCTCCGATTTCATCTTACATCCCGCTTCCAGGGAGAGTCATCAGTATAGCTCAAAAACGGCGACAAGCTAAGGGCCGGACGATTGCGGAATGCGGATTACGGATTAGCGAACGAGTTGAAGCGGCTTGCTGCTTCGTCCTTCAATCCGCAATCCCAAATCCGCATTCCGCAATTGAAGAGACGCTGAAGAGAGCCTCGCACGTTGCCCAAAGGCGCGTCCATCAACTACAATTTGAGAGAACACGAAGGCGCTCCTGAAATCTCTTCTTCGTCCAGATTCTATTTCAACAGAACATGATCGCACATTTAAACGGCACTCTACTTGCCAAACAAGCCACGGCTTTGATTATAGATGTCGGCGGAGTCGGCTATGAAGTGACGATTCCGCTCTCCACCTTTTATGACCTGGAAGATGCTGGCGCAAACGTCTCGCTCCGCATTTACACGCACGTCCGCGAAGATACTCTGCAACTTTTCGGCTTCAAGACGGCGCGCGAGCGTGAACTCTTTCAAAGGCTCATCTCCGTCAGCGGCATTGGCCCAAAGCTCGGCATCACGATGCTTTCCGGCATGAGCGCAGACGAGATCATTGCCTCTATTCGGACCAATAATCTGGCGCGCCTGACTTCGATTCCGGGCATCGGTAAAAAGAGCGCCGAGCGTCTCGTGATAGAACTGCGCGACAAGATCACCTCGCTCTCCTCGCCCGCGCTTGAAGAGGAGTTTGCCGCGCGTGGAGGCAAGGGTGCGCCCGCTTCCGCAGACGCCATGCGCGACGACGCTCTCTCGGCGCTCATCAATCTGGGCTATCAAAAACCGGCAGCCGAAAAGGCCATCGCCAACGCCGTTCAAGAGGGCGGAGATGTTTCCGTCGAAGGCATCCTCCGCCGCAGCCTGCGCCAGCTTGCGCGCGGGTAAGTCTTATATGAGTCCAAAGTCCAAGGTCCAAAGTCCAAAGTCAAGAACTGAACTCTTCCGGCTCTTGATTTTGGACCTTGGGCCTTGGACCTTGGACCTGCTTATTTATGTCTGACGAACTCGAACCAGCCAACGCGCGCGACGCGACCTTGATGGATGAAGAGCGGGAGTTTGAAAAGTCTCTGCGCCCGACGAAGCTCGCGGAGTACATAGGGCAGCGGCGCGCGACGGACAATCTCAACATCTTCATCAAGGCCGCGCGCGGTCGCAGGGAGGCTCTGGACCACGTCTTGTTGACGGGACCACCGGGCCTCGGCAAGACGACCCTGGCGAATATCATCGCCAACGAGATGCAGGCGGAATTGCGCTCGACGGCTGGACCAGTCATCGAGAAGAGCGGCGACCTGGCGGCGATTTTGACCAACCTGCAAGAGGGCGACGTGCTCTTCATAGACGAGATACATCGTCTCAATCCAGCCATCGAAGAAGTGCTCTACCCGGCGATGGAGGATTACCAGTTGGACCTGCTCATCGGACAGGGCACCGCCGCTCGCTCCATTAAATTGGACCTGCCAAAATTTACGCTCGTCGGTGCGACGACCCGGCAGGGACTCATCACGGCCCCCTTGCGCGGTCGCTTCGGGATAGTCTTTCACCTGGACTTTTACCCGCCCGAAGATTTGCAGGTCATCGTCAAGCGTTCGGCCAGCATCCTCAAGGTCGAGATAGAAGAAGGCGGGGCGAGGGAGATTGCGCGGCGCTCGCGTGGCACGCCGCGTATCGCCAATCGCCTGCTCAGGCGCGTGCGCGACTACGCCGAAGTTGATTATGAAGGCCGCATCACGGAAGCGGTCGCGGGCGATGCGCTGGACCGTATGGAAGTGGACACTTTCGGCCTCGATGAGGTGGACCGCAAGCTGCTCGTGAGCATCATCGAAAAATTCAATGGTGGACCAGTCGGACTCGGCACCATCTCCGCTTCGATTAATGAAGAGAAGGATTCCATCGAAGAGATTATCGAACCCTATTTAATCCAGATAGGCTTTCTCAATCGCACGCCTCGCGGGCGCATGGTGACGCGCCTCGCCTACGAACACTTCGGTCTCAAGCCCCCTGGGCCTCCGCCTTTCAAGCCCGGCTTGTTCGACTCTGAATAAGAGGCCGGGGTTTAGCGGTTTAGTTTGTCTGGAGCGTAAGGGACAGTGAGATTCACCACAGAGACACAGAGCGCGCAGAGGACGCACAGAGATAAGCATGCAATAACTCTGTGCAAACTCTGTGCGCTCTGTGTCTCTGTGGTGAATGCCTCTTTCATAATCTCTCAAGGCAAACTGAAACATTACCGTTCCTTTTACTTCCTCATGATCGTCTTCGTCCTCGCCGCTGGTCCAATTTTGGCGCAGCCGCAAGGGCCGCGCGGAAAGACTACGCCTCCCATTGTTGGTCCAACCGCACAGCGCAAAGAGGAGGCGCTTCAGGCACGTCGCGCGCAGGCCGTCACGCTGCTGCTTGAGACGGCTGACAAAGCGCTTGATGTTGAAGACCTCTTTTATCGCGCGCGGATTCTCTCGCTGGTGGCGGACACCCTCTGGCCTTATGAGCCGGAGCGCGCACGCCAAATCTTTCGCCGCGCATGGGAAGCAGCCGCCGCGTCGGACAAAGCCGAGCGTGAAGCGGACGATGCCGAATCAGGTCTTCCATCGGACCCGAACGCAGAGCAATTCACAGAGGCCCGCCGCGAAGTTCTCAAGAAGGCCGCGACCCGCGACCCTGTGCTGGCCGAAGCCTTTCTCAAAGACCTCAAGACGGAAAAGGATGACGAGACGGGCCATGACAATAATCAATCGTCCCGCTCTACGCCGTGGCGTGAGTTAAGCATCAACGGAGCGCGCAGGCTCGCTCTAGCCACGGACCTGCTCCATCAAGGCGCACCCGAAAAGGCGTTCAAGTTCGCCGCTCCATTGATTAATGAAGGCGTCAGCGCGTCCCTCATCTTATTCATCCTACAGATGCAGGAGCAGGATGCCGCCGCCGCAGATACGCTCTATCGCCTGCTCATCGAGAGGTCCAGAAATGAGACGCGCGCGGACATCAACGCGGTCCTGCTGCTTTCGTCTCCGATTATCTCGCCGGACATGCTGGTGGTCATAGACGAGCGCGGCTCTTTGCAGTATCGCCCCGTCGCCAGTGCTCAGACACGAAAGCGCGCGCCTCTCTCGATGGACACGCGCGCGGCTTTTTACGATTTCGCCGCGATGGTCCTGCTGCGTCCAAGAGCGACAGCGACAGCGTCAAACAATTCCGGCAGAGATACGGAAGCAGCCGCGATCTATTTCGCCACGGGGCGTTTGCTTCCCTTCTTCGAGCATGAAGCGGCGCAGTATGCGACGGAGTTGCGCGCACGGCTGCAAAGTCTCGGAGACGAGATGGAAGCGTCGCGCCGCGCGAGGCTCTCCAATCAGATGGAGGTGCGGAGTGGGCCAACGGAGCAGCATGGCGATCCTTTAGGCCCCGAAACAGACCAACTCGCGCGCGCGCATGATGCCGCGACGCGTGATGCTGTCCTGGTCGAGATGGCGATGAAGGCTGCGCGACAAAGATTGTGGGACCGAGCGCGCCGCGCCGCCGCCGACATCGAAAACGCAGACGAGCGCAGAGCGATGCAAACCTTTATCGTCGTCAACCAGATTGCTGACATCACTCGCGCCTACACGGAAGACCATGAGACTAATCTTGAAAGCTTGACGAAGTTTATCAACAAAGCGGACGCGCCACCCTTCGCTAAAGCATGGGGATTGGCCCAGGCCGCGACGGTCGCCGCGCGCTTGAAGAATGATGGGCCCACGGTGCTCTTACTGCTCAACCAGGCGGAGCAAGAGGCCGCATTAACGGACCAGGGCCGTGGAACGCATCAACGCATCGCCGCGTACATCGCCGTCACGGGAACAGCCGCTCAGTTGGCCCACGGGCGCGCCTGGGAACTTATGGCGGAGACGGTCAAAGCCATCAATGCGACGGAAGATTATACAGGTGACGAAGACTCGCTTGAATTAATCACGAGCACCACTTTGACGGATGGAGGGGCGCTGTTGGAGGGCGCAAAGCATCTCAGCCTGGATGCTGGGATATTCCGTTTGGACAAGATTTTTGCGACAATGGCCCGGTTGGATTTTGATAAAGCCCTGATGAATGCGCGCGACCTGGACGGCGATGTGCCCCAAGCCTTCGCCATCATTGCGACTGCCCGCGCGGCGCTGGAACAAAACAGAAGCCAGGAGCCAGGAGTCAGAAGCCAGAAGAAAAGCGATTGAGTGTCTCTTATTCAAACTTAGGAATTTTAACTTCTTCCTTCTGGCTTCTGGCTTCTGACTCCTGGCTCCCTGCATTTCTTATGAGACGCCTTGCATCCTTTACGCGGCACTCTTTCGGTGTTCGGAATCGAGCGCCATGGCTCTCCATCATCTCTCATACGGTCCACCAGTTTCATGAAAACGATCTCTTCACTTCAGCCGCCGCGATGAGTTACTTCGGATTGCTGACGCTCTTTCCGGCTCTGCTCTTGATGCTGGCGCTGAGCAACTGGATGGCTGCGGGCAACGAGATGCTGACGCGCATCGTGCAGGTTTATCCTGGGTCCAGTAGCTTCCTGCGCGAGACGATTAAATCGCTCTCGACCCTTGGCATCGGCGGTATCATCACCTGCACGTTCGTCGTCTTGTGGGCTGGCTCATGGGTTTTCGCCGTCGCGGAACGCGCGCTCAATCGCATCTGGGCCACCACCTCGCGCACATTCCTGCACGGTCGCGCGTTGACCATCGGCATGATCGGCATCGTCGGACTGTTGTTGTCAATCTCGGTGCTGGTCACGTCCATTCTGGTAACTTTTCAAAACGCCCTCTCGCGCCTCTCGCCGCGTCAGTTGGAGCGCCTGACGTGGCTCGCCACCATCGGCAGCGCGTTCTGGCAAATCGTCTTCGCAGTGACCAGCATCCTCGTGACCATCGCGTTGTTCACCATCGTCTATCGTTTTATGCCGAACGCGCGCGTCACCTTGCGCGACACGCTGCCGGGCGCGGTCCTCGCGGGCCTCCTGTGGGAAGGCTCTAAATATGTTTTCGCGTGGAGCCTGCATTACTTTCATTACGACCAGATATACGGTTCCGTGGGAGCGGTCGTCGCCGTCCTGACCTGGGGTTATGTATCGAGTTTGATTCTCTTGTTCGGAGCGCAATTGACATCCGTCTTCCACTACGAACATCCCGTCGAACCGCTCAAAGCCTCAGCCGCAGACGCCGCCACCGCGCCCGCGCCATAAATAAAGCCAGAACTCGCGCCTTCACCTTTCGCACTTCGCCTGATTCCTGTTATGCATATCTCGGATTTTGATTATGAATTGCCGGAAGAGTTGATCGCGCAAAGCCCTCTCGAAAGGCGCGACCAGGCGAGAATGCTGGTCCTGCATCGCGCCGCAGCGTCGTGGCGTGATAGCCAGTTCGCAGAGTTGCCGACGTATGTGCGCGCGGGCGATTGTCTGGTCGTCAATAATACTCGCGTCTTTCCGGCGCGGCTGGCCGGGACGCGCGAGCCTTCCGGTGGCCGTGTAGAACTTTTTCTGGTCCGGGAAATCGAGCCTCTCCTGTGGGAAACTCTGGCGCGGCCCGCGCGTCGTTTACAAAAGGGCGCGCAACTCACTTTTGGTGATGGAAGACTGCGCGCCTCTGTCCACGACACACTGTTGAATGGAAGGCGGGTCGTGCGCTTTAGTTGTACGGAGCCGTTCGAGTCCGTGCTCGAAGAATTGGGCCAGACGCCTTTGCCTCCTTACATCAAACGACCAGATGGCACGAGCGCGTCAGACCGCGAGCGTTACCAGACCGTTTATGCGCGCGAGCGTGGCGCTATCGCTGCGCCGACCGCCGGCCTGCATTTCACGCCGCGCGTCCTGGAGGAATTGCGCGTGCGCGGCGCACAAATTATTGAAATCACGCTGCACGTCGGCTATGGTACTTTTGAGCCTGTGAGGGCAGAAGATTTGAGCGAGCACTCGGTCGCGCCGGAGCACACAGAGATAAGCCAAGAGGCGGCGCAGGCCATCAACTACGCGCGCGAAAACGGAGGACGCATTATCGCAGTCGGGACGACGACGACGCGCGCTCTGGAATCGGCTGCGGATGCGTCGGGACGAGTTAGAGAAGGAGCGCGCCTGGCCCAACTGACCATCACGCCGGGATACAAATTTCGCGTCGTAGACGCGCTTGTGACCAACTTCCATCTCCCACGCTCATCCCTGCTCCTGCTCGTCAGCGCGTTCGCCGGACAGGGCTTCGCTCTCAAAGCCTATACTCACGCGGTCCAGGCACGCTACCGCTTTTACAGCTACGGCGATTGCATGTTAATAATTTAGTGACGAGTGATGAGTGACAAGTGACGAGCAAAGACAGGTGATGATAAATTAGTGACGAGATAAAAGCTTTGTCTTACTTGTCACTCATCACTCGTCACCTGTCACCGTTTTTGTTATGGCTGTCCTGAAGAAAATTCGTTCGCGCTTGTGGTCGCAGGCGGAAGCGACCGGCGGCGAGGTGGCGCAACCTTACGGTGCGGCGCAAGATGCCTCGCTCGTAGAGGTGCGCTACGATGTGCGGCCCATGACCGTCTCGCACCTGGACGAGTGCTGGCGTCTGGACCAGCGCTGCTTCGTTGACGGCGAAGCCTACAGCCGCGACACCTTTGAGTATCTACTGACCGCGCCCGAATCAGTCTCCTATCGCTCGGTGACGCAGGAGGGCACGATGGCTGGCTTTATCATAGGGCTGATCGAGCCGGACCACACCGGACACATCACGACCGTCGGCGTCGCGCCCGAACATCGCCGTCGCGGCGTCGCTCATCAATTGATGGGGAAGGTCGAAGACGGTTTTCGCCGTCGCCGCGTCCGCATCGTCCGCCTCGAAGTCCGCTCCGTCAACACGGGCGCGCAACAACTCTACCGCAACCTCGGCTACATGGTCACGCAAACGCTCCCGCGCTACTACTCCAACGGCGGCGACGGCCTCCTCATGATTAAATCAATCGAATAAAAAGAGTCAGGAGTCTCGGAGTCAGCAGTCAAAAGCAAGAACTTGTCTTTGACTCCTGACTTCTGACTCCGAGACTCCTGACTCTTTTTAGCTCTTGCGTAATTCGGTTAAGACTTGCTTGGCGACGGCCTTGAGGGTGTCGAAGACGCCTGTGCCGGTGGAGGCGACGGCTTCGAGAACGGGTTCGTCCTTGCGTCTGAGTTCATGTGCGAGGTCCGTGCTGGGGATGACGTTGGGCAGGTCGCGCTTATTGAGTTGCAGGACATAAGGGAGGGTCTTTAAATCGTAGCCTTGTGTGCGCAGGTTCTCTTCCAGATTGTAGAGCGATTCGATGTTGGCGTCCATCCGCTCTTCCTGCGAGTCCGCGACGAAGACGACTCCATCAACGCCCTTCAAAATCAGCTTGCGCGAGGCGTCGTAGAAGACCTGACCCGGCACCGTGTAGAGGTGAAAGCGCGTTTTGAAGCCGCGCACTGTGCCGAGTTCGAGCGGCATGAAATCGAAAAAGAGCGTCCGGTCCGTCTCCGTCGCCAGGCTGATGAGTTTGCCTTTGGATTGCGACGGGCTGGCGTCGAAGATGAATTGCAAATTCGTCGTCTTGCCGCACAGCCCCGGCCCGTAGTAGACGATCTTACAGTTGATCTCGCGTGAAGCGTAATTGATGAACGTCATATAAGTCTGGTGACAGTTGACGGGCGACGGGTGACAGGTCTGGAGATTTCACTCCTCACCTGCGGCCTGTCACCTGTCTTTAATTAAAGAGGCTTTCTATATCCTCGTCCGAGATTTCGGCGAAGATGGAAGTGGTGGTCGCGTCTCTCTTGCTGGACTCGCGGAGCATCTCCTCGAAGATGTTGGTCAGTTCGTTGGTCGCCTGCTTGACGCGCAGTTTGACCAGTCCGAGACTCGAACGGTCATCGAACACGACTATCAGCAACACGCGCCCGATGACGCAGATGTGTATACTCTCGCGCTCGCCCTCGTGCGACAGCGTGGGGAATTCGCTTTCGCCTATCAGTTGGGCCATCCCGCCCGTCGCCGCGACGTTACCCGCCGCCAGCGACGCGAGGCTGGTTGTGTCCAGACTGCCGACATCACCATGGACGGCGATTTCCTGGCCGTCCTTGCCCACCAGAAAAGCCACACGGGACATGGAGTCTAAACGTAGCTTAGCCAGAACAGCTTTAATCTGGTGATATTGCTGCTCGCGCATTAAAATGGGAGTGTCCGCCATTAGTACGCTTTCTTTAAGGGTTTTGAGAGCGGGCAAGGTGGGAAGGCGTTGGGTTCCTTCAGAAAGGCCCGCAGCCAATGCTAAGCCAACAATTCAAACGATTTATCACCTACTCGCGTCGTTCGCGTGTGGGTCTTTGGAATGGTCCGTGTGAAAGGCCGAAGAGCCGCGAAACCAAGACGCACTTTAACACAGACAGTTAATGACTTCAATAGTTTTTCTTTGTTTTATCCCTTCGCGGATGGTTTATCAAACTCCCGCTCGTACCCGCAAACCCTCTTCTTACGTTGATTTAGACAAAAACATGTGTTAAGCTGCTGGAAGTTTTAGCGGCGGCTCTTTTTCTTTTAGTTGAGCGGCCTTCTGGAAAGTCGAGGCCTTTGCATGAGCGATCCTAGCCTGAAGGGTGTCAAACGGACTCCCGCACGCCCTGCCTCGCGTCATTCTTCTACGTCGTCCCAGACAAAGAACCGCACGCTGGCGGCGGCTAAATCCTCGCGTCCCAAACCCCTGGTCAAGCGAACGAAAGGCGAAAAAGCCCCTGCGCGCAAGGCGACGCAATCGAGTGCAGCCTCCTCCGCCAAAAGCAAACAGGCGCAGAAGACGGGCAAGAGTGCGGCGACCCGCAAGGCTGCCCCGGCGAAAGCCGCGCCAGTGAGGCCCGCCACATCAAAAACCACGACAATCGCCAGGAGCAAGACAGCCGGAGCCGCGCGTAAGACGGCGGCTCCGGCCAAACAGCCGACCAGGGTAGCGCCAAAGAAGAGCGCGCCCGTTGCCTCCAAATCTCGCACAGCCCCGCCAAAGGCCACGGCATCGCAAACGGCACGCAAGCACGCGGCTCCCCCGACGCACGTCCCGCGACAACCGACGATTGACGAAGCAGCCGCCCTGCGTGCCTTCGAGCGTGCTCATAAAGAGTTTGCTCGCGGTCATTTTGGCGAAGCGCGCAACCAGTTTCGCGCGCTCATCGAAAGATATGCGAGGGCTTCAGAGGTGACGGCGCGCGCGCGTACTTACTTGGCGATTGCGGAGGCGCGACTGCGCACGGAAAGCACTCTGCCGCGCGACGCCGACTCGCTCTATGACCGTGGCGTGATCGAACTCAATCGCGGCGATTACGTGGCGGCGCAGGAACTATTCGAGCGTGCCCTCAAGCGCGAGCCGGAGGCGGCGCATATTCATTACGGGCTGGCGGCGACACGCGCCCGCCTCGGTTCGATTAACAGCGCGCTGGAATCGCTCAGGCACGCGCTGGGCATCCAACCCAACCTGCGTGTGCGCGCACAGCATGACCCGGACCTCTCCGCCCTGCGCAACGACCCGGATTATGAGCAGTTGGTCTTTGCGACACGCTTTTAAATCATCTTTCCGCACGGTTCTCTTCCGCGTGCACGGCCTGTTTTCTCTTGCGCTACGCTCTTCCCATTTTAAATGCCCGGACTTTTTAGGTATCATTTCGCTCTTGGGAGCGCCGTATATCGCGTGCGCTTTCTTTGGGAGATTGCAGTATCTTGTCTTTTGCTGAAATGAGTTGCGGCCTCAAGCTCGTCGCCATCGGCGGCGGCACAGGACTTTCCACGCTGCTCGGCGGGCTGAAACGGCTGGTCGGTGCGGACGACGAGCGCGGCGGCATCTGGCTGGAGACGCTCTCGGCCATCGTCACCGTCTCGGACGATGGAGGCAGCAGCGGACGCTTGCGCGAAGAGTTGCAGATGCTTCCGCCCGGAGATATACGCAACTGCATGGTCGCGCTTTCGGAAGATTCAACGCTGCTCTCCAGATTATTTCGCTACCGTTTTCGCGGCGACGGCGAACTTGGCGG
>DASYML010000080.1:0-11053 GCA_036009045.1 Pyrinomonadaceae bacterium
TTGCCGGAAGGACTGCCACCCGCCGTGGCCGTCATCATGCTGGAGCCGTCCGCAAAGATTAGTTTGCTGTTCGCACCGCTCAGTTTGATATTGCCATTCACCTCTAGCCTCTGCGTCGGCGCGCTCGTCCCAATGCCGACGTTGCCCTGCACGATCATCCCATCTGCCGGAGCCGCGTTGGTCTTATACGCCTCGCCGACGGAGAGACTTCCCGCCACTGATAGTTTCGATGCTGGCCCCCCCGCATTGAAATCATTGAAGCCGACGCCGACGTTGGTCGTCGTCGTGCCCAGGTTGAGAGGCAATCTCGTATAACCGTCTCCGGTGACGGCGTCCATGCTGTTGAAGATGCCGGATTGGATCCTGAAGAACCCGGCGGTGGTTGAACCGAGGTTATCCTTGTCACCCACCCACAACTGACGATTGCCAGGTCTGTTGACTCCGAGCACGAGGGCGATGCCCGTTTTGTTCGTCCCGTTGCCGCTCTGCCAGAACTCCTCGCCGCTCAGGAAGATTCCCTTCGTGGCAGGGTTCGCACTTGACTGGTTGACATGCAGCACAGACTGCGGGTCTGTGGTCCCGATGCCGACGTTGCCATTGATCTCCGTGACCGCCGAATCACCGAGCGTGCCTGCCACGTCGGTCCCCTTCGCTAACCTGTTCTGGGTCGTTGAAGCCGTCGTGATGGAGCCTGCGCCGCTGGTCGTGCTCTGTGTGCCGTTGCCGCTGGCGTTGCTCTGGGCAAGGACGGTCGTAGAGTTGACGGTCGTGCTCGCCGCAGAAGGAACTTCCACGCCAACCCTGTCCACCGGAGTCTGCCCGCCCGCTTGCCGACTCGCTTCGAGGGCTTGAGCCTGTGCCTCGGGCAGACTTTTGCGACCCACATGTTCCAGTGACACCTGCTGTTGTTGCAGTAAGAGATTGCCGTACTTCTGGCTCAGCCCCTCTGAGAGGTCATGGATGGTGACGAGGTAGAGGTAAGAGCCATCAGGGAGAGGCTGGCCCTGCTGGTCCAGCACTTGCCAGTCGAGGAGATTGCCGGAGTGGAAAGAGGAATCGAAGACCTTCTGGCCGAAGGCGTCGAAGACCTCAAGGCGGAGGTCGCGGATTTCACCGAGGGCGGCGAAGCGCAGTTGTCTCCCCCTGGCCGTGGCTGTGATGAGCGGTGGTGCTGCTGTCGTGAGGCTCTTGGTCTTCTGCTCTTGAGCGAAGACCGTGTTGAGCATCATTAAGGATAAGACGATGGTTGGGATCAATCGAAACCTTGCGATAGTCTTCATAATTTCCTCCTAAAATTGTCCTCCTTCCTTAAACGCGGATTTTTGAGAAAATCTCAATCACGGATAAAAATTTCGTCAGAGGTTATACCAACGTGAGTTCGACTTAAGGTAACGTGAGTTCGACGTATGAGGCTGTCAGACAAGCGGTCTGTGCCCTGGAAGGGCAACCTGTGAGAGCCGGGGGCCAGCCTCAGCGTCGCCCCCGGTCCTCTCACGTCAAAATATTTCGACCCTGTAAGGGTCGCACCTCAATATTGGGTGTGCGACCTTTTCAGGGTCGAAGTCTATCTTGGACCAGTCACCGTGGGCGTTGCTCCCGGCGTATCATATGCTGCCCTTACAGGGCACAGTTCGCGGCGCGATTAGATTTTCACGCTCCTACCGCCGAGGCTTGCGACCACCGTCAAGAGTTCACCGGGGTCGAGCGGCTTCGACATGTGCATCTGAAAGCCTGCGGAGAGCGCGTGCATGCGGTCTTCGACGTTAGCGTAGGCCGTGAGGGCCAGGGCTGGAATCCATCCCGGTTGCTTGGCGTCAAGCTCACGTACTTTTTTGATGAAAGCATAACCATCTTCGCCCGGCATTCCTATATCGCTCACGAGCACATCCGGGACCCAGCTTTCAAGCGCTTCGAGTGCTTCGGAAGCCGTCGCGGCGGTTTGAACTTCGGCCCCGCCTCGCGTCAGTACTGCCGCTATCAAGTCGCGTGTGTCGGCTTCATCATCAACCACGAGCACGCGCAGGCCGTCGAGCGCAGAGTATCTGTCTGGCGGCTCCGCGTCGCCGTTCAGCTTGTGCGCTCTCTCCACTTCGCCCGGCCCCATGCCGCTGTCTATGAGCGGGAGATTGACGATGAAGGCCGCGCCCTTTCCCGCTCCAGGACTATCCGCCCGAACCGTTCCGCCATGCAATTCCACCAGGTGACGCACAATCGCCAGCCCTAATCCCAGCCCGCCATGCGTTCTGGTAGTCGTCCCGTCCGCCTGGCGAAAACGGTCAAAGACATGCGGGAGAAATTCCGCGCTGATGCCCTGGCCCGTATCGCTGACCATAATCTCAGCGTGTGAGTTAATGCGTTGGAGCCGGACCAGGACCTGTCCACCATCGGGTGTAAACTTGACGGCGTTGGAGAACAGGTTCCAGACGACCTGTTGCAAACGGTTGCCGTCACCGGCGACCATCCCGGTCGCGTGGTCGAGTTCCGTTTTGAGTTGAATATTTTTAGCTTCGGCAGTGGGGCGCACGGAATTGATGGCGGCTTCGATGATGGGCGCGAGTGCCACCGGATGAGTATCAAGACTCAGCTTGCCAGTGATGATGCGCGAGACATCCAGCAGGTCGTCTATGAGTTGCGATTGCGCTCTCGCGTTCCGCTCAATCGTCTCAAGCGCGCTGGCGGCGGTCTCTTCCGGCAGCTTGCCGGAGCGGAGCAGATGAGACCATCCGAGGACCGCTGTTAGCGGCGTGCGTAATTCATGCGAAAGGGTGGCTAAGAATTCGTCCTTCGTGCGGTTGGCGGCTTCGGCCTCTGCGCGCGCCGCCTGCTCGCGGACGAGGAGTTTGGCGCGTTCTTCCTCCGCCTGTTTGCGTTCTGTGACTTCCTGTTGAAGATCTGCGGCGTGATGCTGTGCCTCTTCGTACAAGCGTGCGTTCTCGTAAGCCACAGCCACCTGTGAAGTCAGCGTGGCCGCCAGCCGCTCATCCGCTTGGCTGAACTCCGACGCCTCGAATTTGTCCGCGAGGTGCAGCCAACCGTAAAGCTGCGTGGGCGAAAGTATGGGAGCGACGAGCGATGAATCGGTGGGCCTGCCCTGCGGGAGAAAATCCAGTTCACCCGCCACCATCCCGGTCCGGGAGAAGCGCACAGGGCGGCGCTCGATGAGCAGGACATCTAGAATCTCCCGGCTCACCCCGGAGACGACGGCGGTGGCGGTTAGTTCCGCGTCGAAGCCGCTGGTCAGGAAGTGGCGCAGCGTGCGACCGTCCGCATCGAGCATCCCGACGGCGGCATAATGTGCGCCGACGATGTGGCGGGCCGCATGACAAAATTTTTCGAGTAGTTGAACCGGGTCACGCTCGGCTGTCAATTGCTGGCCCAGTTCGATGAGCATCGAGAGTCTTTGGAGGTTGGCGTTCTCCAACTCTATGTTTTTCTCATGCAGTAACTCGGCCTGTCGTTTAATCTCCTCCGTCTTTTTGAAAAGCTCTACAAAGACCGCGACCTTCGATTTCAAAATGTCCGGCTCAACGGGCTTGACGATGTAATCCACAGCGCCGAGCGAATATCCCTTTGAGACGAGCGTGCTGCCAGTGCTGTCTGCGGTCAGAAAAATAATCGGGATGTCGCGCGATCTCTCGCGGCCTCTGATGAGCGCCGCCGTCTCAAACCCGTTGATGCCCGGCATGTAAACATCCAGGAGAATCACCGCCACATCGCAATTGAGCAAATAGCGCAAGGCTTCATCGCCGGAAGCGGCGCGCACCAGATTCCTGTCCGGGGCTTGCAGGATCGCTTCGAGCGAAAGCAGGTTGCTCGGATTGTCATCCACCAGCAGGATGTTGATTTTCTGCTGCTCGCCTTCATTCATATCATTCACCTCGCCGCTGCCTCAAAAAGAGATGTGAGGAAGGAAGCGATCCCGGCCAGCGGGAGAACCCTGTCAACATCCGTCGCGGCGAGCGCCGCCTCCGGCATCTCGCGCGATTGGGCCGTCGCCGGTTCCTCTATCACGGTCAGCCCGCCGTGCTGCTTGATGGTTGCTAAGCCCCGCGCGCCGTCTCTGTTTTTGCCCGTCAAGATAACACCTATGACCTGCTTTCCATAGGCGTCGGCTGCCGACTCGAACAGGACATCAATGGAGGGCCGCGCATAAGAGACGGGCGCGGCCGTGGAGAGCGCGAAATGTCTCTCTTCAATCAGCAAGTGATAATCGCGCGGGGCCAGGTAGACGCGGCCCGGCGCAATCGGCTCTTTGTCTTCCGGCTCCTCTACGGGCAACCGGCTGGACCTTTGCAGAAAGTCGCAGAGACCGCTGCCCGCTTCCTTACCGCGATGCTGGACCAATACCAGTGGACAGGGAAATTCTGATGGCAGACCCGGCAGCAAAATTTGCAGGGCCGACAACCCGCCCGCTGAGGTCCCTATGACGACGATCTTTTCCTCCACTACCTGACCTTTCGATAGAGCCTGTCTCGCTGGTCCAATTCTTCATAGAAAGATTCGCGCGGCGTGAATCTCAGAGTCTCTTTATTGCCCAGGCCGAAGACGCCGAACATGTGCAGGCTCTCATAAATCAAATTGTGGACGCGCTCCTGAAGCGTCTTGTTAAAGTAGATCATGACGTTGCGGCAGAGGATGACGTGAAACTCGTTGAACGAGCCATCCGTCACCAGATTATGTTCGGAGAAAACGAGGTTGGCTCTGAGCGCCGGGCTGAAGATGACGCTGTCATACTGCGCCGTGTAATAGTCGGAGAAAAAGCGCTTGCCGCCCGCCTGCTGATAGTTGGCCGTGTATTCCTGCATCGAAGCGAGCGGGAAAATTCCCTCGCGCGCCTTTCGCAAAACTTCTTTGCTCATATCGGTGGCGTAAATCCGGCAACGTTGGTAGAGGTCTTCTTCTTGCAGCAGAATCGCCATCGAGTAGACCTCTTCACCCGTCGAGCAGCCCGCGTGCCAGATACGCAGGAAGGGATATGTTCGGAGGAGCGGAACGACCCGCGTGCGAAAGCTTTGAAAGAAGCTGGGGTCACGAAACATGGAGGTGACGTTAACGGAGAGTTTGTAGAGAAGGCGCTCCAGGCAAGCCGGGTCGTGGAGCACCCTCTCCTGAAAGCCGGACACGGTCTCGGCCCGTTCATCACGCATACACTCGCGTATTCGTCGTTTGATCGAAGCCGGGGCATAGTTGCGGAAATCGAACCCGTAGTGCCTGAAGACCCCTTCCAGCAGCAACTGGACTTCGATGTCCTCTAGCTGATTAACCTCGGCCTCAAGCGCCTTCATGCGCGCTTATCCTCCTGCCTGTAGAGCCAGACGCGCAAGAGCGAGAGCAGTTGGTCTATGTCGAGCGGCTTGGAGATATAATCCGAAGCGCCCGCCTCTATACATTTCTCGCGGTCTGCCTTCATCGCCTTGGCCGTCAACGCGATAATCGGTAACTGCTCAAACCCGCTCATCCCGCGAATCGTTCTGGTCGCTTCATAGCCATCCATGCCGGGCATCATGATGTCCATCAGGACCACGTCTATATCCTGCATCTTCTGTAAAGTGTCTATAGCTTCCTGGCCGCTCTCCGCGTGCAGGACCTCCATGTTGTGATTTTCAAGAGCACTCGTCAAAGCGAAGATATTACGCACGTCGTCGTCCACGATGAGCACTTTCCTGCGCGCCAGCACGGGGTCCGTGCGGTGCAGTTGTTCGAGCATGCGCCGCTTCGGCTCAGGCAAATTCGCTTCGACGCGATGAAGGAACAGCGCCGTCTCCGCGAGCAGGCGTTCCGGCGAACTGACCTCCTTGACGATGATGGCATCAGCCACCTTCCTCAACTGAGTCTCCTCTTTCCCGGTCAGTTCTTTACCCGTGTAGACGATGATGGGGAGGTCCGTATGCCCCAGGTCCATTTGAATCTTCTCGATCAATTCAAAGCCCGTCATGTCCGGCAATCTGAGGTCCAGCACCATGCAGTCAAAGCGTTCGCTCTGAAGCGCGGCGAGCGCCTCTGCGCCCGTGGCGACGGCGGTCGTTTGCACATCTCCGTTGCCGATTAACTCTACGATGCTCATGCGCTGAGTATCATCGTCTTCAACGACGAGCAAGCGGCGCATGCCGCGTTGGGCGAAGGCCGCGATGTTGTCGAAGGCGGCGGCCAGTTTCTCCCTCGACACGGGTTTTTGCAGGTGCGTGAACGCGCCCAGCTTGAGCGCGCGTTGGCGCTGCTCTTCGCCGGAGATGATGTGGACGGGAATGTGGCTCGTCCCCGCGTCATGCTTCAAGCGGTCGAGCACCGTCCAGCCATCGCGGTCCGGCAGTTTGATGTCGAGCGTGATGGCATCCGGCTTGAACTTTCGCGCGAGGGCCAGAGCGACATCGCCCCGCATGGCGACCAGACCCCTGAAGCCCTTCTCATGCGCCAGGTCCAGAAGGATGCCAGCGAAGCCCGGATCATCCTCCACGATGAGCAGCACTCGCTCGCCGGGCTGTAGCGAATCCCTGTCGTCTTTGATAACGCTGGACTCGCTGACTTCGCCCAGCGCTAACGGAGCGGAGTTGCCGCCGTTGATGCCCGCGTCTGTCGCCGTCTTTCCCCAGCCGCCGGTCACCACATTATCCGTCATGTGTGGCGTCGGCGCGCTCGGCAAAGGCGCTTGATAAGTGTGCGGCAAATAGAGTGTGAAGGTGCTGCCCTGCCCCGGCGTGCTCATGACGCGAATCTCTCCGCCGAGCAGGCGCGCGATCTCGCGGCTGATGGATAATCCGAGACCCGTCCCGCCGTACTTGCGACTCGTCGTCCCGTCGGCCTGCTGGAAAGCCTCGAAGATGATGCGCTGCTTGTCTGCGGGAATGCCTATCCCCGTGTCCGTCACAGAGAAGGCGATGACGGAGGCGGCTCGATTCAAAGTTTCCTGGATGAAGTGCCCGCCCTTTTCCGCCATCGAAACGCTCAGCGAGACCTTGCCCTCTTCCGTGAATTTGAAGGCGTTGGAGAGCAGGTTCTTGAGTATCTGTTGGAGGCGCTTCTCGTCCGTCTGAATATACGAGGGCAAATCGGGCGCGTGCTCAATCGAAAATTCGAGTTTCTTGTCCTGTGCGATTTGATGGAAGCTGCGGTCCAGTTGATCCGTTATATCAGCGAAGGAGAAATCGCTCACATCAATCCCCATCATCCCCGATTCAATCTTGGAAAGGTCCAGAATATCGTTGATGAGCGACAGCAGGTCTTCACCCGAAGAGTGAATGGTCTGCGCGAATGTGATCTGCTTCTGGGTCAGCGTGTCGTCCTTATTCTCCGCCAACTGCTTGGAGAGAATCTGTATGCTGTTGAGCGGCGTGCGCAACTCGTGCGACATGTTGGCGAGAAATTCGGACTTATACTTGGAGGTCAAAGCCAACTGCTCAGCCTTCTCCTCCATCGCCCACTTCGCCTCTTCGACCTCTGCGTTCTTGGCCTCGACCTCCGCCTTCTGCTTGGCGAGCAGCGTGGCCTTCTCCTGCAACTCTTCGTTGGTCTGCTGTAACTCCTCCTGCTGGCTCTTCAAAAGTTCTTCGGACTCGCGCAGGGATTCCGCCTGTCGTTCGAGCCGCTCGTTAGTCTTGCGTAATTCATCCTGCTGGCTCTGCAATTCAGAGGCGAGCGATTGCGATTGCTGAAGCAGATCTTCCGTCCGCGAGTTAGCGGCAATCGTGTTGAGCACGATACCTATGCTCTCCGTCAACTGGTCCAGAAACGTGACGTGAGTTTCGCTGAAGCGATTGAAGGAGGCCAACTCGATGACCGCTTTGACATCGCCTTCAAAGAGCACCGGAAGGACGATGATGTTGAGCGGCGTGCCTTCGCCGAGACCGGAGTTGATGCGAATATAATCGGTGGGCACATTCGTCAACAGTATCCGCTCCTTTTCCAGCACGCACTGACCGACTAATCCCTGTCCGGGCTTAAACTCGCTGGCGAGATTCTTGCGCTCGTTATAAGCATAGCCGCCGAGCAGCTTCATGAGAGGCTGGCCGTTGTTCGATTGATTGACGTAGAAGACGCCCTGCTGCGCGTCCACGAGCGGAGCCAAATCCGAGAGGACCATCTGCGCGACGGTCGTCAAATCTCTCTGGCCCTGCAACATTCTGGTGAAGCGCGCGAGGTTGGTCTTGAGCCAGTCCTGCTCCGTATTCTTCTGCGTCGTATCCTTGAGATTGCGAATCATCTCATTGATATTGTCCTTCAACGCCGCGACCTCGCCCTGCGCCCCGACCGTGATGGACCGCGTCAGGTCGCCCTGCGTCACAGCCGTCGAGACTTCTGCGATGGCGCGCACCTGCGTCGTCAGGTTAGCGGCCAACCCGTTGACGTTATCCGTCAGGTCTCTCCACGTTCCGGCAGCGCCGGGGACGTTGGCCTGACCGCCCAGCTTGCCTTCGACGCCCACCTCGCGCGCGACCGTCGTCACCTGATCGGCAAAGGTCGCCAGCGTATCTGTCATCCCGTTAATCGTGTCGGCCAACTCCGCTATCTCACCCTTGGCTTCGACCGTCAACTTACGGTTCAAGTCTCCGTTAGCCACCGCCGTCACGACCCTCGCGATGCCGCGCACCTGGCTCGTCAGATTGCCCGCCATGAAGTTGACGTTGTCGGTCAAATCCTTCCATGTTCCGGCCACGCCGCGCACATCCGCCTGTCCACCGAGTTTGCCTTCCGTGCCCACCTCCCTCGCCACGCGTGTCACTTCCGAAGCGAAAGAGTTAAGCTGGTCCACCATCACGTTAATCGTGTTCTTCAACTCAAGAATCTCGCCCTTCACGTCCACCGTGATTTTCTTCGAGAGGTCGCCATTCGCCACCGCCGTCGTCACTTCCGCGATGTTACGCACTTGCCCTGTGAGATTGCCCGCCATGAAATTCACGTTGTCGGTTAAATCCTTCCATGTCCCGGCCACACCTGTGACCTGCGCCTGTCCACCGAGTTTGCCTTCCGTGCCCACCTCCCTCGCCACGCGTGTCACTTCCGAGGCGAAAGAGTTAAGCTGGTCCACCATCGTGTTGATGACTTCCTTGATTTGCAGGATTTCGCCCCGCACATCCACCGTAATCTTTTGCGTCAAGTCTCCGTTAGCGATGGCCGTCGCCACCTTCGACACGTCCCTCAACTGGACCGTCAGATTGCCCGCCATGAAGTTGACGTTGTCGGTCAAATCCTTCCATGTTCCGGCCACGCCGCGCACATCCGCCTGACCTCCAAGCTTGCCTTCCGTGCCCACTTCCCTCGCCACGCGCGTCACTTCCGAAGCGAAAGAACCGAGCTGGTCCACCATCGTGTTGATAGTGTTCTTCAACTCAAGAATCTCGCCCTTCACGTCCACCGTGATTTTCTTCGAGAGGTCGCCATTCGCCACCGCCGTCGTCACTTCCGCGATGTTACGCACTTGCCCTGTGAGATTGCCCGCCATTGAATTGACGCTGTCGGTCAAATCTTTCCAGGTCCCACCCACGCCGCGCACATCCGCCTGACCTCCAAGCTTGCCTTCCGTGCCCACTTCCCTCGCCACGCGTGTCACCTCTGACGCAAACGCGTTGAGTTGATCGACCATCACGTTGATAGTGTCTTTCAATTCCAGAATCTCGCCCCTCACATCCACGGTAATCTTTTTCGAGAGGTCGCCATTCGCCACCGCCGTCGTGACCTCCGCGATGTTACGCACTTGCCCTGTGAGATTGCCCGCCATCGAATTGACACTGTCGGTCAGGTCCTTCCATGTTCCGGCCACACCTTTAACATCAGCCTGTCCACCCAGCTTGCCTTCTGTGCCCACCTCGCGCGCAACGCGCGTCACCTCTGAGGCAAAGCCGTTGAGTTGGTCCACCATCACGTTGATAGTATCTTTTAGCTCAAGAATCTCGCCCTTCACGTCCACCGTGATTTTCTTCGAGAGGTCTCCGTTGGCGACTGCCGTCGTCACTTCCGCGATGTTACGCACCTGCCCTGTGAGATTGCCCGCCATCGAATTCACGTTGTCGGTCAAGTCTTTCCATGTTCCAGCAACTCCCTTCACGTCAGCCTGTCCACCGAGTTTGCCTTCCGTGCCCACCTCCCTCGCCACGCGCGTCACTTCCGAAGCGAAAGAGTTAAGCTGGTCCACCATCGTGTTGATAGTGTTCTTCAACTCAAGAATCTCGCCCTTCACGTCCACCGTGATTTTCTTCGAGAGATCGCCATTCGCCACCGCCGTCGTGACTTCCGCGATGTTGCGCACCTGTGCGGTCAGGTTCCCGGCCATCGAGTTGACGCTGTCGGTCAAGTCCTTCCATGTCCCGGCCACGCCTTTGACCTTCGCCTCGCCGCCCAGCTTGCCTTCCGTGCCGACTTCGCGCGCCACGCGTGTCACTTCCGAAGCGAAGGAGCCGAGTTGGTCCACCATCGCGTTGACGAGTTTCACAGAGCGCAGGAATTCGCCTTTTAAGGGTCTCCCTTCAACCTCCAGCGCCATCGTTTGCGACAGGTCGCCGTTGGCAACGGCCCCTATCACGCGCGCCATTTCACTGGTCGGGCGGGCCATGTCGTCAATCAGTGTATTAACGGACTCGACCATATTCCCCCATGAGCCGCTAGCCTGCGGGAGGGCCGCGCGTTGACTGATCTTTCCCTCCTTGCCGACGACCCGGCTCACACGCTCAAGCTCTTTCGTCATCTTTTCGTTCATCTCGATGACATCATTGAGCGTGTCGGCTATTTTTCCGGCGACGCCGGTCCATTCGGCGGGCAGGCGCACGGAAAAGTCGCCTTTTTTAAGCGCCATCAAAGCGCCCATTAGTTGCTTCGTATCCAGTGAATCGTTCGTCACCTGTGAATTTGGCATGTGTCCTCTTCCAGAATCTCCCTTCAATTATCAGAAGGGGTGTTGATAGTTAAAATGGCAGCAGAAATTCCCTTCAGTCACTAAATCGTGCTGTCGCAATCATGTTTCAATCAACTCGTTGAGCGAGATTTTAATAGTGATACAAGGATGGGGGAAGCGGGAGAGGGCGCATTGATAAATTCAGCCGAGCCGTTTTTCTCATGTGCCCAC
>DASYML010000081.1:0-30247 GCA_036009045.1 Pyrinomonadaceae bacterium
AGGATGCCTGCACAGGGGCCATATAGCGGTTTGCACTTGAGTGCGACTGCGTGTCAGTACCGCCTGCTTAAGCCGGGCGGGTTTCCTTGCTCAGCCACGACCCGCCCGGCTTAAGCAGGCGGTACTGACACGGACGCTTGCCGATGTTCGCATCCAATTGCAAACCGCTTATAGTGGGGTCATGCACTGTGGCCTCAGAAATTTTAAAGCAGGGGGTGGAATCATTCACATCCAGGGATGAGAGGACTGGGGAAAATTCTTCTACGGGCAGCGTTACGTTTCTTACGGGAAAGGCCACACACAGGTGCAAGCACGAAATCGAAGCAGGGTCTCGTGCAAATCTGGTCCCAAGGAGAAGGTAATGAAAAAGGAAAGATTGATTGCGTCCGTCCTGTGGATAGCGATGATGGCCTCCGCAGTGTGTGCTCAAAGCGCGAGACCATCCGCCCCGTCAACCTCATCGGCAACGCCGAACAAGCCCGCATCCCAAACTTTAGTCATGGGAGGAACAGCAGCGCTCTTCAACAGTTGGCAAATCCGCCCGAACGATAATGACGGTTATTTCTCGTCCGATATTCCGCAGCCGGTGTGCGGGCTGGATAACGGCCTTTTCAAAATCTACATCTTCACCAATTTCGATTATTACCCCAGCAAGAATTTCCATAACTACTCCAACGCGGTGAGAGTCGGGGCCATCAACACGCCCGCAGACACATACCAGTTGTTGAGCAGTAATGTCGCCAATGACGCGCATAGTCTGCCCGGCACGAGATGGGAGTTTGCCGCCGCAGGCGTGGCGAACGGGACGACCAGCAAACTTTATCTTTTCGGTGGTAAGAATTCGTCCGGCGAATTCAATGAAGTCTATTCGTACACGCCCGGAACGGGTTTCAGTTCGAGCGCGGTGACAACCATTCCGACTCGTAACGGGATAGACGGGAAGCGTTCCGGCGCGGTCGCCGTGCCCGCCAAAGGAATGATCTATCTTTTTGGCGGGCAGCAGGGCGGCAATTCAGTGCTCAAGCAAGTTTTAGAATTCGACCCGCAAGCCAATCAATTTACGTCGAGGGTTCTCGCGCCCATGCCTGAAGGATTTCACGGGGCGAGAGGCATGACGAAAGCAGTCGGAACCGACAATTACATTTATCTGGTCGGCGCTCGCACGACCGCATACGGCGCTCCCAACTATAAGATTTACCGCTTCGATGTCCAGAGCGGAGTCACGCAGGAAATAAAGGACCTCAATAATCCTTCCGCGCCTTTGACGATTCCCGATGGCTCCGGTTATCCGATGATTACCTGGGACCCCAATGGAAATGTCAGGATTATCGCTGCCAGCGCCAACGGCTCAGCAGGCCCCTGGACCTGGGGAAACATACAGGCGTGGATTTTGAATGATAACTACACGTTGCCCAACAACGGCAAGGCGACGCTCACGCCCGCGCCCTATAACGACGCGGCGCGAGCCAGAGATATGGCCGGAGCCGTCAAATGCGGAAATGGCATGTATCTGATTGGCGGGACTTACGGTCACGGCACGACATTCCAGAATCGTGGGATGCTGGTGGATAAACTTGGCGGGCTGACCTACGGCCCGGTTAAAACTCTGGACATTAAGGTTAAGGCTATCTCAACGACGGCCCCTTAGGAAAATATTCAGCATGAGAAAAACCCTGGTCTGCAACGGCCAGGGTTTTCTCATGCCGCAATTCTTTATCGTCAAACGCGACCCTCTCTCATTGCTTCCTCAACATAGAAGATGACGCGCTCCACCGCGCCCCCTCTCTTGACTTAACCCTTTAGCCCGTCTAAGATGCACGCACCACGCGGTTACATTGGAGTCGTGACCAGAGTAGTCACTACCAGAGGTCAGCAATTCCACCTTCGGTTATCAGTCAACAATCGTAATTTCCAGACGCCCAGCCCATCGCTCTACGGCCCGTTGTGCGTCCACAGCCTGCGATCAATCCGACCCCATCGCAGCCTTCTCCGAGTCAAGCCCTTCAGGCCACAGGAACAGCAAGGGACCACCTTCATTCCAAAGGCCCAGGAGCCAGCGGGTTGATTTGTTAAAGTCTGCCACACCCGCGCCCGAACTTAAATCTAAGCGCAATCGCCAGTCCCCTCTGAGTGATGTCATCGAATCCAATGCCGGAGTTCCCCATGAATAGATTGAGAAGCCTCTTGACCCCCCCCACCATCAGCGCCCGTCTGCTCACCCTCATCGCCGTCCTCACACTCGTCACCGCAGCGACCGCGACGGCCTACATGCAGACGCGCAAAGCGCCGCCGCAAGAGCCAGCGAAGCCAGCGAGCCGCGTCTCGCTCAAGGGCTTGCCGCAAGAGGTCAAAGATAAAGCGCAGACCGAGAAGGTCACAGGGCAAGCGCCCGTGCAAGACGTTATCACGCCTCAGATCGCATCCTCGAACAACTACGTCTTTACGACGGCGACGAACGGCTCGCTGACTGACATGAGCACAGGCACGACCACACTGGTCGCCGCCGATCAGGACGATACGGCCTCATCTGTTTTTAATATCGGGTTCGACTTTTACTTTCAGGGCGTGAGGTTCACGCAGTTTTCCGCCAACTCAAACGGCTTGATGCGTCTCGGCGCGACAGCCGTGCAAGGCGGCAGCCCTTACAAGCCTCTGGCGCAGGCGAGCATCCCCTTGATTACGCCCTACGGCGCAGATCAACGCACCCTCGCCACCACCGGCAAGGTTCACGCGAAGGTCATCGGGACTGCGCCCAATCGCGCGCTCGTCGTCGAATGGCTCAACATGCAGTCGAATTTCAATTCGGGTGGAGCGGCAGACCTCACTTATCAAGCGAGGCTATCTGAAACGACAGGGATTATTGAGTACGTTTACGGCAACGCGACGATGAGCACGGCGGGCGCAGCCGATGTCAACTCAAAAGACCCGAATATAGGTTTCTCTTCGAGCAACACAGCGGGCACGGTCGGCTCTGTCACCGCGCCGCAAACAGGCACGCCCGCGCCCACATATAACGGCGCGTCGGCCACGCCCGTCGCCAACACTTACACGGCTGGCACTATCACAGTCCTGAACTCTGCGGCCAACAGTTCGAGAAGAGTCTTCACCTTCACGCCTCCAACGGCGACCGCGCCAACTAACCTGACATTCACCGCCGTCACGCCCTCGTCCATGACGCTCAACTGGACGGACTCGCCGGATGAACAAGCCTACGCGATTTTTAACTCCACGGACGGCACGAACTTTAACTTCGTCACTCAACCCGCACAGAACGCGACTTCGCAGAATGTCACCGGACTCACTCCGAGCACTACATACACATGGCGAGTCTTGGCCGTTTCTGAGGGCGCAGTAAGTTCTGCGTTATCGGGCAGTCAGGCGACAACTGCGCCCGGAAATATCACTTCAAATGCTGTCACCGGCAATTGGAGCGCTACTACTACGTGGGCTGGCGGCGTTGTGCCAACGGCAGGGGACAATGTCACGATTGCCAATGGTGCGACGGTCACTATTGATGTTGCGGCGAACGCTTATAGCTTAACGGTTGGTCAGGGTACATCCGGTATTCTTCAATATGCATCAGCAACCGCGCAGACTTTGACTGTTGGTACAGATGTCACCATCGCAAGCAGCGGCACATTCCGGTCAAACACTGCGGGAACAATTACCACACACAGTCTTTCTCTTGGCGGGAACTTGACTAACAACGGAACGCTAGACTTCAGCACAAACACCAACACGGCAGGTGCGGGCATCACGTTTACGGGCGCGGCTAATAACACATTTGGCGGCACTGGCGCAACGACGGATGTGCGTGCTATCACTATCAACAAAGGTACGACAACAACTCCTGTACTCGAATTAAACACGTCTAATTTTACGGTTCAGGGAGTTACGACAGACGTTGCTGGATTCCTCACGTTGACGAGCGGGACATTTAAGCTTTCGGGTACGTTCGCGGGCACAAATCGCGTCTTTACAGCAGCCGCCTACACAATCGGCACTGGTGCTACACCGTTCCCTGGTTTCTGGCTCAATAATGCGAACTATACCGTTGCGGCTCAGAACGGCTCACCGACAGTTAATGGTGGCTTGTTGCGTGTTACAACTGGCACTTTCAATATTGGAACTGCCTCAGGCAACACAATGACAATGCTCAACGGCAGTTCGGTTATTGTTGAAGGGGGAGCCGTTAATGTTGCTGGCCGACTCTCCGCAAACAGTGCTACTAGCCTTCTCTCCTACAATCAATCGGCTGGCACGGTCACCGTCAACACCGCAGGTAACATTTCGACTACACTGGCGAGTTTCGACACGGGCACGGCAAGCACTTCTTCATTTACAATATCCGGCGGCACAATCGTTACGCAACTCGCTGGCACAGGTGCGTCTGGCCCGCGCGACTTCCGCAACAGCGTCGGCATACAGAGCATCACTGGCGGCACATTGCAGTTAGGCAACGCCAGTTCCGGTGTGGCAAAGACATTCAACATTCAAGGCTCTATTCCTAATTTCATAATCTCAAATGCGTCGGCTAATCATTCAGCCACATGTCAAGGGCAGACTAACATCTTCGGCAATTCAACCGTCTCATCCGGCACGACGCTGACGCTTAACGGGCAGTTTTATATACAAATTGGTGCGAGCTTTACCAATAACGGCACAGTCAACGGAACGACAGCAAGCAGTCGCTTCTATTTTCTCGGCAGTGGCGCGCAAACGTACAGCGGTAGCGGCTTGGTCACTGCTCCGCTCGCTTCGCTCGACATGGACAATCCCAGCGGATTGACCCTTAGCTCGACCAATCAAATCATCACTTCGAGAGTTGACCTCTTCAGAGGGACAATCACTAACAGCAACAAGATAACGCTTGGCAATGGCGGCGTGACCACCGCCGCAACTCAATTCGGCGTTGCGGCTGGCACTACTCCCGGCGGCTCATACGATCAATCACCTGTGTTCAATGCTCCCGGCAGCTATGGAATTGTCTATGCACAGGAATCAGTTGGCAGGACTACGGGCTTTGAAATTCCTGCGAGCAGAGATATCAATTTTATTACTGAGGACAACACTAATAACGTAACTCTCTCCGGTGGCGACCTGACCATCACCACAATCGGAGCTAACGTTGGCGCAGTAACATTGACCAACGGTAGATTTATTACAGGCAGCAATACTTTAATAATCAATTCAGCTACGACCCAATCAACAGTCACTCGCACCAACGGTTATGTTGACGGCAACCTGAGAAAAACCTATACCGCCACAGGCTCGAAGACGTTTGAAGTTGGCACGGCCAATGGTTATTCGCCAGTGGCGGCCAATGTCACCGCAGGCACGGGCAGTTTCACCGCCAAAGCTGTGCAGGGCAAACAGCCGAACATCTCCGGCGCGAACGCCCTCAGTAGATACTGGACGCTGACGGCGACGGGTCTCACCGCAGACCTGACCTTCAACTATCTCGCGGGCGATGTCATCGGCACGGAAGCCAATTACAAAATCTTCAAGTACAACGGCGGCTTCACGCAGTTCAACCCGACCACGCTTAATACAGCGACGCACGTCGCCACGCTCAGCGGCATCTCGTCATTCTCCGACTGGACGCTTGCTGAACCTACAGCCATTCAATCCGGCAGTTTGCAATTCTCCTCTGCCACATACACCGACAGCGAGACCAACACAGACCACACCTTCAATGTGCCGGTGACACGCACGGGCGGCACGGACGGCGCGGTCTCCGTTGATTACGCCGTCACCGACGGCACGGCCAACGCGGGCAGTGATTACACCGTCTCTCCCGCGACCGGGACGCTCAACTGGGCGGCGGGCGATGCCGCAAACAAGAACATCACCATCACCGTCAAAGGCGATACCACGTTTGAGCCTGACGAAACCATCAACTTTGCCATTACAAACCCGCAGGGCGGCGCGACGCTCGGCTCTCCCAGCATCGCCATTCTGACCATCACGAATGACGACCCCACTCCGAAATATCGCAGCGCCGCTTCCGGCAACTGGAACAGCACTTCGACGTGGGAGACATCACCGGACGGCAACACCTGGACAGCCGCAGTCACTACGCCCAACGCCGCCTCTGGCACCATCACCGTCCGCAGCCCGCACGTCGTCACCGTCACCGCGAGTGTTGACGCGGACCAGTTGACCGTTGACAGCGGCGGCAAAATCTCCGTCAACAACGGCGTCACCTTCACCATCGCAGACGGCACGGGCACGGACCTGATAGACAGCGGCACGGTCGCCACCGCCGGAACCATCACCGATAACGGTCAGGCTTTAATCAACGACACGCTGCAAATAGATCAGGGCGGATTCCCCGGAGGCGGGACGGGGACTTACGCCTACGACCAGACGAACGGCGTGCTTGTCTTCAACAACACGTCCGGCTCTTTCGGCGTCAACAACGTCAACTTCTGGCCGACCACCAACGGCCCGCAGAACGTCAACGTTAAGAACCCGCCCAACGGCGGCATCACGATGAACGTCGCGCGCACCGTCAACCTTCTCTTCCAGTACGCCGCAGGGGTCAGCGGCGCGGGCAACCTGACTTTGAACGGGATCGTGCAAGTCAATATTGGCGGCTTCACCTCTGGCTCGCCGACCTACGGCGCATCTTCGCTTCTCAAGTACAACACGGGCGGCACATACGGGCGCAACGGCGAGTGGTTGCCGAACGCGACGAGCGGCGCGGGCTATCCCAACAACGTCCAACTGAGCAACAACACGACGCTCGACCTCGCCAACAGTTCCACGACGCAGCCCTTCCAGATGGCGGGCACGCTGACGATTGACTCCGGCTCGACGATGCAGTTGGCCGGGTCAACGCCTCTGACGCAGCCGCTCACAGTCCTCGGTTCCGTCAACATCAACGGCACGCTCAATCTCTCGACCGCACTCGGCGGCGACCTCGTGACGCAGGGCAACTTTACCAACAACGGAACCTTCGCGCCCAACAACCGCGCGGTCTTCTTCACGGGCGGCAACACGCAGACCGCCAGCGACGGCAGCGGCACTCTGACGATGCCTTACGTGCGCATCAACAAGAGCGGCGGCACTGTCCAGTTAAATTCTGACCTGACGACGCTCGGCCCCGGCGGCGGAGACTCCATTCAATTCACGGGCGCGACCAGCACGCTCACGCTCAACGGCAGAACTCTGACGCTCGGCTCGACCATCGGGAGCATCCCGGCGGGTTCCGGCTTCGTCGGCAGCAACACTTCAAAGATGTCTCTACAGGACGGCGGCTCTGCGGGCGCGATGGGCACGCTCGTCTTCGTCAGTGGTAGCGAGACGCTGCAAAACCTGACGATGAATCGCACGGGCGGCGCGGGTTCAGTCACGCTCGGCTCGCCGCTCACCGTCAACGGCACGCTGACATTGACGAACGGCATCATCAACACGGGCAGCAACGTGCTCACGCTCGGCGCTTCTGCCACTTCCACGGGCGCTTCCAACGCCAGCTATGTCTTCGGCAACCTGAAGAAGATTTACGCCACCACCGGCAGCTTCACCTTCGACGTGGGTGACGCGGGTTATAGTCCCGTAATGATTGACGCGACCGCCGGTTCCGGTGATGTGACGGCGAAGGCCATCCACGAGTTCCAACCGCGCATAGGCAATACGACCAGGGCGTTGCAACGCTACTGGAGGCTGACCAACAACGGCATCACGCAGGCTAACCTGACCTTCCAGTATCAAGCCTCGGACGTGCCCGGCACGGCCAACGAACCGCTCTTCCAAATCTTCAAGATTGACGGCAATACCGTCGCCATGCAGCCCGGCGTCGTCAACGCCGTGTCACACAACGCGACCGCGCCCGCCGTCACCTCCTTCTCCGATTGGACGCTGGCAGAGGCCATCGCGCCGACCGCCGTCAAGCTCATCAACTTTGACGCGACGAGCGATAGCGGTCTGGTCAGGCTTGAATGGAACACAGGTTATGAGGCGCGCAATCTCGGCTTTAATCTCTATCGTGAGCAGAACGGGAGACGCACTCGCGTGACGCCTTCGATGCTCGCGGGTTCCGCGCTCCTGACGGGGCCCAGGTCCGTGCTCACGGCGGGCCATTCATACACCTGGTTCGACACGCCCGCGCAGGACAAGGGTGGACCGGCGCAATACTGGCTCGAAGATGTAGACATCAACGGCGCGCGCACGCTGCACGGGCCGATTGTTCCATCCGCCGGAAAGACCGCGTCGCGCAAGATTAAGGGACCGCAGGCCGAAGTGTTGGGCCAACGCCAGCAAATCGGAGCGGGCACGGGTCTTCAAATCAACGGTTGGCCCGCCGCTTCTCACGGTTCCGGCGAAGTGACCGCCGTGCGCGCGGATGCTCCGGGCATCGCGCGTGCGAAGCAGACTATTCAAGTGGGAACGCCGGGCAGAGGCGTCTCGGACGGGCCGCCCAACGCGGGGCCGGGTCCCTTGCCGACGCCGCAATATATCGAACCCGAAACGGGTGTCTTCCAACGCCAGATAGCGGACATGGCGGGCGTCAAGTTCAACGTCAGCAAAGATGGCTGGTATCGCATCTCTCAACCTGAACTCGTCGCCGCAGGGCTTGACTCGAACGTTATTGCCTCGCACCTCCAACTCTTCGCGGGCGGCGTCGAAGTCCCGATGCGTGTCTCCGGTAACGGGCAGCAATTGACCGCCAGCGATGTCATAGAGTTTTACGGCGCGGCGGCTGACCTGCCTTCGGACGGCACGCAGACTTATTATCTGGTTCAGGGCCAGTCTTACGGCAAGCGCATCATGAAGTTTGTGGATAAGGACGCGCCGCCGATGCCGCCGCCGGGTGGGCCTGACAGTTTCGCTTACACGCTCGAACGCAAAGAGCGCCTGACCTACTTCCCCGGACTTGATAATGGCGAGGCGGATAACTTCTTCGGCCAGATCATCACCAGTAACGGTTCGAGTCCGGTTCTTGAAACCCTGAACGTCAAACATCCCTACACTGTGGCCGCATCCGGCGCGCAGGCACAGTTGGAGATTTCGCTACAGGGTGTGACCTCCGGCGCTCATCAAGTCCAAGTCCTCTTCAACGGCACGGATGCGGGCGTCATCAACTTCGCGGACACCGAACACATCGTTCAAGCCATCAATGTTCCCGCCGCGAACGTCATAGAGGGCGACAACGTGATTCAGTTGGCGTCGCTCGGCGGCGATACGGACATCAGCCTCGCGGACACTGTGCGCCTGACATACGCGCACGCCTATGTGGCGGACAATGATGCGCTCTCCATCAGCGTCGGCAGCGAAGACACCGTCCGCGTCAATGGATTCACCAACGGCTCAGTCCGCGTCGTGGACATCACGGATGCGAACAACTCGCAGGAACTGACTCCGGTCACGACGGCCCAGCCGGACGGCTCCTTCAGCGTGGACACGCAGGTTATCGGCGCGAACAACAACGGGCCTCGCACGCTCATCGTCTTCGCGGATAACGTGGCCGCTCATCCAGACTCTCTGAGAAACAGCAATCCCTCGCACTGGGCCGCAGAAGATGCTGGCGCAGACTTCCTCATCATCTCGCATCGTAGTTTGATGGGGAGCGTCCAACCCCTGGCGGAGTTGAGACGCAGCCAGGGCATGGTCGTTGATGTCATTGATGTCGAAGACATCTACGATGAGTTCAGCTTCGGCGCTCATTCACCGCAAGCCATCCACGAGTTCATCAAGCGAGCCGCGAATAGCTGGAAGGTGACTCCGCGTTATGTCCTGCTGGTTGGTGATGCGACCTACGACCCGCGCAACTATCTGGGCCAGGGCGCGAACGACATGGTCCCCACAAAACTGTTGTGGGCCACAGACATGAAGACCGCCTCCGATGACTGGATGGCGGACATGGACGGAGACAGCGTGCCCGAACTCGCCGTCGGTCGCCTGCCCGTCAGGACCGCGAGCGAGGCGTCCATCCTCGTTTCAAAGATAATCAACTACGTGCCCGGACAATCAGCACAGGGCGCGCTGCTGGTGGCGGACCATGCTAACGGTAACGACTTCGAGGGAGCGAGCAGCGCTCTCGGAGGACAACTGCCCGCAGGGATGCCCGTCCAAATCGTCAATCGCGGGACGCAGGATGCCAACACGGTCCGCAGCCAGATCATAGGCAATCTTAACCAGGGGCCGCAGGTCGTCAACTACTTCGGACACGGGTCCGTCGGTCTCTGGACGGGAGCGGGCCTCCTGACCACGGGCGACGCCGCCAATCTACAGAACGGCAATCGTCTCCCGCTCTTCACGATGATGACGTGTCTCAACGGCTACTTCCATGATGTCAGCGGAGACAGCCTCGCCGAAGCGCTCCTCAAAGCTCCCAACGGAGGGGCCGTCGCGGTCTGGGCCTCTTCAGGACAGACCAACATGGAAGGACAGCTACAGGTCGCAGGGCCGCTCTATCAACTCCTCTTCGGCGGTCAAGCCATGACCCTCGGAGATGCCGTCAGGGGAGCCAAGAATGCCACCGGCGACCAGGGCGTGAGAAGGTCCTGGATCTTCTTCGGCGACCCCACACAGCGGATTAGATAACCTCGGCAGGCGCCACCTGAAACATCGGATGCGCCATGCTCTAAACACGAAGAGAGGCCGCATGGACCAATAATCCATGCGGCCTCTCTCGCTTCCTTTAAAGGACTTTTGAAAGGTCAGAGCAAACCCTTCAACCCTATCCCCGTAGGGGATACATGTGAGAGCCGGGGGCGCTGCCCCGGAACCCTCGCCACCACACATAACGACCCTGAAGGGGTCGCACCTCAATGTTGCAGGTGCGACCCCTTCAGGGTCGGCTTTTATTCTGGACCAGAAACCGGGGGCGACGCTGAGGCTGGCCCCCGGCTCTCACAGGTTGCCCTTTCAGGGCACAGAAGGCTTTCAGACACCCTCTAGGGTCTCTTTAAGTTCGGCTGGCCCGTTTGGTTGAGCGATGTCGGAGCCTTGTTGGTCTGGACGTTCTGATTGAGCATCAATTCGACCGTGGACTCCGGGCGACGATAACTGACGGAGAGCAGGTATGTGCCCGCTGGCAGTTGCTTCGCCTCCAGATTGAGCGCCGTCAACTCTTCACCCTCTGCGGGCTTTTGCGACTGCGGGAACTGCTTCAGGAGGTCTGAGGTCGCCGCCTGGGCCAACGTCTGGCCCTGTACGTCCATTAACTGGAGCGCGAGGGATTCGCCGCGTTCGATTCTTCCGCGCAGACTGAAAGTATCAACGCCGCGCCATTGAATCAGGAGGTACTGCGGCTTGACCAGACGCCCTTTTGCATCCAGCGCATTACGCAGATCATCCGGCGTTGGGTCCCACAGAGGGTTTATGAATTGGTGGGGATCGCCATAAAAACAGATCATACACACCAGACTATCTCCTAAATGACGCGAGAGGGCACAGACGGTCTCATCCGGGACCGTCCACGTCACATGCAAGTCATAGTTAATGGGCCTGCCGTTTGAGGTCAGCGCGAACCTCAGCGGGAAGCGCCCGTCATAGTCGCTGCAATTCAGAGTCAAAGGTGAACTGGCAGCATCACGTATCACGCGCCCGCTCGCGTCCTGGACCTGTATCGAGACGCCAGCCGCCGCGCTGATGTTCAGAGTCGGAGGACAATCCCCGCACGCGCCGCGCCTGTAACCCGCCGGAGCCTGTAGCGAGAACCAGTCCGCATCGTTGCCGCTCGGATGAGAGAAGTTGAGACCATTGATGATGATCTCCTGCGAGCCGGGCGTGCCGCCGCTCACATCCTGCCAGCCGTAACTGCCTCTGCCGAGCGGGACGGCGCGGGCGGGCGTATTGTTGTCAGGCATCCTGAAAGGATTACGCGCGGGGTCGTCAAACTGGTCCGGCATGGGCGCGGCCCCCGTCCTCAGCGCGGGTGAAAATTCCAGCTTGTAAACATTGTCGCTGCGGATGCCGTCTGGTCCAAGAATACCGCCGACCTCGATGATGAAATCGGAGCTATTGAGAATGGGCGGAGTGTTGAACTCTAGTATCTGCTCGACGCCATCGGTGCGACGCGAGACAGGCGAGAGCGGCATCCCGCCCGCGCGCACGACCAGATCGCCAAAGCCCGCCGCGAACTTCAAACGAAAGCGTCCCTCGTAAATCCCTGAAGCCACCGGCATGACCAGTTTGTAAAAGTCTCTGCCCGTATAGTCGCTGCCGCCCGGACCCTCATCCCTCGGTATCGTCAGGATAGTATGCGTCTGCTCGCTCGCGCTCGTCAGACGAACGATTCTCGCGGTCGCGGGCGTGTCGAAACTGCGCGAAGGGTCATCAGTCCCGTCAAAGCTGAGGCTTGAATCGTAGCGCAGCGGCGTCATGTCCGGCACGCTTGTGCCAGCAGCGGCGCGCACTGCTCTGAATGCATTAATCAGGTTGCGACGCCGCCCGACCTCCGGTTCGGTTGGACTCATCGGCAGGGCCGAAGCGGGCGTCGCCGTGCTGCGCAGCAGGGTCAGAATGCGACCCGGAATCGCCGCGCGCTGTGACGGCGGGACCATCAACGGGTTGAGTTGAGGATTGGCCGCCTGCATCATCGCGATCACTCCGGCCACGTATGGAGCGGCGGCGCTCGTCCCTCCGAAATTCTCGTGAGAGACGTGAGTCGTTGGACCATCATCATGACCCGGCGTTGACGGAGCGAAGAATGTGTCCCCGATAGGTGCCCACACGTCCACCCTCTCACCGAAGTATTGATTGTTCGCAAAAGGCTCCGTGTCATCCGCCGCACCGGCGCAGATAACGCCCGGCAGCACTCCCGGAATCACCTGCCAGTCAGACACGTCCTGCGTCGAGCAGGAGATAAATTGGCATAGCTCTCTTGTCGGAGACGTGCCCGTATCAACAACCTTGTTGCCGGAGATAGAAACGACCGTCACCCCGTGCGCCCGCGCGTAATCCACGCCGTCTTGCAAGAGACCTCTGGTCAGCACGGGCACTGCAGCGGCCCATGTAAAGCAGGCCACTGTGAAGACCGCCGCAGCGGTTATTCCAGCCGGGCAGATGAATGGTCCAACAAACGGAATCGCGCAGGTTAAGGCCGCCGCTGTATGGAGTGCGACCGACAACGTCGCGCACACGACGGCCCATGTCCCGGACGAACAAATATCAATCCCGGCGGTCACGCCCGCGACGCTGGCGACGACGCGGCACGGATACCCCGCGCTGATATTAATGACGGTCGCGCCGTCGTCCGTCGCCTGTCGAATGCCGCGTCCAAGCTCGAAAGCGTAAGAGCGGAGACCCGTTTTGTAGAGCATCGGAGAGACGACCTGACCGCCAGTGCCAGCCGAACCCCAACCGTTGTTGAGCACTCCGCCAGCCGTCGTCACCACCCCGTTGCCATGCCAGGACGGGCTGCCGAAGAAACTATTACCGACAGTCGGCGGGGCCGCCGCCGCGCCCGGCGCGCACCTGATGTCCATTAATGGACCAGTCCCTTCGAGGTCGCACTGGCGCATCGTGCCGCCCGCAAAGCCTCTAAAGTCGAAGTTGGGAGCGAAGCCCTGGTCCAGAAATGCAACCGGGATGCGCGCCCTGTCCTTATCCCACAGCGCGAGAAAGGCCCACGCCTGCGGCACGCCGAACACCTGATCGTTGAAGAGAGCCAGGTTTGAATGCGTCATGCTGGAAGTATTGCTGATGGCGCTGATGGCGGAACTGTCGCCCGTCACCGGGCCGCCCATGTTTTGCAGGCGCGGATTGACTCCGACCGCGTAGCCCTTCAACTCGTAGAGCATCGTCAGGCTGTACATCCTGAGCACCTCTTCCGAACTTCCGTAGAGCGTCTCCTTATCTCCGAACAGCGAGCGCAACTGCGGCAGGTGCTCAAGGTCGCCCCGCGATGGATTGACTTTGACCAGATAGGCGTTGCCCTCCATCTGTTTATCCTGTGGCGCATCGCCTCTCACGAGCGAAGGCAATTGCAACTGGCGGGTCTCCTTCGACGCGGGCATTGCGGCGATGACTTGTCCGCCAGACTCTGCCAGAAACTGCTTCAACTGTTCCCCGTCTTTCGGATAAAAGATCAACTCGTCAACGGGTATCTGGACCACTCCGCCTTCGCGCATGGCGACCGTGCCGATGCGCTTGCCGCCTGCGGGGACTTGCTTCTCATCGTCCGTCATGGCGATTTCGGGAATCACCTTGACCTGCGACGCCTGGAAATTCTTGTCCTCCATAATCCCGAAATCCGCGACCATGCTGAGACCCTTGCTCTTGTCCATGGGAGATTGTTTCGCCTCTCCCTTGTTGAAATAGAACATGGCGACGAGTATCTCGTTAGGCGCGGCGGACAATTGCCCGTCCTGCTTTTCCACTCCCTTTTGAGACGAGATAACCCGGAGCGGTTTGTCGGTCGCAAAAGACTCGCCATCGCCTTTCGGAATGAGCGACATGGTCTCCACGTCTTTGGTGTCGGGCGAAGCGACGAAGAGCAACAGGTTCTCTTGATTCTTGGGCGCGGGCTTGATCGTCACCGTGGCGTTAAGCGAACTGCCAGCCGCGTAAAATCTACTGTCAAGCTGGACCAGCGCGCTGTCAGACGTTGGAAGGTTGATGACCTTCGATTGTTCCGTCGTGCTCTGAGGATGTTCCGTCGGGTTCTGCGTCGAGCCTCCATCGCAGTTAAGCACGAAGGCTCCCGTCTTACTGCTCGATTCCAAGGGATTCGGAGAGATGATTTTGATGGCCTGCCAGCCCTCGAAGTGTGGCAGACCGGGGCCGCCGAGCGTCCAGTCGGTGTTGACGGGCTGGCTTCCGGCCTCCTTGAAATCCAGCGTCATAATTGGACCAGTAGCGCCATCGCTGCGAATCAGCGTATAGCTCACGGTCCCCGGCCCGTTCGTCGTAATCGAGCCGGAAAAATTAATGGTCCTGGGACATGGCCCTTTATTCTCCATGTCATCGGCTTTGAGGACCGCACCCGTCACCTGAAACTTCTGCGCGAGAAGTGATGAGGCTTCCGCACGCACACAGAGCATGAAGGCCGGTGTATTGACGACCATCGTCAAGCACAACAGCAACATCGCCCACAATTTAAATCTGATACTCTTCAAAGACATCTTCGTTCCTCCACGCACCTCAACTGTCGGCGTTGACGCCGCCCGGTGACGCGCGAAAAAAAATACCGGACATGTCCGGCCACATATCGAAGGGCGTCATCGTCGTGCGTCCAAACAGGACCGCACGCTCAAAGACATTTCGCACACTCAAGGGCAAATGGTGCAAAAGCGCCGCGCATATTACCGGCGCAGCAAAATATTTTTTGAGATCGAAGATTTTAAGAACTTCAAGCGCTCCTCTTATCTGGAAGATGAGAGGTGTGACGAGTGTAAGGGAAGTAAGAATTCACCACAGAGGCACAGAGCGCACAGAGTCAGCACAGAGAGTTGAATGTTTTTCTCTGTGCTGACTCTGTGTCCTCTGTGTCTGCGGTGGTGAATGAACCTACGTCGCACATGATTGGAAAGGGTTCTAACTATTCCATAGAGGAGAAGAATTATTTGGACCGTCGCAGCTTCTGCACATTGTGCAAGAGTTTGCGCGCGATTGGAGATCGCGGGTTGGCATCCTGGAGCGCTTGGAACTCCCGTTCGGCATCGTCCAGTAAACCCGCTTGAGCGGCCAGCACGCCCCGCACCAGATGAGAGTTGCGGCCCTCCTCTTCATCGCGGTCGAGACGGTCTGCTGCGGGCTGGTCCAATATTCCAAAGCGTGCTTCGGGCGCGGGCGCGACGGGCGCAACGATTTCTTTGCCATCCTTCAAAGCCGTGACCTGCCAGCGATACGAGCCGCCGCGACGCAAAGGCTGCGGCAACACCCACTCCGTGGATGAGAGCGGCGGACTTTGTGCCACCCTGTTAAAATCAGCATCGTAGACGGCGACTGTATAGCTCGCTGCACCCTCAAGAGGTTGCCAACTCAGCCTCGGTCTCTCCGCACGAACGATGGTACCGACGGGACTCGACAACGAAAAAGCGATTCGTTGATCGGAACTACCCAGCAAAGTTTCCGACTGGCCGATGAGTTGCCGCAAGTTTGCGGGAGTCTCCACAACACCCTTTTCGAGAGCCTCCCTCACCGCACGCTGCGCGGCGGGCGTGAGCGGTCCGAGACCCGCTAAACGGCCCGCGCCATCAATCGTCACGCGCACGCCGCCATCCATCAGCGCCATTCTCATCTCCGCCGGTAGAGGCGCGGACGTTCCCGGCTTGGAAGCGGGTTTACTGGACCTGTTATTCGCTCCGGTTGATTGAGTGCCTGTAAGCTGAGCGGGACTTTCATTCGCAGGCTTACCCGTTTGCGAGGTTGGTCCAACGGGAGGCGTTGGGGAAGTTGGAGCGGGCGTCTGTGCCGGGCTGGTTGAGATGGTCGGAGTGGGCGCGTTTGGATTCGATTGAACGACCAGCGGCTGCGATGTGCGACGGGGTCTTGAGAGGAAAAAGAGCGAGACCAGGACGGTCGCAATCAACAATGCGAAGGCCAGTAAGCCGAGCGGCCTGAGCCTCTGCCACAAGTTCAAAGACGGTCGCAGCGCGTTGAATCTTTCCTGACGCGCGGGTTGAGAGAGCGGCTGGCTCTCTGTCTCCCTGTTGAGCGTGGCGCGAAAGGCGGAGAGGTCGCGCACGTCATCCTTGCATGCTTGACAGAGTTGAAGATGACTGTTGACGATTTCACGTTCGACATCATCCAAGCGTTGATCCACATAAGCGGCGGTTTGCTCATAGGTCAGATGCGTTGACGCTTCTTCCAACGCTGCGGACTTGAGGTCCGCGTTTAATGCATTGAAGACCCTCTTTATGACGACGCCCCCTGCTGCCTGTTCACGACACGCAGGGCACGCGGACAGATGATCGCCAGCCTGCAAGAGTTCGACGGGCGACATCAACCCTTGACGAAAGAGTTCTATGCTTTGCGATGTAAGATGATCTGACACTCCAGCCCTCTGATTTAAGATGCCCGCGCGGCGCGGATATTACTCCTGGTCCAGAAACTTATTTAGCTCAGCCGAAAATTTTCATGTGCCGCCATAATCTTTCGCGCGCGGATTTACGCAGGTTGATGACCTGCTGCCGCGTCGCGTTGAGGTGCTGAGCGATGACTGTATCTTCGAGGGGCAGTTCGTTCCAGAGTTGCGCGAACTGCTCCGCCGGGATAGAGACCGCTTCGGCGATCTGGCGTATGGACGCGATGCCTATGAGGGGCAAGAGCGGGATGACGCTCTCGCCTTCGATTTTCAGGTTGAGCAGGAGCGCGCTGCGCTGTCTCGTCGGAAGCTCAAGAATTTCCGCCCAGAGACGTTGCAGGTAATGACGCTGTTCCAACTCCGTCGCAATATTGGTCCTGTTATCCGCCAGCCGTTCGGGCGCCTCCGCGCTCTCCTCTTCATCCCTGGTGTCTGGCGCGGGCTGGTCTTTGATGCCCTGCAACTCCGCGACCGTATTGACCAGCGCATCCAACTCGACGGGACCGCCCACATCTTTGAAGAGAGCCTTCAATAACGGTTGTAAATCGGCCTGCTCAGGATTTCCAGATGACTGCGCGTCGCTCGCCTGCAAGCTTTGGTGATCGCGCAAGTGTTGAAGCTGCTCCGCACGCGCGGGCGTTTGTGAACTCTGCTGCCAGCCCGCCAGCCCGCACAGCCATTCGTCGCCGACGCTCTCCCAGATGGCTAAGTCTGGCGCATTACTCAAAAGATAACGCAGCCGGTTCTTCAAACGTCGCCGCTGCGGGTAGAGACGCCGCAGGTGCGCGTAGCAGACGTGATAGGTGGTGACGGCGACGTAGCTGCGAAAATCTACGATGGCGTGGGCCAACGGGTCCGCCTTCAGTTGTTGCAGCTTGCCCAGTAATTGGACCAGAACTTCGCCGTGTATATCCTCCGCCTCGCTGCGGCTCCGGCGTCCAGCGCCGACGGATGATTGGACCTGAAGCTTTTGACGAATGATGCCGCGAATAATCGGTTCGGCCTGCTCGTTGAGAAGCTGCGTCAGCAGTGCCTCGGTAGAGACCTCGTCCGCCGCCAGCATAAACGGCAAGAGGAGCGCGTCGTTTTGTATCATGGCTCCCGTGCCTGTCATGGCTCATCTTTAAGAGCAAGTCGGAAGGCGGAAGGATGAATGATGAAAGCATGGCTATGCAAGACGAACAGTCTGTCTTTCATCCTTCCGCCTTCCTACTTCCGACTTGCCTTTACCTCTCCTACGACCACGAAGCCAGCCCAGTAAAATGGATGACGATACTGGTCGCTGTGCATTAGTTTCAAAGAAGCAAGGCGCAGGGCACTCGCCGCCGCGCTCCCTTCGCTTGCGGGTCTGTCCATCTCTGCTTTGAGGAGACGGTGAAATTCGACCATCAGTTGGGTCGTACTGGCAGACTCAACCTTCCACTGGCTGACCACCAGCGTCGGACTCCCCGCGACGAAGAGCGACCATGTCAGACCAATCATCCCTTCACCCGCGCCGACGCGCCCGCGCGCAGTCTCGCACGCGGAGAGGACGACCAGATCGGCCTTGAGGTCTAAATTCATAATCTCGCGCGCCTCCAGAAGACCGTCCTCGCTCTCGCCCTTCGCGTCCTGTGAAAGCAGTATGTAAGAGTAGAGAGGCGTCGTGTCGTTCAGGACGGAGTGCGTCGCCAGGTGCAGTATCCTGTAATTGCCAGACTCGCGTTTGAATCTCTCTTCGCGCGCGTCTGCGCCCGTGTAGACAGTGCTGCGCTCGGCTCCATACAATTGTCTTAAAGCGTTGACCTCTTTTTCGGCATCGGGTAAGGGCACTAGCTGCCCGCCTCTCTGTGAAGACTTATCATGCGCGACAGGTTCTTTCCCGGTGGCCGGATTGCCAAAAGCGAGCAGGGTCGTCTTGACGGGCGCGTTATTGGACCTTTTTTGACGGAGCCTGACCATCTCTCGCAGGACCGTCAGAGACGGCGCGTAAGAGATGGCGTAATCTTCCAGCAGGTAATGATTATCAGAGGGCTGCAAAGCCTGAAACGGTAAGTCCCACAGGGCCGCATCGGGCACGATGACAAGCTCGCTCTTGCCTTGCAACTGTTCGCGCGCGGGCTTCAAGAGCAGTTCATACAGGCGGCGCGCGGTCTCTCGAAAACTCAAATCACGATTGGCGAGTTGTTGCCTGTAACGCTCTACCTGGTCCTGTAATTCCGCCCCCTTGATGTCCAGCCTGTAAGTTTTCAGATGCGGACTGCCGCCCGTCTCCTTCCTGTCCAGGACGAAGAGATAAGTGCGCTGGTCCGTCGAGACGAATTCGAGGAGGGCCGTCTTCGTATCGTTAATCAGCCCGCCAGCCTCTTCGAGACGAAGGGGCTGCGCTTCGCCGCGTTGTGTGACGAGTTCTGGATGGTTGGTGTAAAGGCGCGTCTGTAAGGCTTCATAATCAAGACGAACCTTTTCGAGCCGCGCATTGAGTTGGCCCAGCGCGAGCGTGTCCGCAGACTGGCGCTGGTTCTCCTGATAGACCTCTTTGTTGAGCGCGACGAGTTGATGATTGAGCGCGCGTTCCTGCGCCTGCTCTTCGGGCGTCAGCGCCCTGGCGATGTTGATGCGTCCCGTCTGCAACACGTCGAGCAGCACGCGCGCCTTGGCCCGCTCAGCATAAGCGAGCGCCTTGCCAGGCTCCTTCTGGTCCAATAATAATTCCATGATGGCGAGGTAAGGCGCGACCTTGTCCTCGAAGAAACCCTGCTGTTGTCGCTCGTCGCCAGCGACGGTGGCGCGCATCGTTTCAATCGTGCTGATGGCTTCCTCGAAAGCCTTGCGGGCCTGCGCGGGCTGCGCGAGCGAGACGTAAGCCTGCCCCGCCAGTGTCCGCGCCTGCCAGAGCGTGCCGCGCCTGCCGACGAGCCGCGCGAGGTCCGAGGCGCGTTCCGCCAGACGTAAGGATTCGGCGTCGTTGTGCTGCCAGCGTTGAATGCGCGCGATGTGGTTGAGGGTCTCCGCCACACCTGCGCGGTCGGGCAGGGCTTCCTTGATTTCCAGACTCTGGCCGTAGTTTTTCAGCGCCAGTTCATACTGACGCGTCGCGCCGTACAGCGAGCCGATGTAGTCGAGCGTCAGCGCGAGTTGCGCCCGGTTGCCCAATTCCTGGTCCAGTTTGAGAGCATCTTGATGAAATTTCAGGGCCGCGTCGTAATTAGCCTGCGAGGTGTAGATGCGTGCGATGTTATTCAAAGCCTGCGCCTCTAAAGCCCTGTGGCCCAGCGCCCTGCTCATCTTCAAGCTTTCCTGAAAATATTCTGAGGCGAGACGATAGTTGCCCTGCGCCAGATGAATTTCGCCTATGTTATTGAAGGTGCCTTCAAGCTCGCGCTCGATGCCCGCGCTCTTTTTGTATTTGACGCTGCGCTCATAATATTCCAAAGCCCTCGCGTAGTTTCCCTGTTCTTCATAAATGATGCCGATGTCGTGCAGCAGTTGAGCGAAGGCGACCTGGTCAAGCGCGTCTGTCAGGCTCATAGATTCCTGTAGCGCCAAACTTTTCCCGTAATACTCCAAAGCCTTTTCATAATCGCCTTGCAGGTAATAAATCTCGCCGATGTTGTGCCATGATTCGGCGATGTATGTCTTGTCTCCGACCTCGTCTCGAATCTTCAGGCTGCGCTCATAATGGTCCAATGCCTGTGCGTAATCGCCCTGCTTCTCATACACGACGCCGATTTTGTTAAGGGCGTCCGCGATATATTCCTGGCGACCCATAGTCCGCCAGATGTCCAAACCCTTCCGGTAATTTTCCAGCGCCAGCGCATACTTATCCTGCCTGGCATAGATCAGTCCCGCGTTAATCCAGGTCGCGGCGATACCGGCCCTGTCCCCGATTCGCTCGGCGATACTGCGCGCCAGATTCGTAGCATCCAGCGATTGTGCATACTTATCCTGATTGAAAAAGCTGATCGCCAGCGCGAGCACGGCCCTGCGTAGTTTCACTGTCAACAATTCTTTGTCTTCGGCCAGCAGCGCCTCGCGTTCCTCAACGGTCCCGGCAGCGACGAGCCTTTGGGCCAACTTGTCGAAAGCGGATTGGGCTGTTGAATCTGGCGCAGGGCGTGCGCCGTCCTGTGCGCGAGCCATCGGGGCGAGACTGAAAACGATGAGCATGATGAGAGCTAAGGGGCGCTTCATATGTGACAGGGGATAAGACCTCATGGCTCTCACACGGGATGGTACACGTTCGGATGATGAACCGTTTTTCTGGTCCACGATTACGCTCTCAAAATTAATCTGCAACCAGTCTGGAAGGCTGGACCATTGTAACACGCGCGCTCATTCGAGCGTCAAAAGTCGCCCCGGAAGCCTGTCTCTCATGATGCACGTTAAAGGAAAACGCGCGGTCGTTTCGCCATCTAAAGGGACCGCCGGGGTGCTCCGCCCGAAAATAGTTCCTGGGGCCGGTAATATCCTGTCCGCATGGACATCATTTACTTGTAGAGCAGAGAAGGCAGGTCATAGTATGCTGGCCGAGTTTTATTAAATCGTTGACGGCGCGCGAGGACCAGAACCTTCCAGCGCAAAAATTGTCGAGAAGTTCTCTTCTCAGAGCGGGAAAAATAATCGTATGACATTTGGTGAAAGGATCAGGACCATGTTTCAAACAACCAACAAATTTGTCAGGGCGGGTTTGATTATCGCCAGCCTCATGGCGCTCTTCTACAACACCTCGCTGGCCCAGGAACCGCTGAGCGCCGACCCTTCGCAAAGGGAACGGCAAAAGCAGGGGCGGCGGAAAAAGGACCCCTGCCAGGAAGAGAAACAATCGCTGGATAAAATCATGCCCGGCGGAAGGCCGATTAATCCTGACAGCGTCAGGCAACAGCAACAGTGCATGCCGGACCTGGTGGTGAACATTCAGGGAGTTCCCGCGACGGCCTATGCGGGCGAGGATATTGGACCAGTGCTGAAAGTCGTCGCCAAAAATATAGGCGGCACGCCCGCCGCCGGGACCCGCAGCGCCGGAGAGAACGGGTATATGATTGACCTCGTGCTCTCCACGGATACCAACGTGCCCGAAGGGTTCGCCACTTTCTCGGCAAGTTTTCTGGAAGATGTGCTTTTGAGAGGCGCACGAATCAGCAATACGGAGGACCTCCCTGGAGGTACGTCGAATGGTTATCCTGTCGGCGCGACGATACCCTCCGACACGCCGCCCGGATTGTATCTCATCTGCGCACGCATAGACCCCGCGAATAAGATCGCAGAATCCTACGAGACCAACAATGTCGGCTGTGTCAAATTAAAGATAACTGGTCCAACCAAATGCAAAGGGCTAGAGCCAATGCCTTCAAAGCGACCACGAAATCCATAAGGCTCACGCAGCACCTTTATAAGAATCCCCGTGCCGAATTGGTCCAGAGTCCGATAACGTAGGAAGCTAATACTGGACCATGCTCTACAATCAAAACGTGGGCAGGGCGCTCACAAAAAATCATTTGAGGGCTACTGACATGAAGTTGAAGCCTGTCCACTGGATCATGCTCGGCATGGCGGGATTTATATTTTTGATACTGGTCCTTTTCTCAACATTGCTCGTATACGCGTTTTTTGCTCCTACCAGTCCGCGTTGATTTTCGATGTTTGACAGATGGCGATAGCGAGTACAATGACGCGCGGTCTCAAACGTTGAGAGGGAAGTGTTGGCTGTTTCTTTCGGGATAGATGAACTGACGGCGTTGCGCGAGTTGGCGTATCGCTACCGGAGCGTCGGGGCGGCGCTGGCGGAGGTCTCCGTGCTGCGCGCTGCGCTCACGCTGCCGAAGGAGACAGTGCATGTCATGAGCGATGTGCATGGCGAGTATAAGAAACTGCGTCACATCATCAACAACGCGTCAGGCTCTCTGCGCCCTCTGGTCTCAAAGCTCTTCAGCGGCAGGCTTTCGGATGCGGAGCAGATGGAATTGCTGGCCGTGCTCTACTACCCGCGCGAGACGATGGAACACCTTGGACCTGCGCTGTCCGACAAAGTGTTTCGCCGCGAGTGGGTGCGGCGTCTGCTGCGGCTTCAGTTCGAGATCGTGCGCGGGCTGGCGCGCAACTACCGGCGCGAGTACGTGAAGAATCTTTTCCCGGAGGACGGGCGCGAAATCTGTGAAGAACTGTTCAATGAACCAAGCACGGGTCGCGGACCTTTTTATGTTGACGCGATGATTGACGCGCTCGCGTCGCATGGAGGCGACCTGGTAGCCGTCAGGCTCGCCTCGCGGCTCGTGCGAAACCTGACCGTTTCGGAACTGGTCGTGGCCGGGGACCTCGGCGACAGAGGGCCGCATCTGGATAAGGTCATAGACTACCTGATGCGGCAACCGCGCGTCTCATTCACCTGGGGCAATCATGACGCGCTGTGGATGGGAGCCTGCCTGGGCCAGTCTGCCCTGATTGCGACCGTGCTGCGCATCTCGCTGCGCTATCGCAGGTTGTTTCAGCTTGAGGAAGGTTACGGGCTTTCGCTCTCGCCGCTCGAAATGCTGGCGCGGCAAATTTACTCCGAAGACCCGGCGACCTACTTCATGCCCAAGAGAAGCGGACGACGCGACCCGCTCCTCATCGCGCGGATGCAGAAGGCCGCCGCTGTCATGCAGTTCAAGTTGGAAGGTCAACTTATCCTGCGTCATCCAGAATGGGAGATGGAGCATCGCTCTCTTCTTCATCGCATCAACCGCAAAGAAGGCACGGTCCAGGTTGAAGGGCAAACATATCCGATGCGCGATGCTTCCCTGCCGACCGTTGATGACAGAGACCCTTACGCCCTCTCAGTGTTGGAGCGCGAGTGCATGGACCACCTGCATGAATCATTCATCCACAGCAAGCGGCTCTGGCAACACATGTCTTACGTCGCCAGGCATGGCGCGATGTGGCTCAGGCGGGATCATGCGCTCATCTTCCACGGCTGCGTCCCGGTGGATGAAAGCGGGCGTGCGCTCTCGCTCGAAATTAATGGAGAGGGTTGCGCGGGGCGTGAACTTTTTGACGCCTTCGACTCTGTCGTGCGCAGAGCCTTTCGCGCGGGCGCATCCGGTGCGAGTGAGGCGGCGGACGAATTCTGGTATTTATGGACAGGGCCGCGCTCGCCGCTTTTCGGTAAAGACCGCATGTCAACCTTCGAGCAGTATTTCATAGAGGACAAGCAGGCCCACCTGGAACATAAGAATCCATACTTCCAACTGATTCACGACCCTGATTTCTGCCTCCGCATCGCAAAGGATTTCGGCATCGGTCAGGACGGCCTGATTGTCAACGGGCATGTGCCCGTCAAGGTTGAGAATGGTGAAGAGCCTGTCAAACGCGGCGGCGGGGCCGTGACCATTGACGGGGCCTTCTCGGAAAGCTACGGCGACCGTGGTTACACTTTAATACTCGCGCCGGAGCGTGTCGCCATCGCAGAGCATCATCACTTCAAATCTATCGGCGATGCGATCACCATCGGGGCGGACATCGTCCCGACGGTCAAGACAGTCCGCGCTTACGACCCGCCGCGTTGCGTCAACGACACAGAGCAGGGCGAGATGATACGCCTCCGCATCAGCGCCCTCGAAAGACTCATCCTGGCCTACGAGGAAGGCGCGATTCTGGAATCCGCAGGGCAATGATGAATCTAAAACTGTCCGAGACACACTCAAGACCAGCCTAAACCAACACCGACCGTTGCTCTCAATCCGTGCCCTGAAAGGGCAACCTGTGAGAGCCGGGGGCAAGCCGCAGCGTCGCCCCCGGTTTCTGGTCCAGAAAAGAAACCGACCCTGCAAGGGTCGCACATTCAATGTTAAGGTGCGACCCTTGCAGGGTCGAATGGTGTGGTGGTGAGTGTTCCGGGGCGACGCTCTACGAGCTTGCCCCCGGCTCTCATATGTATCCACTGGCGTGGATCAGGTTGAAGGGTGTGCTCTAACTTTTCTGACGCCTTTCAAGAGACGACGATGAAGAAAAGGTTTATTATTATCTCATGTACGAGTTAATCATTATCGGAGCCGGACCTGGGGGCATCAGTATGGCGGCTGAGGCGCGCGCCATCGGCATCAACGCGGAACGCATCCTGATTCTGGAAAAGGGACCGGCGCATTCCTGGGCCATTCGCAAATTTTATCCTGAGGCCAAGGCGGTCCTCGCCAATTATAAAGGCATAGATGCGATCTGCACGGGCGTCATGTGCATTTCAGACATGACCAAGGAAGAGACGCTGACCTATCTTGACCGCGCCATTGAGGACAACGCATTAATGGTCCAGTATAATGAAGCCGTGCAGACCATCCGACCCGTCGCGGATGGCAGCTTCTTTGTAGACACCAGTGCCGGGTCTTATCGGACGCAGCGTTGCGTGATTGCGATAGGCATTCTGGACAAACCCAACAAGCCGGATTATCCGATTCCCTTCCCGCTCAAAGAACGCGTGCATTTCGACATCACCTCCGTCGAGTTGAAAGGTCAGGACTGCCTTGTGGTCGGAGGCGGCGACACCGCTGCGGAGTACTGCCAATACCTGGTCCAGCAGGGCAACCGTGTCACGCTCTCATATCGTCGCACGGAATTCGCGCGCCTCAATCGTGTCAACCACGAGAGCCTGATGGCGATGGAGGCCAGAGGGCAGGTAAAAATATTGCGCGGCAGTAACATCTCTCAACTCGAAGATGAAGATGGGCGACCGCGCGTCAGATTCTTAGAGAGCGAACTGCCCCCGCGAGCCTTCGATCACGTCATCTACTCGCTGGGCGGGACGACTCCGACCAACTTCCTCAAGACCATCGGGATTGACTTTGTGGGTAATGCGCCTGTTCTCAAAGAGGGATATGAGACCAGCCTTCCAGGACTGTATCTCATCGGAGACCTCAGCGCCGGGAAAAAGGGAGGCTCAATCAATCTCGCCTTCAACATGGCGGCGGATGCCATGCGTCACATCTGCTCAGGCGTCGAGACCTCAAGCGCGAGTTGAATCAGTGCATGATTTATTTCTTTCGTCAGCCTCACTCTCAACCTCGCTCATCCCTTACCGCTCAGCCCTTATCCTGCGATGCTTGAAAGAGCGCTCTCCACTGCTGTAACTGGCGACGATGTGGCCGTCGCCGACGAGCCTGTACTTGTAGGTCGTGAGACCTTCGAGACCGACCGGACCGCGCGCGTGCAGTTTGCCCGTGCTGATGCCCAACTCCGCGCCGAAGCCATAGCGGAAGCCGTCCGCGAAACGAGTCGAAGCGTTATGATAAACGCCCGCCGCATCAATCCTCTCCATGAAGAGAGACGCCGCGTCCCTGTCTTCCGTGACGATGGACTCCGTGTGGCCTGAGCCGTAAGCGTGTATGTGCTCGATGGCCTCATCACAGCTTCCGACTATTTTGATAGAGATGATGAGGTCCGAATATTCCGTCGCCCAATCCTCTTCTGTGGCCTGGACGACATCGTGCGAGAGCGCGAGCGTGCGCGGGCAGCCGCGCACTTCAACCCCATCGCGGCGAAAATGTTCAATCATCAGAGACAGGAAGGCAGCCGCGACCTCTTCGTGGACCAGCAGAGTCTCCGCAGAGTTGCACGCCGACGGATACTGCGTCTTAGAGTCGAGCGCGATAGCCTGCGCCCTCTGCAAATCGGCGGCGCGATCAACATAAACATGACAGATGCCCTCGCCGTGGCCGAGCACAGGGATGCGGCTCTGCTCCGCGACATAGCGCACGAACTCTTTCGAGCCGCGCGGAATAATCAAATCTATCTCATCATCGCGCTTGAGCATCTCCAAGACATCTTCGCGCGTGTGCAACAGGTTGAGCGCATCCGCAGGCACGTCCGCGAATCCCGCGAGCGCTTCATGCCAGATGTTGATGAGCGTCTCGTGGGTGTGCGCGGCCTCCGCGCCGCCCTTCAAGAGCAAGGCGTTGCCGGACTTCAAAGCGAGCGCGGCGACCTGCGAAATAACATCAGGCCGCGACTCGAAGATGACGCCGACGACGCCGAGCGGGCACGTCAACTTGTAAAGCGTCAGACCGTCATCCAACAACGTGACCGCAAGCTCGCGTCCGAGCGGGTCATCCAGCGCGGCAACTTCACGGATTCCGGCGGCCATCTGCCGTATCCCGCGCTCGCTCGTCTGCAAACGCTCGAACATCGCGCGCGACATCTCGCCTCGCTCGACTGCGCGCGCAGCGGCCTGACAATCGAGATCGTTGGCTGAAAGTATCAAAGCGCTTTTCTCTTCAATCGCGGCGGCAGCGGCGAGCAACGCTTCGTTGCGTCGCGCAGCTTTGAGAGTTGCGAGCAGGCGAGCGGCAGCCCTCGCGCGTGTGGCTAAGGCCGCAACCTTCGATAACGCGAAAGCTTCAACAGAGGCGTTCATCTTTTCTCCAAAAGCACTATATTATCGCGCGTCACCAGCACGCGTGCGCGCGTGATTTCTGGTCCACTCGCGTTGACTTGCTCGCCGCGTTTGATGAGCGCCAACGCTTCCTCGCTCGCGCAGTTGATTATCCGCGAGGCTCTCATATGAGAGCATCGGCGTAGAGCGTTCAAGGCAAACTGAAACATAGTATTGATTCAATTTGGCTTGAGCGAGGATGAATGCGGCGTCCACCACAGAGACACAGAGGACACAGAGGACGCACAGAGGCTTGAAGGTTTAACTCTCTGTGCTGACTCTGTGCGCTCTGTGTCTGCGGTGGTGAATCTCGCTCTCCAATTCATTCAAGTCTAAACTGAACCATCAACTGAAACATCACTCATCTTTCCACACCCGCTTGAAGGCTATGTTAGTATCCGCTGATTGAAAGACGCCGAAAGCTGTCAATGAAAATTTCTTCAGACATTTGGAGGAAGCGGATGAGATGAGCATTAAAGACCGGCGGGATGAAATAGACGCGATTGATGCGGAGTTGCTTCGCCTTCTCAACCGGCGTGCGCGGCTCGCCGTCAAGGTCGGGGAATCCAAGAGGGCCGCTGGCCTGTCTCTCTCAGACCGTGCGCGCGAGCGTGAGATTGTCAGGCGCGCGTGTCAGGCTAATGCCGGACCACTCGATGAGCACGCGGTCGCGCGTCTCTTTCGCAGCATTATTCGTGAATCGCGGCTCGTCGAAGCGAGCGTCATGGAGCAGGCGAGCAATCATCAGAAAGCGCAGCGGCGATGAATAAAGAAACGAACAGGCCGCGCGTCGCTTTTCAGGGAGAGCGCGGCGCATTCAGCGAAGAGGCGGCCCTTCGCTTACTCGGCGCTGACATACAGCTTGTCCCTCGTCCGAGTTTCGAGTCTCTCTTCGCGTCCATCTCTGAAGGTTTGGCGGATTATGCGCTCGCGCCCTTAGAGAACACTCTCGCTGGTGCAGTGCAACGCTCTTATGATCTTCTGTTGGAGTACTCGCTGCACATCACGGGCGAAGTCATTATTCCGATTAGCCACTCTCTCATCGGATGTCCCGGCGCGACCTTCGAGGCCATCAGGACTATCGAATCACATCCGGTGGCGCTCGCTCAATGCCTGCGCTTTCTCGGCGCGCACCCGCAGATGCGCCCGCTCGCCACGGAGGATACCGCAGGGAGCGTGGCGCAGGTGGTCCGTAGAGGCGACGAGACTTGCGCCGCCATCGCAGGGAGACGCGCGGCGGAAGTCTACGGCGGAGTGATACTGCTTGAGCACCTGGAGGACCACAGGGAGAATTACACGCGGTTCGTCCTGCTCTCATCGTCAACGCGTGTGAGTGAAGAGGCGGACAAGCTTTCGCTGATTATCCAACTGCCGGACGGGGCCGGGACGCTCTATCATGCGTTGGAGCCTTTCGCGCGTCATGGCTTGAAGCTACTCAAGCTCGAAAGCCGTCCCATCAGAGGCCGACCGTGGGAATACTATTTTTATCTGGACCTGCAAGCCTCTACGAAAGATGAGAAGGTCGCGGGTGCGCTCGCGAAGTTAAAGGAACGCGCGAGCGAAGTGCGGATTCTGGGTTGCTATCCTTCGGCGCGCGTCACGCGTCCAGAATCAACGACACATCGAACAGCGGATAAGTAGTAAATCATGATTCTCATACTGACACCTGATATTGATACGGAAGGCGAAGTGTACGGGCAGTTGATGGCCCGTCTTTCAAGGCTGCAAAACATACAGTTGCGCGTGCATCATGAACAGGGCGTGGAACACTCTCTGACGGAAATTTATCTGATAGGCAACACGGCTTCCGTCTCGCTCGATGAGGTGAGAAGCCTGCCGGGCGTGGAGCGTGCGGTGCGCGTCTCGGAGGAGTATCGCGTGCTCGGACGCCACAAAGAGGATGACCGCGAAGCGCACTTCGAGTATCAGGGCGTGCGCTTCGGGCAGGATACGCTCAATGTCTTCGCGGGACTCTGCGCCGTGGACACGCCCGCGAACGTAGAGAAGATGATGCGCGTGCTGCAAGAGAACGGGCAGGTCTGCGCGCGGATGGGCGCTTACAAGCCGCGCACGAGTCCCTACTCTTTTCAGGGGCACGGCAAGCACTGCCTGCCTTACGTCTTCGAGTTGGCCGGAAAGTACGGCATCAAAATCGTGGCGATGGAGATCACGCACGAATCACACATCGGCGAGATACAGCAGGCTCTACGTGAGACGGGCAATCCGACGGGAGTGATGCTACAGATCGGGACCCGCAATACGCAGAACTTCGAGTTGTTGAAGAAGGTCGGGCGGCAGCGCGAATTCCCCGCTCTCCTCAAACGCGGATTCGGCATCACGCTCGTCGAATCATTGAACGCGGCGGAATATCTCGCCAGCGAGGGCAATCATAAAATCATTTTCGCACTGCGCGGGATTAAGACGAACCTCGGAGACCCGCATCGCAACTTCGTAGATTTCTCACATGTGCCGGTCGTCAAGTATCTCACGCGGATGCCGGTGTGCGTGGACCCGTCGCACGCCGTCGGCGCACGCAGCAGCGGCCCGGAAGGCATACTGGACTTGATGCACACGACCGCGCAGGGAGTCATCGCCGGGGCCAACATGATTCTCGTGGACTTTCACCCGGAACCGGCTCAGGCACTGGTGGATGGACCGCAGGCGCTGCTCCTGAAAGAGTTGCCGCACTTTCTGGAGGACGTGCAGATCGCGCGCGAAGCTTATGAGAAACGCACCGCGCTGGCACAACGCTACGCGGCCATCACAAGCCATGAGAGTCAGTCAGCAACGGATGCATGACACATTTGCAAATGAGTGCGACTGAGGTCAGTCCCGCCTGCTTAAGCTGGGCGGGTCGTCGCAATGTTGAGACCCGCCCAGCTTAAGCAGGC
>DASYML010000082.1:0-4513 GCA_036009045.1 Pyrinomonadaceae bacterium
GGTTTGCTGGCGACGACGACGGCAGTGGTCAGGCCGCCTTTCCAGGCAGTGATATTGCCGCTGATTGAACTGAAGATAAACCGCGCCGGGCCGGTGGAGCCGCCTCCTGTGAAGGAAAAGTCCGTGGCCGAGCCGCTGAAGACCACTCCGGTCGGGAGACCTGCGGGAGTGCCTGGGATGGTTACGTTGAGCGGATTTTTCGCAAACGGGCTGCCGCCCACGTCACCGCCGTAAAGCGTGGCGGTGCTCGTGCCGTTGTTGGCGGTCCAGAAAGGACTAGTCGCACTAAAAGCGACGCCCCACGGGTTGATTAGTAGCGGGTCTTGAATCTGTGCGAAGCCAGGAATGTCAGAGACGAGATTGGTCTGACGATAATTGTTGGTGACAAGGTCCGGCTGGATGTCGGAGGTGGCAGTGTTGAGGGTGTGACGTGGCGCACTCGCCGGATTGGAGGCCGCAGCGGGTAAGCCCGACAGGACGAGCAGGCCCACGATGGCGACCAGCGCCAGGACGACCAAATGCTTGGCATGATGTCTGACAAAACGCGGTTGAAGCATGTGACTTCTCCTTCACAAGATAGAGCGTAATAGTGATAGCGCTTTGGATTGCCTTAGAACCTGAGCGGGCAAGCCAAGCGAAAAGCCGTGACAGACCGTGCGCCGGAGGAGCGGGACTGATTTTGGAGAGTGGCAATTCTCCAAACGGAACGGAACCGCAGCGCAGGGTTTGAGACCGAAGAACTCAAGCGACGTAAATTCCAGCGGGGAGACGATGCTGGCAACATGCCGCAGGCATAAGAGCCGAACCTGAGATTCTGAACGAAAATTCCGCGAGGTGCTGCGCCCCAGGTAAGAAAAGAGACGAGACCTACGGAGAAATTCCAACTGATGATGAGCGCGACTCTAAGCCCGTCAGACCTGTACTGTCAAGGGTTTTTTGGAACGCAGGAGAGCAAGGATTGAAAAGCCAGTCGGAAGTCGGAAGGCGGAAGGATGAAAAAGGCAGAGGGTAGATGTTAGAGGCTGTGTGAAAAGCCGTCTGTGCCCTGTAAGGGCCGAATATGAGAGCCGGGGCAAGCCTCAGCGTCGCCCCCGGTTAATGGTCCAACATAGCAGCCGACCCTGAAAGGGTCGCATCTCAACCTTGCATATGCGACCCTTTCAGGGTCGGGATGTGTTGTGACGAGCGGACAGTGGGCGCTGCCCCCGGCTCTCATATGTATCCACTGGCGTGGATCAGCTTGAAGGATTTTCTCTCTAAATTTTCAGACACTCTTGGCTGCTCGATGTTAGTTTTATTCTTTAACTAGCATCTGACATCTAGCATCTACTTTTTCATCCTTCCGCCTTCCTACTGGCTTTCCAGTTGGCCCATCAGTTCAGAGGGGTTCCAGTAGGCGCGTGTCTTTTGAATCTTGCCCGCTTCGTTAATCTCGAAAACATCTATGCCCTCGAAATGAACGCTCTTGCCGTTCTTGCCGACGCCGCGTCCGGTCCACTTGACGGCTGCCTCCTGGCCCACTATGAAGACGTGGTCCGGCGTCAGTGCTACTTCTTTAAAGCCTCCGGCGATGGCCCCGAAAAACTGGCGCAATCCGTCGTGGCCCTTGTGCGGCGGCGCATCCGCAGGGTCATAGGCTTCGGCGTCTTCCGCGAAGTTGCCGACCCATATATCCGCGTTCATAGTCTTGATGGCGGCGAAGTATGCTTTGACGGCATGCGCGACTATTTCCGGTGACATCTCATTGGCTCCTGTTGATGGCTTGGCGTTCGCGCTCGACCAGAACGCGACGCAGGATTTTACCCGAAGCAGATTTCGGAATCTGCTCTATGAATTCGAGCTTGCGAATCTTCTTGTGCGGCGCGACGCGAGCCGCAACAAACTTCATCAATTCCGCTGCGGTCGCAACGCCTCTGAGCACGACGAAGGCTTTCGGAATTTCGCCCGCTTCTTCATCCGGGCTGGGAATGAGGGCCGCGTCCGCGACCGCCGGATGCGAGAGCAGTATCGCCTCAAGCTCTGCGGGCGCGACCTGAAAACCTTTGTACTTGATGAGTTCCTTGACGCGGTCCACGATGAACAGTTGGCCGTCCTCGTCCGCATAACCTATGTCGCCCGTGTGCAGCCAGCCCTCCGCGTCAACGGTCGTCGCGGTCGCTTCGGGCCGGTTGAGATAGCCCTTCATGACCTGCGGTCCACGGATGCAGATTTCGCCTTCCTCGCCGATTCCCAGCGCGTCGCCCGATGAGGGGTCGAGTATTTTGCACTCCGTATTGGGCACACAGTGGCCCACTGACCCGGCCTTGATCTGCGCTGGGTCAAGCGGCGAGATATGCGTGACGGGGCTGGTCTCCGTCATGCCGTAGCCCTGCCTGATGATGCAACCGATGCGCTCCGTGCAGGCGCGCGTGAGAACCTGGCTGAGCGGCGCGGCCCCGGAAAATATCATCCTCAATTTCGAGAGGTCGTAATCCGCAACCAGAGGATTCTTCGAGAGTGTGAGGACCAGCGGCGGGACCAAAGGGGCGAGCGTCACTTCGTAGTCCTGCAAGATTTGCAGAAAGCCTTCCAACTCGAAGCGCGGCATCGTGACGATGGTCGCTCCCATGTACAGCCCCAGATTCAAGATGACGACGAGGCCGTAGATATGATAAAGCGGAAGGACGCACAACACTGTGTCATCCGGGTTGATAATCCTCGCCGCCTCCGTCTGTCGCAAATTGGCGATGAGATTTCTGTGAGTGAGCATGACGCCCTTCGGCAAGCCGGTCGTCCCGCTCGAATAAGGCAAGGCGACGAGATCATCATGAGAGTTAATCTCAACGGGCGGCAAGCCTTCATCCTCATCGTTTTCAAGCAGCGCGGCGAAGGGCGTCGCCCCCTCCGCCTCTCCGAGCACGAAGACTTCCCGGACCCCCGCCCTGTGGGCCGCCTCGATGGCCTTCTCTCTCAACTCAGAGACGGTGAACAGGAAACGCGCGTTCGCATCTTTGAGTTGATGGGCCACCTCGTCGCAGGTGTACTGCGGGTTGATGGGCGAGCTAACCCCGCCGAGCAGCGAGACGGCATGAAAGGCCAGCGCGTACTCAGGCACGTTCGGGCTGAAGATGCCGAAGACATCGCCCTTGCGAAACCCTCGCGCGTGGAGACCGCTCGCCACGCGCCTGATCCCGGCGGCGAGTTGCCCGTAGGTCAGCACGCGGCCCGTTGGCCCATCAATCAACGCGGGCTTGTCCGCCAATCGCAACGCATGTCGCAGCACGAAAGGCGTCAACCCGATTTCGGGAATCGAAACATCCGCATCTGGACCACGAAAGAGCATAGGCAAGAGTAGGAATTCAGAAGTTAGAAATTAGAAGTCAGCAACCAATTCCTGGCCGCCCCGGATCGAAAGTCCGAAGAGTTTACATCAAGATAGTGACCTTGTGTTACAAGAAAGTATATATTGACGTGCGCCGGGCCGCTCTCGCGCCTTTGTCATGAGCGCCGTCGGCTAGGACTGAACCAGTGAATCAAGGGCCAATGCTTTGAATATCGTCTGTCTCGCCAGTTATTTCAAGGGCAACGAATTCCTGCGCGAAGCTACGCGGCAGGGCTGCCGCGTCCAACTCATCACGCGCGAGAAGGCGCTCCAGGAGGACTGGGCGCGCGAGAGCCTCGATGACCTCATCGCCGTGCCGAACGATTCAAACCCGGATTTTTACATTCACGCCGTGAGCGAAATGGGCAGGCATAGAAAACTGGACCTCATCGTTGCGCTCGAAGAGTTTGATGTGACGACGGCGGCGCTCGTCCGCGAACATCTCTGCCTGCCCGGCATGAGCGCAACGACCGCGCGCCTCTTCCGCGATAAACTGGCGATGCGCGTCAGGGCACAGGCCGCTGGCATCCGCGTGCCGGAGTTCGTCCACGCGCTCAACTACGAAGACGTGGGCCAATATCTCAACCGCGTGCCTCCGCCCTGGGTGCTCAAGCCGCGCTCGGATGTCTCCGCCGTCGGCATCCAGAAACTGCAAGAGTCAGAGGAAGTGTGGCGCGCGATTGACATGCTCGACGCGCGCGTGCGCCTTCGCGAGCGGCCCTCTTATTATGTGCTCGAACGCTTCGTCGCGGGCGATGTCTACCACGTTGATTCCATCGTCGAGAACGGCAAGGTCGTCTTCGCAGGTGCGAACCAGTACGGGCGGCCACCGATGGAAGTGGCGCATCAGGGCGGTATCTTTCTGTCTCATACCATCCAGCACGGTTCTGCGGAGCAACGCGAACTCTTGAGCCTCAATCGCAAACTCATCAGCAGCCTCGGCCTCACGCGCGGGGCGACGCACGCGGAATTTATCAGGGGGGCGTCGGACAATCGTTTCTATTTTCTGGAAGTGGCGGCGCGCGTCGGCGGCGCGTACATCGCGGAAGTCCTGGAAGCCTCGACCGGCCTCAACCTGTGGCGCGAGTGGGCCAAAGTTGAAATCGCTGGCGGCGAACATCGCTATCGCGCAGAGCCTACGCATAAAGAGTA
>DASYML010000083.1:0-27581 GCA_036009045.1 Pyrinomonadaceae bacterium
GCCTGCTTAAGCTGGGCGGGTCGTCGCACTGTTGAGACCCGCCCAGCTTAAGCAGGCGGGACTGACCCGAGGCTTTGCCGGAACTCAAGCAAGAAGCCCATCAGGCTCACTCATCTGTGTGCGTGATGGGCTTCTTGTTGCCGATCTCCGACTCGAATGATTACTGGCCCGATTTCTGTTCGACGGTGAAAATCTGGCCGCCGATGTTGATCGTGCCGGTGCGGAAGGCTCCGTGGTTAGCAGACAGGCTATATGTGATAGAGCCTGACCCTAAACCCGTGCCGCCCGCATCAATCGTAATCCAGCCATCGTTGCTGACGGCTGACCATGAACAGCCGCCGCTGGTTTTGACGCTCAAGCTGGCCGACCCGCCCTCCGCTCCGAAAGACTCATTCGATTGCGAGAGATTGATAGTGCAGGTCGCGCTGGCCGCGTCCTGCGTCACGGTGAAGGTCTGGTCCGCGACGCTGATGGTGCCCGTGCGCGCCGTCGTCGAAGCGTTCTCAAGAAGCCTGTAGGAGATGGGCGTCTGGCCGCTGCCGTCGCTCTGTCCCGTCAGGATAATCCAGGCATTGTTGCTTCTGGCTTTCCATGAGCAGCCCTTCTCCGCGTTGATGTTGAAGGTACTGTTGCCGCCGCTTGCGCTGAAATTTCGGTTTGCCAGCGAGAGCGAGTAAGAGCAGTTCGGCGGGTCAACCGGAGTGCCGTTGAAATTGAACTGCGCGCTCGCTTGCAGGTTGTTGACGGTCGCATTCGCGGGCTGATAGGTGTAAGAGCCGTAGGGCGAGACGATGTAACTGCGTCCCTTCGTGAGATTGTCGAAGGTGTAGTGGCCGTTCGCATCGGTCATCGCCGTCGAGACCGCATGGGTCTGCAAGTCGTTGAGAAAGACGGGCACGTTCGCTATCGGCGTGCCGTTCGCGGAGGTCGCAATCAGCCCGCTCAGGCTGAGCGTCTGCGGCGCATCCGTGACCGTCACTTCCATCGTCTGCGAGGCGCGCGTCGCGCCCGAATCGTCCGTCGCGGCGGCGATAATCGCGTGATTGCCCAGAGCGGCGTTGTCCCACTGGTAGCTGTAGGGCGCTGCGTTGTCGCTGCCGATGAGCGTCTTCCCGTCGTAGAAATCAACGCGCACGACCGTCCCATCTCGGTCGCTGGCTGCTGCGCTGAGCATCATGGTCCGGCCCGCGATGGTCGGCCCTGTGGGTTCGCCCACGGGATGACCCGGACCACCGGCGATGGTTGGCCCGGCGGCGCTCACGGCCACCTGCGGCGGCGAGTTGATGGGCGAAGTAGAGGGCGCGATTTTCACCGTCACGAAGTCCGCAGTCCTGGCTCCGCCCGCGTTGGTCATGATGGACGCGCCAGCGAGGTAGATATTGCCGTTGGCATCCACCGCCATGTCGTTGAGGTTATCGTCTGAGTGTTCCGGGTTGTCGTAGCGGAAGACCCATTCCTCTGTCCCGTCTGGTTGATACTTGATAACAGCGGCGTCGTAATTGTTGAACCCTTCCGAGAAGAGGCCGACGTAAGCGTTGCCCGCAGCATCAAGGGCGACGGTTCTGCCGCCGTCCCACTTGCCAGGGAAGCCTCTGTAGATGCGCTCCCAGAGTTGGTTGCCCGCGCCATCAAACTTGACCGTCGCAACATCAGCGGTCTCGTTCCCCGTCGCCGCCTGATATTCACCATCGTAAGATTCGCCGGTCAGGTAGATGTTGCCGCCCGCGTCAATCGCCATGTCTCTCAAGTTGTCCGTAGACTGGCCCGACCAGTTGCGATTCCAGACAAGCGCGCCAGTCGCGGGGTCATACTTCAAGAGCAGGTAGTCAGGTCCGGTCGTGCCAGGCTCGTTTGTGCCAGCGACGTAGATGTTGCCAGATGCATCAAGCGCGATGTGGCCCGCTTCTTCCACCGTCGGATTGTTGGGCAAAGGTAATGGACCAGGATTGGCATCCCGCTCGTTAAAGCTGGAAGCCCACAACTGCTGGCCTTCGGGCGAGTACTTGACGGTGACGAAGTTCTTCACATACTGGCCCGCGACGGGAGAGGTTAAAGAGAATCCCGTCACGTAAGCGTTGCCGCTCGCGTCCACCCTGACATCTTCGGCGTGGTCGCTGATTTGCGCCGTCGAGCGACGACGCACCCACTGCTCAGTGCCGCTCGCGTCATACTTGACGGTCACGAACTCATCATAAAGCGCCCCGCTCGTCTTGCTTATCTGCGAATAGCCTGTGATGACCACACCCGTCACATTGCCGTTGCTGTCTTTGACTAAATCAAGAGCCTCGCCTCTATCCCAGTGTCCGATAGGACCATTGTAGAGTTTGGCCCACACTTGATTACCATTGGTGTCATACTTGATCGTGACGGCGTCATACTCGGAATTGTTGCCGCCCCACGCGACGCCCGTGACATAAGCGTTGCCCTGCGAGTCAACCTTGATGTCGTTGGCCCAATCCTTGTAATTCCCTGGTCCATAATAGGGCACGGCCCACAAGACCTGACCCGTCGGGCTGTACTTGATGGTGGAGATGTCTGTGTCTCCGTCAGTCGCGGAACCGGATGTGCCCGTGACGTAGGTGTTGCCCTGAGCGTCAACGGCAACGTGCGGGTCGAGGTCCGCCTGATGTTGCGGGCCGTCGTAGATGTTTTGCCAGGCGACATTGACGGCGGGTGTCGGCGTCGGCGACGGGTCCTGAAGCGGCCCGGCAGCGACGAAGTCCTGTGTCTCATTCTGGCTCAGACCGGAATATATCACTGCGGGCGGGAAGAATTCGTAGCCAGGCTCTGAGGGCTTGATGGTGTATTCACCGCCCCGGCTCAAGTTGTTGAAGAGATAATTGCCGCCCTGGTCCGTCAGGGTCGTCTTGATTAGTTCACCGTGCAGGAGCAATTGGACCTGCGCGTTTTTGAGAAATATCTCGTTGCCGGGCGAACTCTGTTGATGGCGTATCCGACCGCTGACGTTGAGACTGGCGTCGGGGTCTTCCCAGATGATGCGGACGGGCGCTGAAGCGGTCTCGTTCCCGTCGTTGTCCGTCGCAACGGCGATGATGTTCCACACGTCCGGGGTGGCGGAGTCAACGTTGACGGTGTACGGCGCGTCGGTGGCCGTGCCGAGATATGTGTTATAGGGCACGCGATAAAAATCAACGCTCGCGATTGTGCCGTCAGAGTCCTGCGCGCTGGCGATGACGCCGACGTTCGTTCCGAGGGGGAAACTCGTGCTGTCGGCGGGGCTGATGATGATGACAGTCGGCGGCCTGCCGATGGTCGGGGTCGGCGATGGTGTAGGGGTCGGCGTCGGCGTCGGTGTCGGCGTCGGATTGACGTTGATAGTGATGACGGCGTTCGTCTGGTAGCCTGTGTTGTCCGTCGCGTAGGCGTAGAGTTGATGAGCGCCGTTGGAAGGGTTGGCCCACTCGACTGTGAAGTTGCCGTTCGCGTCGGCGGTCGTGTCCGTGCCGAGCGCTCCGTCCAGGTTGCTGAGAAAGTCTACCTTCGTGACCGTGCCATCCGCATCAACGGCGTGGGCCGTGAGCGTGAGGCTCTGCGGATTCGTGAACGTCGCGCCGTTGACCGGGCTGACCCAGTTGACGTGAGGCGATTCATTGGTGACGTTGATGGTGACGTAAGGAGCATCGCCGCGCAGGCCGCTCGTGTCATAGGCCACGGCGTAAAGGCCGTAGACGCCGGGCTGTGTCGGCGTGAAGGGAACGCTATAGTCGCCGTTCGCGTCGGGCGTTTTGTCCGTCCCGATGAGAGCCATGCTCCCGTTGAGCGGATAGAGAAACTCTACGCGGTCAACGGGGCCGTCGTCCTGTACGTGAGCCGTGAAGTTGATCTGAGTGTTGACGGCGATGTTCGAGTTCGAGAAAGGGAAAGTAATCGTCGTCGTTGGCGGCTGGTTGACCGGAACGTTATTTGAAGTCGTGTCAATGGCGTAGAAGAAGCAATACTGGTTGATGGCGTTGCCGTCGCCCGCGACATCCGCAGCCGCGTAAGCGGTGCTGCCGTCAGCCGTGAAGTTAGGACGGTTGGAGGGCACGACCTGTCCGTAGTCTCCGAAGCCAGGCTCGTCCGCCAGTTGTTGCTTCCACAAGGGCTGGCCGCCCTGTGCGTTGACCGCGACGAAGTAGCCGGGTGCGCCGTAGGTGATGCGGCCTCCCGTCAGGACCAGATTGCTCGAGGGGCTGGCGATTGGCTCGAAAAGAAGGCCGGTGTCTGTGCCGGGGTTCGTGTCGTCGTAGTGCCACTTCTCCGCGCCGTCAGGATTGACCGCATAGAGGCGATTGTAATTCTGCACGATGTAATGAACGCTGTCCGGCCCAACATCAGGCGCGGAAGTCGGCCCCTGGCCGAAGAGCGGAAAGGTCCAATTAACGTTCGCCAGTAAAGACGAAAAGGACTGCATAGCCGTGTGAACGGTCTGGTCGGGCGCGACCTCTACGATGCCATCATTGCTGCCCTGAATGGCCGCGACGCGCGCACCGTTGTCCAGGCGGTGTGCATAGAGGCCGCCGCTCGGAAAGGTCCGTGACTCGAACTGGAAGTAGACGAGGCCAGCCTGCGCGCCGAAGAAGAGTTCCTTGCCGACGTGGCCGTACTTGTAATAGTTGTCGTTGTAATTCCAGACTTGATGGCCGTCCGCAGGCGCGAGCGCGGTTAAATTCGTCGCGGTGGTAGCACTCGTCAACGGCCTGAAGATGACGTAGATTTTCCCATCCGGTCCAACGTTCGGGCCAGCCCTCACGCTCTGCGCGTCCGGGAAGAGTGATTGCCATTTCTGCGTGCCGTCCGGGTTGAGCGCGATAATCGCGGGGGCGTTCGTGCCGTCGCTATTAGGCAACAACGACCCGACGTAAATCGTGCCGTCCTGTCCGACAGTAACAGGCCCCTCGCCTCCAACCAGGCCCGTCTGCACGACCCACTTGAGAGCGCCGCTTGAAGACCATGCGTAAGTCAGCCCTTGCGCGGTGTTGGCGTAGACGCTGCCCGCGTCGGGGCTGCCCTGCGGGGCTATGCCTGCGCGGAAGTTCATGTAGTCGCCAGCGACTTTCGCGCGCCAGCGAATGCGCCCGTCCGCATGACGGTCCGTGACGTTGATGTTGAGAGGGCTGCTCGTGCCAATCGCCGTCACGACCTGTACGGGCACGCTGCCGAGGTGCGCGCCTTCGGGCACATAGCCGATGATCTCCGTGTTGGTCCACTTGACGACGATGGCCGCGAGATTGTCAACGAGCAGGCGACCGCCAGTGCCCTGCAAAGAGCCGAAGTTCGCTCCCGTGACCGCGAAGTAATTGCTGCGCTCGTTTGTTTGCGGCGAGACGCTGCTGACAATCGCGGGGCTGGTCAGCGTCCCGTAAATCGTCATCGCGGCATCGCAATTGTACGTCCCCACTATGTCAACGACGGGTCCCCATGTGCCGCCCGCGTAGTTGTCCCGCATCTTAACCGGCGAACCCAGCGGCGAGCCTGTGCGCGCGCTATGCCAGAACCAGTAACCGGACAAGCCTTCGACGAGCAGTTGTACGGAGACGAAGTGTTTCCCGCTGGCGCGGAAGGAGTGCGGCAAAGTGATGTTGAAGTCTGTCGCGGAATTATGATTGTAGACTAATCCCGGATCGCCGTCGGCCAGGAACATCTCATCCTGCAATGCGCCCGGATTCCCATTGGTCCAGGAATAGAAGCGAACATACGCGCCGCGAATGATCGGAGTGTCCGTCTGGTTATAGCCGCGTTCGCCAGAGACCGCGATGCGATCTATATCGCCCGTGATGTCAAAATCATCCGCTATCTCCTGGTCCATGTGCGCGCCCATGTGCGTCACGACGCTTGGCCCAAAGCTCGATTGAAAGTCCCATGACGTGCCAGTGATTCGCGTGCCCGGCGTGCGCGCAATCGTGATCGTAGAGGGCGCGGAAGTTGCAGAGCCTCCCTGGTCATCAATCGCCGTAGCTGTTATCGCGTGCGTCCCGCCCGGCAGGTCCAGAGCGAGGCCGTAGGGAGCGTCCGTGTCAATCCCTACAAGCTGACTGCCCGCGCGGAATTCGACGCGCGCGATAGTGCCGTCCTGATCCGTGGCCGTGGCGCTCAGGTTGACGCTTGCTCCGGCGGCGAACTGCGCGCCGCTCGCGGGCGCGGTCAGGGAGACCGTGGGATTGATGTTGGTGCTAGGCAGATTCCCGTTAGTGACTGTGACGTGAATGGGCGCGGAGATGCCAGTCGCGCTCGCACGGTTACTAGACGCCTGAGCCGTCAGCGTGTGCGTGCCCACAGGGGCATTCTTCCAGACTAACGTCCACGGGCCACCGAAGACCTGTGCCTGCCCGTAACCTATCCAACGCGTGCCATCATAAAAGTTAAGCGCCTCAATATATTCACTGCTGTCGTTATTGGTGGTCTGCGCCGTCGCCGTGAGAGTGATGCTCGCGCCCTGCGTGTATGAAGCGCCTTCTGCGGGGGCCGTCAACTGCGCGTTCGGTCTCGCGTAGACGATGATGGGAATCTCGTTAGAGAGCGTGCTCGACCCCTGTGCGTCTGTGGCCTTGATCCGCAACTCATAGGTGCCGCGCGGGAGGTTCGTCAAGCTGGAAGTGTACGGGGATACCGTGCTGGTAGAGATCGGCGTACTCGTCGCAACAGCCTCTGGGCGGTAGAAGAATTCAACCTTGGAGATGGCGACGGGGTCGCTCACGTCGGCAGTGATTGAGACGCTGGCTGGCTCGATGTAAGACTGGCCGTATGCGGGCACTGTAATCTGCGCCAGCGGCGGAGAGGCGATATTCGAGTAAGCGGAATTACCTGCCCCGTTGATGGCGCGGATGCGAAAGTAGTTGAGGGCTGAAGAGTTCGCGCTGAAGCCTGAGAGGCTCGTACTGTTCGCCGGATAGGTCGTGCTGCCCGCGCTCCAAGAAGTGCCGTCGGCGCTCGTCTCAATCTTAAAGCCCGTCTCGTTGTTGCTGTTGTCGGTCCACGAGAGCGTGACGCTGCCGCTCGTGTTGTTGACCTGCGTGGCGACGAGATTGCCCGGCGCGACGGGAGCCGTGGCGGCCAGCGTGAGAGAGCCTTCAGGCAGGGCCACAGGCTCGTACAGGGACCGCGCGACCTGCTTTGACTGCGCGCTCGCGCTCCATAGATTCAGTGTCAGTAGACCGGAAAAAATAAGGGCCGATAAAATTAAAAAGCTCCCGGTAAATCTGCGGGCCTGGAACATACTGGGCATCGAACAGTCTCCTTCTGCGGGGATGCGCGCGAGAGATACGTGCATCTCCTATCACCTTGTTCAAAAATTAAACGTGTCTTGAGAAGATGAATTTACGATTCTGATGTGTTCATTATTTCCCGATCCCAAACGAAGCTTTAAAAGGGGTCATGTCCTCTAACAGTGCTTCCGGCAAGGATAAAAATACATGTATGAGGAAATTTTCGACCGACATCGCCAGGAAAAAATCATCTTCAACCTGTATAACGCGTATTCCAGTTGCAAACTCCCACATGGCCGGGAAAAACAGTCGGGAATTGTCGTCACTCAAGAGCGAAAGGGGGGCTTATCGCGGTTTCCAACTAATCTGTCGAGTCTGTTTGTTGCGCCGTCATATCCTAAAGTTGTATAGCCAACTTACTGAGGCCCGTACTGTTTCGATGTCACTCGTCATGCTCTGCCGTATGAAGCGCGGGAAAGTTTGTGACGGCCCCCTCAATTTGCGGAAAAGAATTTGTTTGCTCCGCTCGGAATTCAGAAGGTAGGGTGGCAAATTACTCCCACAGGGCTAGCTATGACCGGCGGTGGTTTGGGCTTGAGGGAGGCTCATGAACTGTCCGAACGATTATTGTCCGAGTACATTCTCGCATCCGCCGGACAGTGAATGCCTCGCTTGAATAAGCGCTGCCCGACGGATTTGTGTTTTCAAAAGAAGCTATCAATCACTTCCCTTCACCAGTCGCGCATGCTTGCATTTGGCGACTCCCTTTTCGACTCCTTCTGGATACCAGAAACCGCTCCCCTGGCAATCCGGGCAGCTTTTCGTATCGAGCGATAGCTCACTTTCCTTTTTATTATTTTCTTTTAAAAGCTTTTCTTTTATGTTATTCACCCTGACCAGGCTGTTCACTCTGACCTGGCTGTTCACTGTGAGCAGGCTGGTCGGTATGAATAGCCTGTAGCGTCTTCCCTGCTCCTTATGATAGCCGATCTCAACATCCAGTTTCTCGATCATCCCCTTGGCTTTCAAGCTGATCTCCGCCCTTTGAATCGTACTCTTGCTCAGCCCGGTTCTTTTCGCCAGCATCGGTAAACTGAGGCGAACAGTAGTGTTAGCGCCTCGCTCTCGATAGCGGAAGAGATGTATGTACAAAAGTTGCTCGTTGGCAGAGAGCTTTGTCAGCACGCCGTCGAAGAAGTCATGGTTGATTCTGCTATGGCCCGCGCCATAGTTCAAATCTTCTGCGGCCTCAGCAAGTGTGTGAGGCTGGCTATTCACAGTGAACAGGCTGTTCTCTGTGACCTGGCTGTTCACTGAATAGCCAGGTGGGTGCTCTGTGAACAGGCTGTTCTCTGTGAACAGGCTGTTCTCTGTGACCTGGCTATTCACAGTGGGTAGGCTGGTGGTCGCTGAGTTGCTCTCCAGAGGCGCGAGTAATTCCTCAAAGGGAATTGATTCGACCTGTTCAGGCGTGCGTAGATTCGCGAACCCACGGCCTTTGGGACCTGCCTTGCGGGTTGGAATTTGAAACTTTGGTTCCCGTTTCGTCATTTACGCTTCTCCCTCAGAAGTCGCACTTTAGATGTCATCTCCAGGCGGGAAAGGAATTCATGTGTGAAGTTCAGATAATCTTCGCTGCCGCGCGAGGTTTGTGCGTACTCGAAAATTGATTGCCTGTAAGCCGGAGCGGCGATCAAGTGTGTGTTGCTGCGTATGAGGGTCTCAAAAAGCCTGTCACCGAACATGGTTTTAGCCTGCGCATAAGCATCCGCCGAAGCGGTCGTCCTGGCATCAAAGCGTGTCACTATGTAGCCCAGGATGTTCAGCGCGGGGTTCGAGCGGCGCACGCTCTTGACTGTCTCTTCAAGGTCCTGCGTGCCTTCAAAAGCGTAGTATTCGGCGGCCACGGGGATGAGCACGTTATCCGAGGCGAGAAGCGCTTGCGTAACCACCACGCCGAGACTCGGCGGGCAGTCAATGAGGACGAAATCATATTCGGCGGAAAGGGAAGCGAGCGCGTCTTTAAGTCTAAACAGGTCATCAAATTGGCCGCTTTTCTCAAGCCGCGCGAGCCTGATATGCGAGGCCGCCAGATCTAGATTTTCGATGTGTGTTTCGTAGATCGCCGCCTGAAAGGGAAGCTGCTCGACCTTGTTATCAATCAACACGTTGGCGAGCGTGTTTTGAATCATCTCAGGCGAGAGAAAAGTGCGTGTCAGGTTGCACTGCGAGTCCAGGTCAATCATCAGGACGCGGTAGCCTTCGATGGCTAGTCCGGCCCCCAGATTAACCGCCGTCGTGGTTTTCCCGACGCCTCCCTTTTGATTGGCAATAGCGATAGTCTTCATGCGGCCTCCACTCTGACGGGTTGCTTGAACGCCTCAAGCTCAGCCCTGCTAATCAGCTTTTCTCGCTTGTCCAGTGGATTCCTGTAGACGATGAAAGCGCCATCTTTAATCAGGTCAGCCATCTTGCGGTGACTGATTTCAAGGAACCCCTGCGCCTCTGATACGGTGACGAGATCATTTGGTGTGCCCATAAGTGCGCTATTGTGCGCTATTGTGCGAAATACTTCAATATGAATCTTCTTTAAAGAAGATGGGCTATTCCTTAAAGACTTACAGGTAGAGGCCCAAGAATAGGCGTTTCACTTAGTTTCACATGCGGGTAATTAAAGGCTGGAAAAGGGAACCATCTAACAATCCGTCTCTGAAATTCTTATTTCTGATAAGCCTACTTTGACGAATCACAGTTAAAACAAATGACCGGGGGAAAATCCGGTTTCATTTGTTCGCCAGCACTTCCGAGAGCAGAGTTTCCGCCCTGACTCTCTTGCGCCAGGCGCGGCGCTTCATGTAGCCATGCTGGCGCGCTTTCCACTCACCCTCGCCAGAGATTTACAGGCCCCTCGAATCACAGACAATATGAAGAGCCTTTTCTGTTTTCTTCAACGGCAAGCGCACATTCAATCTTCCTCGCTGGCGCAAGCTTGTGGCATACTCCGTCCAATTGCGGATGCGGTACGTAGCTTTGGTTTTCATGCTGGGGAAACGTTAACACCCTTGCCGCATACGCGATTATTCATGCACCTGTGACGTGGTGGAGCAATAACGGGTGCGAGCCTCGACGGACGCTGCGCCGTCAAAGGCTAAGTAGTCAAACTCCTCTTCAAAGAAAGATAAGAACACCATGATATTTGTCAACACACTCCTCAACCGTTCTATAACTCTGCTCTTTCTTCTGCTGTGCGTACTCTGTTTGCTCATCGCACTGGCAGCAACGCCCAGCCACAACACGCCGCAACCTGATTTCGTCAGGTCAGGCGCAATCAACGCCGGACCAGTAATGGAGTCGCCGCGCATGACGCCGCTCACGCCCGCGCAGGCGCGCGAGGCGTATGGCCAGATTCCGCTGAGCTTCGAGGCTAACCGGGGCCAGACAGACGAATCTGTAAATTTTCTGGCGCGCGGCGAGGGCTACACGCTCTTTTTAAAGCCCACAGAAGCCGTCTTCGTCCTCGCACGTCAAAGCAACAAGCGGGCGCAGGAGGAGGCGAGCCGCAACGCACATTTGAATGATGCACACGAGACATTGAGGGCGGGCCGGGTTGACACTCCGGGCACTGGAAGCTCACAGCCTGCGGCGGTGCTTCGTATGAAGCTGGTCGGCTCGGACGAGGGAGCGGGGGCCGTTGGTTTAGACGAGTTGGCTGGGAAGGTCAATTACTTCGTCGGTAATAATTCCAAACGTTGGTTGACGGAGACTCGGACCTTTGGCCGCGTGCGCTACGGCGGAGTCTATCCGGGCATAGACGTGGTCTATTACGGCAATCAGCGGCAGTTGGAATATGACTTTCGTATCGCGCCCGGAATTGACGCGCGGGCCTTGAAACTTGAGTTTGAGGGCGCGGATAAGGTGTTGGTCAACGCGGCGGGCGAACTGCTGTTGACCCTGGGCCAAAGCACTATCCGGCAACCAAAGCCCGTGCTGTATCAGGAGGTGGCTGGGGGGCGGCGCGTGGTTGATGGCGGCTACATGGTCAAGGCAGACGGGCGGGTCGGCTTTACGGTCGGCGAGTACGACGCGCAACGGACGCTCGTGATAGACCCTGTGCTGTCCTACTCGACTTACCTCGGCGGCAGCGATCTTGAAGATGGCAACGACATCGCTGTGGACTCTGCGGGCAACGCTTACATTTGTGGGAACACGGCCTCGACCAACTTCCCGACGGCTAATGCCATCCAGGGCACGTTCGGCGGGGCCAACTTCGTGGGCGCACGCGACGGCTTCGTGACGAAGCTCAACGCGACGGGCACGGCGCTCGTCTATTCCACATACCTCGGCGGCAGCAGTGACGATAGATGCAATAAAATCTCCGTGGATTCATCCGGCAACGCCTACGTCGGGGGCGAGACTAACTCCACCAACTTCCCCACGGCTAACGCCTTCCAGGGCACATACGGCGGCGGCTTTTCAGATGCCTTCGTGACGAAAATCAACCCGGCGGGTTCGGCGCTCGTCTATTCCACATATCTTGGCGGCACCATTTTTGATGCAGCCCATGCTATCACGATTGATTCCACAAACAACGTCTACATCACAGGGCGCACCACTTCTTCAAACTTCCCTGTGGTTAATCCTATCCAGAGCACATACAGCGGCGGCCCCGGCGCAGACGCCTTCGTGACCAAGTTCAACGCGGCTGGCTCGGCTTTAGTTTACTCAACCTACCTCGGCGGCAGCGGCGGCAACGGTTTTACTGCGGGCTTCAGCATCAAGGTGGACTCCACCGGCAACGCCTACGTCACAGGACAGACTAGAGCGACCAACTTCCCGACGGTCAACCCCATACAGGGAACGTTCGGCGGCGGCACTCCAGACGGCGATGCCTTCGTGTCAAAGCTCAACGCGGCGGGCACAGCGCTCGTCTATTCCACATATCTCGGCGGCAACGATAACGATATAGGATTCAAGATAGCGTTGGATTCCCTCGGCAACGCACACGTCACGGGCGTCACGCACTCTGCCAACTTCCCCACGGCTAACGCCTTGCAGAGCACGCTCAAAGGCGCTTCGGATGCTTTTGTGACGAAGCTCAACGCGGCGGGCACGGCCCTCACCTATTCAACTTATCTCGGCGGCACGACAGACGAATCAGGCAACGGCATCGCGTTGGACTCGGCAGGCAACACTTACGTCGCGGGAGGGACTAGCTCTACGGACTTTCCCGTGGTCAACCCGACCCAGGCCACGAGCGGCGGCGGCGTCACGGAAGCATTCTTGACGAAGCTCAACGCGGCTGGTTCAGCGCTCACCTATTCAACTTACCTCGGCGGCAGTGGCAATGATACAGCCTTAGCCCTCGCTGTGGACTCCGCCAACAGCATGTACCTGACAGGGCGCACAGCCTCTACTAACTTCCCGACGCTCAATCCCGCCCAGAGCACGAACGGCGGCGGCAGCCAGGATGCCTTCGTGACGAAGATCAGCGATCCCCCTGCGCCCGTGACCTCGACCGTACAGTTCGAGCCAGCGACTTACGACGTGACGGAGGATCTTACCTTCGTGGCCGTCAAGGTCACGCGCACAGGCGACACGTCCACGGCGGCCAACGTTGATTTCGCAACCAACGACGGTACGGCCCTGCAACGCACAGACTACACTATCGCTCTGGGGACATTACGATTCGCCCCTGGCGAGACGGAGAAGACCCTCAACCTTCTGGTCAACGAAGACTCTTATGTTGAAGGCTTGGAGACATTCACCGTCGCTCTCAGCAATCCGACGGGCAACGCCTCGCTCGGCGCGACGCCAACCGCCACAGTGCGAATTACCGATGACGCGACGGAGCCTTCGACGAATGTCATTGATGACCCGCAGATTTTCATAGGCCAGCACTACCACGACTTTCTCAACCGGCAGGCGGACGCGGGCGGCATGGCTTACTGGACCAACGAGATTACCAAATGCGGCTCGAACCAGGCGTGCATCAACAGCAGGCGCATAGGCGTCAGCGCGGCCTATTTCATAGAGATGGAGTTTCAGGATAGAGGAGCGTTTATTCATTACCTCAACCGGGCTGGCCTTGGGCGACGGCCCACGTATCTTGAGTTCACGCGTGACCGCAGTTTCCTGCCCGCCGGGGCCAATCTGGCAGCCGACATGCTTACACTGGCGACGGACTTCGTCCAGCGTTCAGAATTCACAGCCAGGTATGGACCTGGACTCACGCGCGAGGGGTTTGTTGATGCGTTGCTGCAAAACGTCCAGCAAACTTCCGGCTTAAACCTGACGAGTCGCCGCAGCGAGTTGCTGACCGAATACGACGCGGGCGGCAATCAAACGCAGAGTCGCGCTCGCGTGCTGCTCAAACTCATAGGCTATACGGAATATAAGGGGGCGGAGTATAACGGGGCCTTCGTGCTCTCGCAGTATTTCGCATATCTCAGGAGAGACCCGGACGAAAGCGGTTATCAGTTCTGGCTCAACGTTCTGAACAATAACGTGCCCGGCAATTATCGCGCGCTGGTCTGCGCCTTCATCACCTCGGCGGAATATCAATCGAGGTTCAGCGCGGTCGTGTCCCACAGCAACACGGAGTGCAACGGGCAGCCTTGAAGACAGGGCATTAGAGCGGATTGCAATTGAATGTAGTAAGAGGACGTTCACCACAGAGCGCACAGAGCGCACAGAGGACGCACAGAGAAGAACTTTCAACTCTCTGAGCAAACTCTGTGCGCTCTGTGTCTCTGTGGTGAATCTCATTTTCCCTATAGCCGTTTGCGATTGGATATGAACCTGAGCGTGAATCGTCTGGTTTTACTTTGCGTCTTTGCGCCTTGGCGTGAGACTGTTGCTCGCTGGTGGCGCAAAGGCGCAAAGGTCATACGCAATTGCAAACTGCTATAATACCAAGTTGCAGTAGAAGAAGGTGAGGTCAGTCCCGCCTGCTTAAGCTGGGCGGGTCGTTGCTGAGCCAGGAAACCCGCCCAGCTTAAGCAGGCGGGACTGACTGCCTGACCTCACGTCCGCTCTTTTTACTGCAACCTGGTATAAGCTTAATTGGAAATTGCTCTGGTTAAAGTTTACTGGTTATCCACTCTCGCTTCGATAACGCTTTGAATTGAGGCCGGGACGTTGGAGAAGAAATCATATCCGGTCAAGCCTTCTACCTGATCCACGCTGACGCGGTATGAACGCCAGTCGTTGGTCCTGATGCCCTGCGTGTTCGGCATGATGACCGCGATGGTGCGCGTCGAGGTCGTCACTCTGGACACGTCGTTGCCGCCTGCGTCCGGCAGGACCAGGATTACTTTCCACGTCTGGGAGGGGACGCCGACGTGCCCGCTCGCAACTGTGAAGGTCGTTCCACCATTCGATCCGGTTCCTCCTGAGCCTGAACCGCCCGCGATGATGTAGAGTTCGTTGCCCTGGCTCTCAAGCGTCCGGCAATAACTTTCGAGCACTTCCCACGGTCCCTGATTATTATCCGGGGCCTGCGGCATCATGTTCGACATCAGGAACGTGGCGGAGTTGTCCGGCACAGTACTGGTCCTGTCCCCTGAAGGGCAGTGATGTCCTCTATCAAACCCGCTGCCGGAATAGTCTGTGGCCTGTACGTGATACCAACTTGAGGGCAGGGTCGTGTCCGCGCGGAAATCGTCCTGCCGTGGCGTGCTGCCGAGCCAGTTGACGGAGAGATGCCAGCTTACCCAGTTGGGCCTGCCCAGATCGCGGTTGTATGAGACGGCATACTGCGGCTTGTCCAGCAGATAGTTAGAGAACTGGTTGATGTTCGTCGCGGCGTTGCTCGGATTGCCCATCGTGAGATGCTCGCTCGAAGATTGCTGGCTGAAGCCTGTGATGCTGATGTTGTCAAAATTCAAACGGTTCGCGCCACCGCTCACTTTCCGCAGCGAGAAGCGAATCGAACTCTGTGTGTTGACCGCGAAGGTGGCCGTCGCCAGAGTCGTCGAAGTCGTGCTGACGGTGCTTCCAATCTTGGAATAGGTGCTGCCGCCATTTGTAGAGGCCCAGAGTTCCCAGTTGGAACTGCCGTCGCTTCCGAAGATGGCGTGCTGGACGGAGACGGTTCCGGCTCCTATGACATCAAAGTCCATGCTGATGATGCCCGTGTTACGCACGCGTGCGGAGGCTGCGCCCGTGCGCCTGTCCGTGCTCAGATTGCCGACGAGCGCATCATTAAAATTCCACCAACCCGTGCCCAGCAACACGTCTGCTGCCGCATAACTGGTCTTGGTCCCGGTCTCAAAGGTTTCATTGAAGGACTGTGCGCGGACGTGGATGACAGAAAGAGAAGCGAGGAGGACGAGAGAGAGGGCGCATAGGAGCGCGAGTTGCTTGCGAAAAAGTTTCATCGAAAATCTCCTACACTGGGCAGGGACGGAAAAGAGAGTGACGCGCGGGGCGCGACCCGCACGCATAAAATAAACAGCGGCCACGGTGAGAAAGCGGGCCGCGCTGAATTAATGGGCCAATTATAGACTGATTATGGACCAATTATAGAGAGATTAAAATGTGGATGAGGAAAAGATGCCGGGAGGCTGGGGGCCGGCGGACAAAGTTGGAACGGGATGTTCAGGTAAAAGCTATCAGGAAATGCGTGGCGAAGAGTGCGGCCAGGACGCCGAAGAGGACCAGGAAGACGGTGCGAATCGTGATGTCTATGCGCGGCGACTCTCCGGCTATACCGAGCGTCATGAAGACAGGAAAGACGACCATCATGTAGCGAGTAAAGCTGACCATGTTTTGAGACGTGAGGGGCACGAGGGCCGAGCAGAAGGTATAAAAGGCCAGCACCCACTCGCGTCGTCTCGCCAGCTTATAAACGCACACGAGGACCAGCACTGCGACCGCGAAATGCAGTAGATAAAAGTTGCCGCCTCCGAGCGGCGGCGCGACCAGCGCGGGGTTGATCAGGTAGTTGAAGAGAGGCTTGAGAAAAAAACCGGAGGTCCGTCCCCAGGCGACCTGCGCGTCCTTGAAGGCGAACGCGTTGCCCGTGAGGCGTCGTAGATAAACCATGTAGACGAGGAGACCCGTGGGGGCCAGCAGGATGCCCAGAGCGTTGACGCGCGGGCGTGCGCGGTACTTCTGCCAGTAAAGCAGAATCAGCGTCGGGAGCATCAGGATGCCTATAAACCTGGTGGCTGAAGCGAGCCCGGCGAAGATGCCCGCCCATGTCCAACGCTCGCGCCTGGCAGCATAGAAGCTGCTCACGGTCACTAATAAAAAGAGCGATTCCGTCAGTGGCAGCGAAAAGAAATAACTGGTCGGGAAGACGGCCAGGTAAAAGATAGTTCTCTCTGCCGTCTCGTCGTCGTAACCGAATTCGCGCGTGAGCTTGTAGAGAAACACGAGCGCGATGAAAAAGAAGAGGCTCGACAGCATCATCCCCGTCAACTCGTAGCCGCCAGTCAGGTATGATGCAGCACGCACGATTAGCGGATAGAGCGGGAAGAAGGCCCAGTTGTGATAGCCCACGCTGAAGGGAATCTGCTCATAACCCTCTTTGGCGATACCCAGATACCAGCCGCCATCGCCCCTCTCAGCCAGCGGGCGCAGAGTCCGAGCGAGGCTCATCTTTGTCAGGTCAATGTATACGTCCTGACCCTGGCCCAGCGGCAGCGGGGCCTTGAGAAAATGCACCTGCGAGCCAAGCACAAAGATAACGAAGATGATGAGGCGCGTTAAGGTGAAGACGAAGAGTGCGCTCCGCACACTGCGAGCGCGCAGCGCACATCTCAAACGATGAAAGACAGGATGACTGAAAAGATTCATCAGATGTCGCCGCGCGCAAACACGCGAGCATCAAAAGGGCCGCGCCTCAAGTCTTCTGCCATAGCCGCAGGCGTTGAGAAGGGAAACGCGCCGGGCGTCTCTCTCTCAAAAAATCTTTATTGGACCAGCGGCAGAGCCTTTCTCAAGAGGCGCAAAAAAGGGAAGCTATTTCTTCCCCTTAGCGGGAGGCGTCGGTGCGGGCTGTGTGCCCTTCTGATTGGCGTTGGCGGGCGTCGAAGCGTTGGCTTCAGGCGAGGGCCTGGCCCCGGTCGCGGCCTTGTTGAGCATGTCCTCTATATCTTTATGGCCCTGCCCTTTGGCGAGGTCCGCCGGAGAAGCGCCGTCAGATTTTTTAATGTTCGGGTCCGCGCCTTTTTCGAGCAGCAACTTGATGGTCTCCGTCTGACCATTCCATGCGGCCTCTGTCAGTGCCGTACGCCCGCCAGCATCCTTCGCGTTGGGGCTGACGCCCTTATCGAGCAGCGTCTTGACGGTCTTGGTGTCGCCCTTGCCAGCCGCTTCGATTAAAGCAGAGATGCCCTGAAAAATTTCCGCGACCTCCTTGTGGCTCGCTCCGAGCGCGAAGGCGTCCGCGCCATCATTCTTTTTGAGACTCGGATCGCCGCCCTTATCCAGCAGGAGTTTGACCACCTCCGCGTGTCCCGCAAAGGCCGCTTCAGTCAAAGGCGTGCGGCCATCGCTGCCTTTGAGATTGACATTCACGCCCTGGCCCAATAATGACTTGACCTTCGCGGCATCGCCTTTGGCGGAAGCCTCCAGCAAGGCGATCTCATTTTCGTTAAGCGCAGCCGGTGCGGCGACGCCCGGCGCGCTCGCGGTCGGAGCAGGCGACGAAGAGGCCGGAGCCTGCGTCGTCTCAGGGCCTTTGCCGCATCCGGCCAGCAAGGTCAAGATAGCGATGGTTAGAATTAATCTGTGTACGAGTCGCATCGGTTCCTTTCAACTCCAAAACTTTAGGATTGAAGATCAAGAAAAACTCTTTGTGTGTGATTCGCACAATAATGTACTCACACGCCAGCTAAAGTCAAAGACCGCCTAACGCTCAATTACCTCCCGTCTGAATCCAGACGAGGCCGTAGCCCTGCATGTTGATGCCCACATTCGTGAGCTTCACACACTGGCCGCTGCGTCTCAGGCTGAGCGACGTGACGACTGAGCCATCCGGCTGCAAGATTCCGAAGCCTTGCCCTGAGACCTGCAAAGTGTGTGGCGAAGTATCCGCGCGACAAATCTGAACTTCCTTTCCGGGAACTATCTCCGCGTTCGGCAAAGAGACGGTTGAGTTCGCGCGCAGACCTTGAGCAACCAAAAGATTTTCGCCGGGTTGGATTTGATAATCGCCGCCAACCACTCGCACGGTATGCGAGAGACCGGCGATTCTGGTCGTCGCCGTCTCATCAATTGAGGAGAAATGATAAGTGCCGAATCTGGTTGACGGATAGCTCGTCAGATTGACGGTCATCATGCCGCCTAGGTCTTTGAAATTTGCGACGACGCGTTGTTCTTCCTGGTTCTTCGGGGAGCCTTGAATGATGTCGTAACTCGCCGCGCCGGGAACAGCGGCGAAGGTCAAACTTATCGGGCGCGCAGCGTTCGGCGCGTCGCCGCAAAAGATGTTATCGCCGCTCCTCGGACTCGCCTGGCCGCTGGCCCCTGTGGCGGTCACGGGCACGACCCAGAAGAAGATAGCGGTTGATGCGCCCGTGCTTGAGCATGTGACCTGCGGGGCAGACGGGCGGGCCAACTCTGTGATGCCTATCCCGCCGCCGACATCAATCCGGTTGTCGCTCATCGTCAGACCATGAGTCGCGCCCGTGCTGGTGACGATGGAGAGATTGGGCGCGGTCGCGTATGTTTCCGTGCGCCCCCAGATAGCGAGTCCCAGCGCGCTTTCGCGCTTGCCCTGCCCGAAGGTGCGGAAGGCCCTGTCGAGATAAACCTCCGGCGTATTGACGGCCTTGATGAGTTTGGCTGAGAGCACGCTCTTTGCGCCCGCCGCCGCGATTAAGTTAGTCATCGCCGCGCCATCCTGACGCGCGAAATCGTTATCCTCAAATTCGACTTGCGTATCCGTGCTCGACGGGCCGAAGTCTATAAAGGGCACGCTCACACCGCCCGCTCCCTTGATGGCGTGATAGCGCCCGCCGCGAATTCTGACCGGCGCAGTGGTCCCGAAAGTGTCCGACAAAAGAAGCTGTCGCGTGTCCTCGAAGTTGTCCTCTTCGATGGTGATGCCATCGGTCCAATTATGCAGGTAGTAAACCACGTAGCCGGTCCCGCCACGCATGTGAGAAGTGCTGAAGGAGCCTTGATAATTCTTGATGCCGTAAGCGAAGTTTTGCATCTGGCAGCCCCTCAAAGTGACGCCCTTGACGTTGGCGTGAGAGAGTTGCACGTTCGTGCCTTTCCCCGTCGCCACGCTCCCATCATCGTTCGTCCCGCCGCTAAAATTCACATGGTCGAAGCTCATGAATTCGCAGTTGGCAGAAGTGGCATCACCGAGTTCGACGCCGATCCATTTTTCATTCGTCGAACCGTTCTCGATTGAGAGACGCTGAAAGTTTATATAACTGGAAATCCCCGGCCCTGGTCCATTAATTTGCTCGACCCAGATTCCTCTGTTGACAAGCCCCAGACCATAAAAGCCGAAGTCGTGGATGTTCAAATCGCGCGAGCGGTCCACGTCCAACAGCGTCTCGCCTGTAAACCCTTTGAGCGGATAAAAGGCAGGGATGTTCGTCCCAGGAGTGCTGGCCCCGCCCGCAGAGCCTGTGCCGCCGAAATCAATCCCGACCTTTCGATACATGACCACGGGGGTGAGCAATCCATAGCCTCCGCCCGCCCTCGCTTCAACGCGCGTATGGTCGTCAATGGCCGCGAACATGGCATTGAAAAGCGGCGCGTTATCCGTCCCCGCGCCCGCGCCATAATCTGCTCTTGCGCCCCACCATTCAGGATAGAAAGCCGGAATCAACTTATTCCCGACGAAGCTGACCGTGACGCCTTTATCAAACACTCTACGCGGCGGAGCGGCGAAGGCGCTCAGGATATTCAGCGTGCCCGTGCCGGTGATGCGCCCGGCCCCTCCAATCTCAATCACTAGGCTCTCAGGCAGCGTCACAGTGCCCGCTCCGAGCGGCAAAGGTTCCGTGATGCTCAAGGTATTTTCGGCCCGTAATTCAGAGAGACATTTTGCCAGGCTCCCACAGCTTGCCGCATCGAGCCTGTTCGTCATCGCGGTTGATGCTGGCGATTGATTGCGCTCATGACCCTCCGCGAGCGCGGCGAAGCACGCCAACAGAATGACAAAGGATAATTGGCCCAGACGTTTTATTATTACTACTCTCATGCAATTCATCCTCAAAGATATTACGGCGTTAGCGTCAACGCGATAGAGACTATCAAGCCATGACCCGGTTTGAAAGCTGACCTTCCGAACATTTGATACACGGGGCAACCATACTGGTCCAATTCCGGCTTGAGTTTGTGGGACAGCGGTATTCACCACCGCAGACACAGAGGACTCAGAGTAAGCACAGAGAAGAACTGATTTAAATCTCTGTGCAAACTCTGTGCGCTCTGTGTCTGCGGTGGTGAACGCCTCTTTCGTGTCCGCTCAGGAAACGTTGAATCACTAACGACGCAACATCAAGGTCGCGTTCGATAACGGATTGGATTATCATCAGGGCGCTCTTTTGCCATCATGTGAGATTCCAATTTGAGGAACGATGGATGAGATAAGGTCAGTCTCTCTCAGCACGCTGCCGCGTCGTCTCTTGTTGCTGGCGGCGATGGCGCTCGTCCTCTCCGGCGCGTCGTGCGCGGTGCGGTGGTACATGGGCAATACGCTCGCGGAGTACTTGCCGGGCGACGGCGTAGCGGATGAGTTGGAGATAGCTCGAATGGCGTTGCGCCTCGCGCCTTCGGACCCGGCGACACACTTAACGCTCGCCGCTCTGGAAACCAGAAATCTCAACGCGGGCGAATTGGCCGCCGCGAATCTGCATTATGAAGAGGCCGTGCGTCTCTCTCCGCGCGATTATCGTTTATGGATTGAACTGGGGCTGGCGCGCGAGCGGGCGGGCGATGCCGCACGCGGCGAGCAGGCCCTGCGTCGCGGCGTCGAACTCGCCCCGGCCTTTGCCTCCCCGCGCTGGTTTCTGGGCAATCTACTTTTAAGAGCGGGCCGCACGGATGAGGCTTTCAACGAACTCCGCGAGGCTTGTCAAAGTGATGAGAGCCTGCGGGCGCAGACAATTAATCTGGCCTGGCATGTTTACGGCGAAGATACCGAAGCGCTGCTCAAAGCCGTCGGCGATTCGAGTGCGGCGCGTGCGCGCCTTGCCGCATACTTGAGCGGTCGCGGAGAGAGCGTCGAGGCGATGCGTTTATGGTCCGATTTGAACGCGACGGAGAAACAGGAGCAGAGAGAGACGGGCGAGGCTTTGATGAAATCAATGCTCGATGCGAAACAGTATCTCTTCGCCCTGGAACTGGAACGCGGTCTCGCAGGGGCGGACGCGAACATTCCAAACATCGGCGAAGTTCGCAACGCGGGTTTTGAAAGCGAAGTGGCCCTCGGCGGCGCGCACCCTTTCGAGTGGCACATCAAGAACCCGCCGCAGGCCCGGATTGAGATTGATGCCGCGCAAAAGCATAGCGGCGGGCACAGCCTGCGCGTCGTCTTCAACGCGCGCACCTACGCGGATTTCTCGCAGCTTGTGCCTGTCGAACCCGCGACCTCCTACCGCTTTGAATGCTTCGTCCGCACAGCCGAGTTGCAGAGCGTGAGCCTGCCTCTCATAGAGATCGTGGACGAAACTGACGGGCGCGTGCTCGCCGCTTCCGCGCCGCTCCCGGCAGGCAATCATGAGTGGCAGCCTCTCTCCATCTTCAACTTTAAAACTGGTCCACAAACGCAGGCCGTGACCATCCGCACCAACCGTGAGCCATGCACGGCGGGCGCGGGCTGCCCGATTCTGGGCACGGTCTGGTATGACGATTTCAGACTCCAACGCTTGAGTCCGAGCGATGGAGCGAACCGCTGAGATGGAGCGAACCGTCGCGAGCCGCCTGATTTTTCTCACGCTGTCTGTGGCCGTCGTGCTCTCCGCGCTCGCCTACGGCACGGTCCATTACTGGTCGCTCGCGGTCTTCACGACGGGCGCGGCATGGGTCTCCACGCTCTGGGCGATAGACGGGTGGCGCGCGCGCGAGTTGCGCCTGAGCCGCAACGCGCTGCAATGGTCCATCCTCGGACTCCTGCTGGTAGGTTTGATTCAACTGCTGCCGCTCGGCAGCGTGGCGTTGACGGGCGGAGTCCTGGACATGCCGCGCCGCACGCTCTCTTTTGATCCTTACGCGACGAAGCTCGCGCTGGTCCAGATAGCAGACCTGCTCATCTACTTCGCCGCCGCGCTCGTTTACCTCAATAGCCCGCGTCGCCTTCGCCTCATCGTGCGTGTCATCTGCATCTTCGGTTTTCTGCTGGCCTTCTACAGCCTCATCCAATCGTTCTTCAGCCCGTTGAAGATTTACTGGATTTATGAGCCTGTGCTGGCAGTGCCCTTCGGACCGTTCGTCAATCGTCATCACTTCGCGGGCTATATGGAAATGGCGATAGCGTTGCCGCTCGGCCTGCTCTTTTCCGGTGCCGTCCCGCGTGATAAATATCTGCTCTACCTGACCGCCGTGGCCGTCATGGGAATCGCTCTCATCATGACAGGCTCGCGCGGCGGCCTCATCGGACTCATCGCGTTGACGGCGTTGCTGGTCGTCCTGACAAGGCTCGGAAGACAAAAGAAGGACGCGACGGTTGAGGCATCGAAGAGAGGGCGCGTGAGCGGAGCGGCGCTGCGCGCGGGTTTAGGATTAATTCTGGTCCTGTTATTTTTCGTCGGCATGGTCCTGCTGGGCGGCGAAGGTGCTCTGAGCAAATTCGCCGGGACCGTCAACGCGGCGGACCCTTCAAACGGAAGAACGCATATCTGGAGCGTGACGCTTCGGATCATCGCGGACCATCCCTTCTTAGGCACGGGGCTGGGAGCATACGGTGTGACTTATGCGAGCTACGAGACGCGGAACGACCCGTTGCGAGTCGAGCGCGCACATAACGATTATCTGGAAGTCCTGGCCGACGCGGGGATAGCCGGAGCGGCGCTGGGCCTGTTCTTTATCATCAAGCTTTTTCGCATAGGCTCTAAGCGGCGGGAATCGAAAGATGCTTTCCGGCGCGGGGTGGCGACGGGCGCGCTCGCCGGTTGCTTCGCCGTGCTGGTCCACAGTTTTTTTGATTTTACTCTGCACACGACGGCCAACGCCCTGCTCTTCCTAATCCTCGCGGCGCTGGCGACCCTCAATGGACGCGTTGAAGTTGAGAGGGATACTCAAGGGAACAAGTTGCCATTGCAGGTACGAAAGATTTAAACGCAAAGGGCGCAAAGAGGGTACCTGAAAAGTCAGGAGCACTGTTCAATGTATCCACGATAGTGGATACATATGAGAGCCGGGGGCGACGCTCTACGAGCTTGCCCCCGGCTCTCACAGGTTGCCCTTTCAGGGCACAGACGGCTTGTCAGTCACCCTGTAGAGCGCTTTCCTTTGCGTGCTCTCTTGGCGACCTTTGCGGTTAAGCGTTCTTACTACTACTGCCCGCCAGCGCCGAAGGCTTCGAGTTCGACGATGCGGCTGTAGTTGTTCTGCGCGTTGTTGACGACCACGCGAATCTTCGTTGTCGTCACAGCCGGGAAGGTGAAAACGCGCATGACGTTGTTATTGCCCGTCACGTTGCCGCCGGGTATCGTCACCCACTGCGCGCCGTCCCAGGTCTGGACATCGAAATCAATCAGACCGTAGTAGTCGCACGTCATAGAGGGCGTCGGTTCGACGGCGCTCCTGAAGTTGTTCTGCAAGGTGTAGAGACGAATCTCATCAATGGTCCTGGAGCCGTTGAAGGAGACTACCAGCGAGTCCGGGAAGACACCGCGCGTGCCGTCGTTCCAACCGCCCGTGCCGCCGCCCCAGTTACCGCCCGTGCGGTCGCCGTTGATGGCCGAAAGCGCGGGGAAGCCTCCGCTCTCATGCTCGCTTGAACCTGTCGCCGTCCCGCCGTTGCCGGAGAACGCGTAGTTCTGTCTCACGGAAGGATCATTGACCGTGATAATCACCTCTGACATGTTGCTGCTGACCTGCCCGTGCGTATCCGTCACGGTCAGCCGCGCGGCGAACTGGCCCGCCTGATTGTAAACATGTTGGATAGTCGGAGAGGCTTGCGTCACGGGCGCTGTGCCGTCGCCGAAGTTGAAGGTGTAGGAAGCAACGGAATCGCCCGCGTCGGAATCGCTTGAGCCTGCGCCGTTGAAGCCGACCGTCAATGGAACGTTGCCGGAAGTGGGAGCCGCCAGCAGCGAGGCCAGAGGCGCTGTGTTCGGCGCGCACGCGGCGTTGCCAGCGAGTTGATAAGCGCCGTCGCCGGTGATGTCCGAAGCTATGTTCTGCGACCTTGGCCCAACCGCCGGGCGTGTAAAGTAGGTACGTGCGTTGAGACCTCCGAGGGACTGTCCGGGCTGTATGTTCTCAGCCTTGGAAGTTGCCAGGGTGATGGTGATGACGCCGGTCGTCGGGCTGTAGGTTCCGCCGTCCGCGTCGCCGAGTTTGACGGGCGTGTTGGAATTCGGATTCGGGATGCTTCCATCCGTCGCCAGAGGCACACCGAACTTGCCGTACTCGTAAGTGACCGCGCCGCCCGAATCAGACTTCATCGCCACGTAGTAGCGGTCGAAGTTGGCATCCGGTTGGAGACGATTCCAGATGGTGTACCACTCGCCGTTAGGCTGCGCCGTGGTCATGGTTGATGGAGCCATCTTCATGGTGATGACCAATTTGTTGACGCCCGCTCCGAAGAATGGTTCGGCCACGAACACTTTCTGTATATCCACTCTCGCATCGGGCGGAGTATTCTGACCGCCGTCGGAGGTGTCCGTCACAGCCGTCACTCCGGGCAATTCGCAGCGACTCTCCTGCGTCACTATCGAAGGGCTGAACTCGCCGCAGTTCGTTCCCTCGCCGATGCCGTTCGTCGCCGTCACTTTGTAGAAGTAGGTCGTGTTCGGCGCGGTCGCCGTCGTGTCGTCGTAGGTCGTGCGTGTGAGACCAGTCGCCAGGGGCGCATAGCTGCCGTTGGCCCCTGCCTTGCGATAAACGTTATAACCAATCAAAGCCGAGCCGCCGTTATCCGGCTCTGACCAATCCAGATGCACAGTGCCGAGAGCGTTTCTCTCAACGCTGTTGACGCGGGGCGCGGCGGGCAGCGTCGGCTCCGCCGGGTTCGGATCATACTGCGCGAAGAGCCTGCGGCCACCAGATTGGCGGGCGATGGCTCCCTTGCTGCTGCGCGAAGCGTTGTACGGCGGATTGCCAGCGGCGGTCGCGGTGGTGCAGGCGGGAGCCACGCAGCCATCCGCGTAGACCATCAACGGACGCCCGAATCTATCCACCGTCATGTCGTTAAAGTCGAGCAGGTTGCGATCCGTGCCGCAGGTCGTGCCGCTGAGACAGACAGAGCCAATCTGAACCGGATCATCCGGCGTCGTATCAACAGTGGTCCAGGTCGCGCCGCCGTCGTAAGTCATCGCCACGTAGGCGTGCCAGATGCCACGGAAGGTCGCGGCGTCGTTCGGATTGCCAGTGGCGGATGTGCCGATAAAGCCCACCGCCGCGCGGTTGGCATCTCCTCCGACGGCGACAGGGAAGGCCGTGTTGACGATGCCGAACGGCGCACCGACATCCTTCGCGGTGCTCCAAGTCGTTCCCTTATCATGCGAGACTTGCACTTTGGGATGATTATCGCCGTCCGCATAAACGAAGTAGACGGTCCCGTCCGCGCCGATGCCTACGGATGGGTCGTTGCTGTTCGGCTTCGAGCCTGTGACGGGTTTGACGGACCATGTAATACCGTTGTTCGTCGAGACCGCGACGCCCTGATATTCGCGTGCGGTGACGGGCGTGCCGACGGGCTGGCCGCCGCATCCACGGTTGGGCACATAAACAGTGCCGTCCGGCGCGACCTTGACGTGGCCGTGCAGGCCCCCGCACTGCGTTGCGTTATACATCGGCACGGCTGGCCCGAAGGTGACGCCGCCATCAAGACTGACCGCGCAGTTGGCATCCGCTACATCCTGCGCGCAATAGTAAACGGCGTTCTGATAAGTCGGATGCGGGAGCGTGCTCGCAGCACCGAACGGACCGCCGCCGAGCGTCTGGTGGTCCACGCCGGAGTTGACGCCGGACCCTTGTGTGGGCAGGTAGTGCGCGCCGTCGTCATCCGTATAGTCGGTCGTAGACTGCTTCGAGCCGCCTTCCAACTGCGAGACGAGCGTGCGGCCCGTCTCTCTATCCGTGTAGAGAATCGGGTCGCCGAGCGCCCTCGTCGTGTTGGCGGTGATAGCGGGAGTCGTGACCCAGGTCGCCTTCGCGGGCGAAGGGCAATCGTCGAAAGTGACGCGCACCGGATCGCCGAAGCCGCCATAGGTCATGATATTTCCGCTCAGCCAGTTTGCGCCGATGGACGGTTCGCCGAAATCATCCGCGACGCCTGCGGGCGATAAGTAACTCTGGAAGCGCGGTGCGCCGGGCACGACCGGCGTCGGCACAGGGGTCGGAGTCGGCGAGCCGGACGGGCCGCCGCCGCCCACAGGGATTAATTGAATCGTCCCGTTATATTTGACCGTATGCGAAGTGGAGTATGGAACCACTCTCACCGTATAGCTGCCAGCGACCGCCGGAAAGGCTACCTCCTCAGGGTTGCTGGAAGTGGCCGCGAAGGTCAATCTGGTCCCGTCGGACTTGAAGATAAAGAGATCGAAGTCGGAAGTCGTGCCGCCCGTATCAATCCAGCCGATGTTGACGTTGACGTTGTAACTCGTCGTCGTGCCCGCAGGGATTGAGACCGTCAGCGCGTAATCGTCGCAGGGCAGCGTCGTCCCCACGCACTGCGGGGAGACATCCGAAGTCGGCGCGGATTGGTTATCGTTGGCGAAGGGTCCGCCCGTATAAGTGAGCGCGCCGCCGGATGGTGAGAGCGTCCCGTTTGAGGGAGACGCGGCGGAACTGATGATGGTGGCCGTCAGTATCGCCGTCATCAAGCAGATGGCCGCGACGAGCATTAATCTCAAACGCAAACTTTGTGACATAAAGTGTGTGGCCTGTGCGCTGGCCGTCTTCCGAAGTGCGAGCATGGATCGTCTCCTTGATGTCTTTGTTAGTCTTGAAGCGATGCGAAATCGCTCGATGCTTATTAAAAACAACTTTGAAATGCGGCTGGCTTTGATAGTTAATCGTCTCCGTCTCTTTCAAGAGCGCCTGGAGTTTTAATCTTGACCAGCTTGAAACGGAGTCTAATAGTAGATGGTTGAGAAATACTTGATGCGGCTGGTTGAGGAATACTTGAGTGAGCGAGAAAGAGGCTTTGAAGCCCAAACTGGAACACGAAAAATCATGGGGGAGTGACGAAACAAGCATCGGTACGTTATAAATCTCTTCATGCTTGAATGTCCC